>PCTH01000017.1 GCA_002771475.1 Candidatus Omnitrophica bacterium CG22_combo_CG10-13_8_21_14_all_43_16 | reverse complement strand
TTTTTCCTTTGCCATTATATTTATCCTCCCTGTTATTACTTCCCTATTATCTTTTCTGCTATATTTCCAGGAACTTCCGAATAATGAGAAGGTTCCATTGTATACGAAGCCCTGCCTTGTGTCAAGCTTCTTATGCTTGTTGCGTAACCAAACATCTCTGCAAGGGGCACGTCGCCTTTTACGATCTTGGTTTTAACCTTTTGAGTGATTTCCCTTATCCTGCACCTTCTGGAATTAAGGTCTCCTATAACATCCCCTGTATAATTTTCCGGGAATAATACTTCAAGATTCATTATAGGCTCCATCAGCTTGCACTTTGCCTTCCTCAATCCATCGCCGAGGGCTATTGAAGCAGCCATTTTGAAAGCCAGCTCGCTGGAATCAACCTCATGATACGACCCGTCAATGAGAGTCACGCTCGTATCTATCACAGGATACCCCGCAAGAACTCCTGTCTTAGATGCCATCTCTATTCCGTCCTCCACGGCAGATATATATTCTCTTGGTATTGCCCCTCCGACAATCTTATTTTTAAACTCTACTCCGGAATCCTGTTCCCCGGGTTTTATAATAATTACCACATGCCCATACTGGCCGTGGCCGCCTGTCTGCTGTATAAATTTACCGACAGATCTTACTTCCTCGCTCGGCATTTCTTTATAAGCTACCTGCGGAGCGCCTGTCTTAGCTGTAACTTTGAATTCTCTCAGCAATCTGTCTATTATAATTTCCAGATGTAATTCTCCCATCCCGGATATAATAGTCTGGCTTGTCTCTGCATTGTAATGAACCTTGAAAGTCGGATCCTCTTCCTGCAATTTATTCAAGGCCATGCCGAGCTTATCCTGGTCCATTTTAGTGGCAGGCTCTATTGCCATTGAAACAACAGGCTCAGGAAAATGTATCTTTTCTAAAATAATAGGGTAATCTTCCGCGCAAAGGGTATCTCCTGTTTTTGAATTCTTAAGCCCCACAATTCCCACGATGTCGCCTGCGCTCGCCTCTTCCACTATTTCCTGTTTATTGGCGTGCATGCGCACAATCTTGGCAAGTCTTTCTTTCGCATCCTTCGTTGAATTATAAACATAAGAACTGGGCTTGATTGTCCCGGAATATATGCGTACATACGTCAATCTTCCGACATACGGATCTGTTACTACTTTAAAACATAGCCCGCAGAACGGCTCGTCGTCATCTGTCTTTCTGAATATCTCTTCATCTGATTTAGGATCTACTCCTTTTATAGGCAGAACGTCCAAAGGAGAAGGAAGATAATCGCATACTGTATCCAAAAGCATCTGAACGCCTTTATTCTTAAAAGACGCGCCGCATAATACAGGCACAAACATGTGCTTTATAACCGCCTTTCTCAAAGCAGTCTTTATCTGGTCTATCGATATCTTTTGATCATGCACATATTTATCCATCAACCCTTCGTCATGCTCTGCGAGTTTTTCAATCAAATTGTGCCTGAATTTTTCCGCCTCTTGCAACATGTCTTGAGGTATTTCTTCATCCCTGAAATTATCCTGCCCCTTGGAGTCTTCAAATATGCGCGCCTTCATATTTACTAAATCAATCAGCCCCCTGAAATTATCCTCACGGCCGATGGGAAGCTGGATAGGAAATGCAAGCGCCCCTAATTTATCGGTAATCTCATGAAAAACCTTGAGAAAATCAGCGCCTGTGCGGTCCATCTTATTTATAAAAGCTACTCTTGGAACCATATAGCTGTCTGCCTGGCGCCATACTGTCTCTGACTGGGGCTGCACCCCGCCTACCCCGCAGAATACAACTACAGCTCCGTCAAGGACCTTTAAGGATCTCTCAACCTCTGCTGTAAAATCCACATGCCCTGGAGTGTCTATGACGTTTATCTTGCAGTCTTTCCAGTCGCAGGTAGTGGCTGCCGCCATAATTGTAATGCCTCTTTCCTGCTCCTGCTCCATCCAATCCATCGTAGCGGTACCCTCGTCCACATTGCCCATTTTATAAACACGACCTGTGTAGTAAAGTATCCTCTCGGTTGTTGTTGTTTTTCCCGCATCTATGTGGGCTATGATCCCTATGTTCCTGAGTTTTTCTAAAGGAATGTCTCTTATCATTGATTTCTTATTTATCTTTTGTGTTTCCGTGTCCATCCTTCACCAATACCCTTTACCATCTATAATGCGCAAATGCCTTGTTGGCTTCTGCCATCCTGTGCATATCTTCGCGTTTTTTCATAGCCGAGCCCTGGCCTTTATACGCTTCCACTATCTCTTCCGCCAGTTTCTCGTACATCGGCCTGCCTTTTTTCTGGCGGGCAAAATCCCTTATCCATCGCATGGCAATCGACACGCCCCTGTCGCTTTTTACCTCTATGGGAACCTGATACGTGGCTCCGCCGACCCTCCTGGGCTTTACTTCCAGAAGCGGCCTTGAGTTATCAAATGCCTTCTGCAGGACTTCTACGGAATTCTTATTTCCTGTTTTTTCAGAAATTATATCCATAGCGCTATATACAATACGCTCTGCAGTAGACTTCTTGCCTTTCTCCATGAGCATATTAACAAATTTAGTGACAAGCTTGTTGCTAAATTTAGGATCCGGCAATACATCTCTTTTTTCAGCTCTTCGTCTTCTCATTTAATCTCCTATTTCGGGCGCTTCGCGCCGTATTTAGAACGGCTTTGCTTCCTATTCTGGACACCTGCTGTATCCAACGTGCCTCTTACTATGTGATACCTGACTCCCGGAAGATCTTTTACCTTGCCTCCCCTGACAAGCACAATAGAATGCTCCTGCAGGTTATGGCCCTCTCCGGGTATATATGAAGTCACTTCAGTGCTGTTTGTCAGTCTTACCCTTGCGACTTTTCTTAACGCAGAGTTAGGTTTTTTAGGAGTCTGCGTTTTTACCTGAAGGCATACCCCTCTTTTTTGCGGACAGCTTTTTAACGCAGGCGATTTTGTCTTTTTCTTTTTCTCTGTCCTGCCGAATCTTATTAACTGGCTTATAGTTGGCATATTATTCCTCTTTTTTGTCCTTGATAGTTTCTTTTTCTTCAACCGCTTCTTTAACCATTTCTATATTTGTATGGCTCTTAAATCCTGTTCCTGCCGGAACCAGGTGGCCCATTATAACATTCTCTTTTAACCCCCTGAGCTCGTCTATCTTGCCGCTTGCGGCAGCATCGGCCAGGACCCTGGTTGTTTCCTGGAAACTCGCCGCGGATATAAAGCTCTCCGTGCTTAAGGATGCCTTTGTTATGCCCAGAAGTATAGGAGTGGCGCTGGCAGGCTTGCCTTTCTGCTTCGCGGCTCTTTCATTCTCCTTCTGGAATATGTGCTTATCCACCTGCATGCCTGAAAGAAAATCAGTATCTCCAGGTTCTTCTACCCTGATTTTCTTAAGCATCTGTTTTACTATTACCTCTATGTGCTTATCATTTATCCTGACGCCCTGAAGCCTGTAAACTTCCTGGACTTCATTTACCAGGTATTCCTGCAGCCTCTTTTCTCCGCTGACCTTCAGAATATCCTGAGGGTTTATAGGACCGTCTACCAGCTGGTCTCCGGTCTTGACCCTGTCACCCTTATAAACATTCAGATGCTTGCCGTGAGGAATTATGTATTCCCGTTTCATGCCTGAAGCGGATTTTACAATAATCCTTCTCTGGCCTTTTTTGGATGTCGCAAATTCCACAATACCGTCTATCTCGCTTATCATGGCAGGATCTTTCGGCCTGCGCGCTTCAAAGAGTTCAGCTACCCTGGGCAAGCCTCCTGTGATATCTTTTGTTTTAGAAACCTGCCTGGGAGTTTTTGCTATCAAATCTCCCGCGCTCACAGATGCCCCATCCTGAGGCATTATATGAGCGCCTGCAGGTATAGGATAGATAGCCAGGACCTCTTTTTTAGCGTCCTCTATTATTATCTGAGGATGATATTCGCCTTTCTGCTCTATAATAACCCTCTCTGACAAACCCGTTGCCTCGTCTATCTCTTCAGCCATAGTAACTTCTTCTATGATATCCTCGTACCTTATCTTGCCGCTAACCTCTGTTAATATAGGAGAGGTGTAAGGATCCCATCTGACGAATATGATACCTTTTTCTATTTCTTTGCCGTCTTCCATGGACAGGATAGACCCTGAAGGAACCATGTGTTTTTCAAGTTCCCTGCCGTTTTCATCGTTTATGCTTATCTGGCCGTTTCTGTTGAGGACGACGATATCTCCTTCTTTCTGCCTCACTGTCTTTAGGCCGTGATATTTAACAACGCCTTTAGACTTTGATTTCAAGAACGACTGCTCGATTATCCTGGAAGCTGTTCCTCCGATGTGGAACGTTCTCATTGTAAGCTGTGTGCCCGGCTCACCTATTGATTGAGCGGCTATAATACCCACTGCAGTGCCAAGGTCCACTATCTTGCCTTTAGCAAGATCGATCCCGTAACATTTTGCGCACACGCCATACGTTGTCTCGCAAGTGAGCACGCTTCTTATCCTTATTTTTTCTATGCCTGCCAATTGGATCCTGTCAGCCATCTCTTCTGTGATTTCGCTGCCTGCTTCCACAATAATTTCATCCGTAATGATATCCACTATATTATCAACTGCGACGCGGCCCACAATCCTGTCTCTCAAAGATACCACTTCCTCGTCTGCCTCTATGATAGCTTCTATCAATATACCGTTCAATGTGCCGCAATCCTCTTCTGTAATGATAACATCCTGCGCTACGTCAACAAGCCGCCTTGTAAGATATCCGGAATCTGCTGTCTTAAGGGCTGTATCAGCCAGCCCTTTTCTTGCGCCGTGAGTTGAAATAAAATATTCCAGCACTGTCAATCCTTCCCTGAAATTCGCAGTGATAGGCGTCTCTATGATTTCGCCTGAAGGCTTTGCCATAAGTCCGCGCATACCTGCCAGCTGTCTTATCTGCTGCTTGGAGCCCCTTGCGCCTGAGTTAGCCATCATGAATATTGGATTGAACGGGTCCAGGTTCTCGAATATAAGATCCGAAACCTTATCAGTCGCGTGAGTCCAAATATCGACTATCTTATTATATCTTTCGCGCTCCGTAATAATACCTTTTTTGTATTGGTCTTCTACGGCATTGACTTCTTTTTTTGAGTTAGCTATGACTTTTTTCTTATCTTCGGGTATTGCGAGGTCATCCACCGATATGGAAATACCTGCAAGCGTAGCATGCTCAAATCCTATACTTTTTATATCATCCAGGACTTTTACTGTTGCATCGTGCCCGAATAATTTATAACAGTTGGCAACCACTTTGCTGAGCTTTGCCTTTTCCAACGCATCATTCACAAAAGGCATGCCTTTGGGCAAGATGCTGTTAAAAAGTACCCTGCCTGCGGTGGTGCTGATCATCTCATTATTAATTCTTACTTTTATCTTGGCATGCAGCTCTATCTCTCTGTCATAAAAAGCGAACTCGGCCGCGCTCTTATCCGCAAAAACCCTGCCTTCCCCTTTTAACTTCGATCTCTCCTGGGTCAGATAATAAGAACCCAGCACTATATCCTGCGTAGGCGTCAAGATAGGGCGGCCGTCGGACGGAGAAAATATATTATTGGACGCGAGCATTATAAGCCTGCATTCCATCTGCGCTTCCATTGATAAAGGCACGTGCACTGCCATCTGGTCTCCGTCAAAATCAGCGTTGAAT
Source organism: Candidatus Omnitrophica bacterium CG22_combo_CG10-13_8_21_14_all_43_16 (assembly GCA_002771475.1). Lineage (GTDB taxonomy): Bacteria > Omnitrophota > Gorgyraeia > Gorgyraeales > Gorgyraeaceae > UBA10183. The sequence continues at coordinate 8,110 of PCTH01000017.1, read as the reverse complement.
GCGGCGCAGACCAGCGGATGTATCCTTATGGCCTTTCCTTCTATAAGAATCGGCTGGAAAGCCTGTATGCCCAGGCGATGCAGCGTAGGGGCCCTGTTCAACATAACAGGATGGTCTTTTATAACTTCGTCCAGTATATCCCATACCTCCAGCCTTGCTTTCTCCACCATTCTCTTCGCGCTTTTTATAGTGTGCACGAAACCCTTTTCTTTCAATTTCTTGATAATAAAAGGTTCGAATAATTCAAGGGCCATTTTTTTAGGAAGCCCGCATTCCCATATCTTTAATTCAGGCCCTACGACGATTACGCTTCTGCCGGAATAATCAACGCGTTTTCCGAGAAGATTCTGCCTGAACCTGCCCTGTTTGCCTTTAAGCATATCGCTTAATGATTTCAAAGGCCTGTTTGCCGGACCAAGCACTGCTCTCCCGTGGCGGCCATTATCAAAAAGCGCGTCAACGGCTTCCTGCAGCATCCTTTTTTCGTTCCTTATAATGATATCCGGGGCCTTCAGTTCCAAAAGTTTTTTCAAGCGGTTGTTCCTGTTAATCACTCTCCTGTATAAATCATTGAGGTCGCTTGTGGCAAATCTTCCGCCTTCAAGAGGTATCAGAGGCCTCAGATCAGGCGGTATTACAGGTATCACATCCATAATCATCCACTCAGGCTTATTGCCTGATTTTTTGAATGATTCCAGCGCCTTCAATCTCTTTAAAATCTTTCTCTTGGTCTGTTCTGATTTTTGCTCGCGGAGATCCGCCTTGAGTTCCGTTATCGTCTTGTCTATGTCTATCTCTTTCAGCAGTTCTCTTATGCCTTCAGCGCCTATTATGGCCTTAAACCTGGAGCCAAATTCTTCCACTGCCTTCCTGTATTTATCTTCTGTTAATAATTCTTTTTTCTTAAGAGGAGAGTCGCCTGGCTCTATCACGACATATTCCTCGTAATACAAAACCTTTTCGAGTTCTCTCAAGCCCATGTTAAGCACCAGCGCCATTCTCGAGGGCATTGCCTTAAAAAACCACACATGCGAACATGGGGCAGCAAGGTCTATATGGCCCATCCTGTCGCGCCTTACCTTGGAAAGCGTAACCTCTACTCCGCAGCGGTCGCACACAATCCCTTTATATTTTATGCGTTTATATTTTCCGCAGCTGCATTCCCAGTCGCGCGTAGGCCCGAATATCTTTTCGCAGAAAAGGCCGTCCTTTTCAGGCCTCAGCGTCCTGTAATTGATGGTTTCCGGCTTTCTGACCTCGCCCTTTGACCATGACTTGATTATGTCGGGAGAAGCTATTCTTATAGATATGAAATCAAAAGAACTCATCGGTTCGTTTAGCATTTTTATTTCCTCGCCTTTTCCCGTTTTTCTTTCTTTGCTTTTTTGCGCTTCTCTTTTAGCTCTTGAGCTGACAATAGATTTACCTCAGGGCTCTTGCCATCCTTATACTCTGTCTTTATGTCCAGCCCCAGGCTTTGCAGTTCTTTTACAAGGACATTGAAAGATTCAGGGGTTCCGGGATGCATAGGGTTCTCGCCCTTTACTATTGATTCATACGCCATGGTCCTGCCTGTCACGTCATCGCTTTTTACAGTCAAAAGTTCCTGCAGCGTATAAGCTGCGCCGTAAGCCTCCAGCGCCCAGACTTCCATCTCTCCGAACCTCTGGCCTCCGAACTGGGCCTTTCCTCCGAGCGGCTGCTGAGTGACCAATGAATAAGGCCCTATGGAGCGCGCGTGCATCTTATCGTCTACAAGATGCGCGAGTTTCATCATATATATGAAGCCTACTGTCACCTTCTGATCAAAAGGCTCGCCTGTCAATCCGTCAAAGAGCCTTACCTTGCCATTTTCCGGAATCTTTGCCTGATTCAGGCACTGCTTAATCTCTTCCTCTTTGGCGCCGTCAAATACAGGGGTGTCAACCTTATATCCCATTACCTTTGCAGCCCATCCAAGATGTGTTTCGAGTATCTGCCCTACGTTCATCCTTGAGGGAACCCCCAGAGGATTCAAAACTATTTCCACCGGCGTCCCATCCTGCATAAAAGGCATGTCTTCTTCAGGAAGAATTTTTGCGATAACGCCTTTATTGCCGTGCCTGCCTGCCATCTTATCCCCGACAGAAAGTTTTTTCTTGCTGGCTATATAGACAACTACTCTCTTTAAAACACCTGCAGGCAGCTCATCGCCTCTTTTAATCTTATCCACTTCATACTCTTCTTCGTAAAGTATTTCTTCCAGCTGATCGTTATAAACCATCAGCGTACGCCTGATTTCGGATTCCAGATTAAAGTCTGACTCTATCTTCATGCTTGATATGTCGCATTTTTCGAATTTGGACAAGTCTTTCTTTCTTACAGGCCTGCCTTCCGCTATCAGGGTGGAACCTGTTTCATCCGATAATAAAGGCGCTGAAAACTTTACCCCCGAGACCAGCTTAAATAATCTTCCTTCTCTTTCAATTTTTACGATTTCAACCCGCTTCCCGTATTCTTCCATGATCCTGGCTATTTCTTTATTTTCTGCGTTGAGCTCTTCTTTTGTCTTTGACTTAGGCCCTTTTCTTGAAAAAATCTTCGTGTCCACCACGATTCCTTCTACGCCCGAAGGCACTGTAAGAGATGCGTCCCTTACGTCTCCGGCTTTTTCTCCGAAAATCGCGCGAAGCAACTTTTCTTCAGGAGAAAGTTCTGTCTCGCTCTTGGGGGCGACTTTTCCTGCAAGTATATCCCCTGGACCGATCTCCGCGCCCACCCTGATTAAACCATCCTCGCCCAAATTCTTAAGCGCTTCTTCGCTTACGTTGGGTATGTCGCGCGTGATCTCTTCATTCCCCAGTCTTGTCTCTCTTGCCTCTATCTCAAACTCTTCTATATGTATCGACGTGTAAACATCTCCCTTTAAAAGCCTTTCGCTTACAAGTATAGCGTCTTCAAAGTTATAACCGCGCCATGGCATAAAAGCCACAAGGACGTTTCTGCCGAGCGCCAAATCTCCTTCGTTTGTAGCAGGGCCGTCGGCTATCACATCCCCTGTTTTTATTTTATCTCCAAGATTGACAAAAGGCCTCTGGTTCACGCATGTATTGGCGTTGCTCCTTGCAAATTTTCTTAATTTGTAAACTATGCTGTTATTGACAACCACCTCGTCAGACTGAACGCTCGTTACCCTGCCGTCTGATTTTGCAATTACAACCGCTCCGGAATCCATTGCAACCTTCTTTTCCAGGCCTGTGCCTATAAGGGGGCTTTCTGTAAATAATAGCGGAACTGCCTGGCGCTGCATATTAGAACCCATGAGGGCCCTATTGGCATCGTCATGTTCCAGAAAAGGTATCAGGCCCGCAGCTATACTGACCAGCTGTTTCGGAGAAACGTCCATATAGTCTATCTTGTTCGGCTGGACAAGCGGGAAATCCCCTTTATACCTACAGGCAACTTTTTCGTCTGTAAAATGCTCATTTTTATCCACCTTTGCATTTGCCTGCGCCACTATATATTTATCTTCAATATCAGCTGTCAGATATTCAATCTTATTGGTAACCTTTCCATTCTCAACCTTCCTGTAAGGCGTTTCTATAAAACCTAATTTATTTATTCTCGCGTAGGTGCTGAGGGAAGCTATAAGGCCTATATTCGGGCCTTCAGGGGTCTCGATAGGGCATATCCTTCCGTAATGAGAATGATGCACATCCCTTACTTCAAAACCAGCCCTTTCTCTGGATAATCCTCCGGGCCCCAGCGCGCTCATCCTTCTTTTATGAGTCATCTCAGCCAGGGGATTTGTCTGGTCCATGAATTGCGAAAGCTGGGACCTGCCAAAGAAATCCTTTATAACACTTGAAACCACTTTTGAATTTATAAGATGATACGGCATCATTGTGTCGATATCATATATCGCCATGCGGTCCTTACAGAAGCGTTCCATCCTTGCGAGGCCTATCCTGAACTGTTCGCTGAGGAGTTCCCCGACTGTCCTGACCCTGCGGTTGCCAAGATGGTCTATATCATCTATCGTGCCTTCTCCGTTTTTTAAATCCAGCAAATACCTGACCACATTCACTATGGTATCTTTTTCCAGCACCCTTTTTTCTAATGAAAGGTTCATGCCGAGTTTTCGGTTTAAAATGTAACGGCCTACTTTATCAAGGTCATACCTGCGTTTATCAAAAAATAATTTATCCAGAAAGTTTTTCGCGCTTTCAAATGTAAGCGGATCTCCCGGCCTCAGCTTTTTATAAATATCCAGGAGAGCTTCTTCCCTGGTTTTGGTATGGTCTCTTTCCAGCGTATTGGTAATCTCCTGGACGCTGTCCCTGAATACTTCCAGATATCTCACGCCGCTGTCCCAGAGTTTTTCTATAACCTGCTCATCTAATTTACCGTTTCCTCCGAGAAGCACTTCTCCTGTTTCCGGATGCTTTATATCTCTTACCGCGACCCTGCCGGTATATTTCAAAAGCGACGCTTTTCTGAGAGGCCTGACCCTTTCCACCCCGGTGAAAAGCTTCATTATCTCTTCGTTTGTTTCGTATCCCAATGCCCTCAATAAAATAGTGGCCAGGATTTTTTTGCGCCTGTCAATAAATACGTAAAGAACATCATTCACGTCAAATTCAAACTCCAGCCACGAGCCCCTGGATGGTATTATTCTTCCGGAATATATCCTCTTGCCTGACGGATGCATTTCTTCTTCAAAAGATACTCCCGGAGACCGGTGCAGCTGGCTGACCACGACTCTCTCGTCTCCGTTTATGATAAACGTGCCGGTATCTGTCATTAAAGGCAGGTCGCCCAGATACACTTCCTGCTCTTTTGTATCCTTCTTGGACTTAAGCCTTATTTTTATCTTTAACGGGGATGCATAGCTGACTGCCCTTTTCTGGCATTCCAGTTTGTCATATTTAGGCTTGCCAAAAGAATACGAAATAAATTCCAGCCTGTAATTGGCGTCATTGCTTTCTATGGGGAATATCTCTTCAAATGCCCCCTGCAGGCCTTCTGACTTCCTCTTGGTCTTGGGTACATCCGCTTGGATAAATTGCCTATAGGATTCCGTCTGCAATTCCAGCAAATACGGAATATCCACTACCTCTTTCAGCCTTGCAAAGTTTTTACGACTGCCCATTTAGACCTCATTTTATGCAGAACAACGCGGAAGTCAGATTATGGCTTCCGCGTGATTCCGCGCATTTTCTGCGTTACTCCGCAATTATTATTTAAGCTCTACCTTTGCGCCTTGAGCTTCAAGTTTCTTTTTTACATCCTCCGCCTCTTCTTTGGATACGCCTTCTTTTACTGTCTTGGGCGCGCCCTCAACAAGGTCTTTTGCTTCTTTAAGGCCGAGATTGGTTATCGTTCTTATCTCTTTGATTACCTGGATCTTGTTGGCTCCTGCTGAAGCAAGCACTACCGTAAAGGTGGTTTTTTCTTCGACTGGAGCTGCGCCGCCTGCGCTAGGAGCGCCTGCTACGGCAACTGCCACAGGGGCCTGGGCAGTCACGCCAAACTTTTCTTCCAGGGCCTTTACAAGGTTTGATAATTCTAAAACGCTCATTTGTTCAACGGTGCTGAGCATTTCTTCAATCTTTTTGTTATCTGACATCGCGAAACCCTCCTTTTATTGTTTTTCTTTTTTATCTTTTACCGCATTCAACGCGTACAAAAGTTTGCATATGATACCGTTCAGGGAAACCGCCAGCCCCTGAATAGGCGAATTCAGGACATTCGCAAGTTTTGCCAAAAGCACTTCCCTGGAAGGAAGCGACGCTATAGCCATTATGTCCTGATTGGACAGCACTGCGCCGCTTGCGAATCCGCCGCATATTTTTAAAGGCTCGTGACCCTTTAAAAACTTTACGAGCGCCTTGGATACGCCGCTTGGATCGCTTTTATGCACCACAATCCCGACTTCTCCCTGGATAAAATCTATAATGCTGGAGCTGGAGCCATCTTTCAGCGCCTTCTTCACCATTGAATCTTTTACAACCAGGTATTCAGCTGCTATCCTTTTTAATTCTTTGCGCAGATCGTTGATATCCTGAGCGCTCAAACCTTTATAACGGGTGACTATAAGCGTCTCTGCGCCCGCAAGCCTGGAGGTAATTTCTTTGATCATTAATTTTTTTGTCTCTAGCGCTACCTTTGCCATATAAACTTTCTCGTCATTGCGAGGAGCGGAGCGACGAAGCAATCTTTATTAGATTGCTTCGCTTCGCTCGCAATGACAACTTTTTAAGTAGTACCTAACTTTGAAAGGTCCAGCTTTAAGCCTGGCCCCATAGTAGTTGATACGAATATCTTCTTTATAAATATGCCTTTTGCGGCCTGAGGCCTTGCTTTATTTACCGTGCCCACAACCGTGTCGATATTCTCGCAGATAGCTTTTTCTTCAAAAGAGATCTTGCCCACTCCTATATTTATATTGCCCTGCTTGTCTAATTTAAATTCCACTTTTCCTGCCTTTGCCTCTTTCACAGCCCTTCCGAGATCATTGGTGACAGTGCCGGTCTTGGGATTAGGCATGAGGCCTCTTGGGCCAAGGACCTTGCCGAGCTTGCCGACATCCCTCATCATGTCAGGCGAACTTATCACTACGTCGAAATCCATCCAGCCGGAACTTATCTTGGCTACAAGGTCATCTCCGCCTACATATTCCGCGCCTGCTTCTTTGGCTGCGCCAGCTGCTTCGCCTTTACACAATACCAGCACCTTGACCGCTTTCCCCGTGCCGTTAGGAAGCATCAAAGTGCCCCTCACCATCTGGTCAGACTGCTTCGGGTCTATGCCCATATTAAAAGCCAGCTCCACTGTTTCGTCAAATTTGGGATGAGGTATTTTCTTTAATGCAGAAATCGCATCCTGGACAGAATAAGCCTTTTCTATGTCAGCTATCTTTTGAATCTCTTTTCTTTTCTTGGTTAATTTTGCCATTTTATTTTTCCACCACGTCTATCCCCATGCTGCGGGCTGTGCCTTCCACTATTTTCATTGCAGCCTCGACATCTATAGTGTTCAGGTCTTTCATCTTTGTCTCGGCGATCTCTTTTACCTGAGCCTTTGTAACTTTTCCCATTTTTTCCTTGTTCGGCTGGCCTGACGCCTTTGCGATCCCGCAGGCCCTTTTTAAAAGCACTGAACACGGCGGGCTCTTTATTATAAAGGAAAAAGACTTGTCTTCGTATACGCTCAGCACAACAGGCAATACCAAGCCCTGCCTATCCTTTGTCTTTTCATTAAAGGATTTGCAGAATTCCATGATATTCACGCCATGCTGGCCCAGCGCAGGCCCTACCGGCGGCGCAGGATTAGCTTGCCCGCCTGTGACATATAGCTTTATCATTGATTTAATCTTCTTAGCCATTTTATAAGCGCTCCGCTTGCCAGTATTCCAGCTCAACCGGCGTAGCCCTGCCGAATATAGAGACCATTACCTTGATCCTGCCCTTATTCGGGTTTACCTCTTCTACTGTGCCGTTAAAATTAATAAAAGGCCCTTCTATTATTTTTATATTATCGCCCTTTTCAAAAACTACCTTAGGCGTGGGCTTTTCTTTTCTCTCTTCCGACTGCTTGATTATATGATTTACTTCGCTTTCTAATAAAGGCACAGGTTTTGATTTTGAGCCTATGAAACCCGTAACGCCGGGTATATTTCTCATGATATACCAGGTGTCGTCATTAAGATCCATCTCGACGATCACATAACCCGGAAAGAATTTTCTTAAGGATATTTTCTTTTTGCCGTCTTTTACTTCCGAAACCTGTTCTGTGGGTATGAGGACCTGAAAAACGTTATCTTTTAATGCGCCTTCCTGTATCTTGGACTCTATGCTGGCTTTTACCCTGTCTTCCTGCCCTGTCAAAGTGTGCATTACGTACCAGTTATGACTCATATAAAGAACAGCCTTTACTTTAATATAAAACCGATGAATCTTGACAATACTATATCAATAATGCCTATAAACATAGCCAAGAGAAGCGTCGATACTATAACTACTGTTGTGGAGCCGATAAGTTCATCCTTTGATGACCATGACACTTTCTGCATCTCCACTTTTACTTCTGTTATAAAATTTGTTATTTTTTCGAATATTTTCATATTTTA
>PCTH01000029.1 GCA_002771475.1 Candidatus Omnitrophica bacterium CG22_combo_CG10-13_8_21_14_all_43_16 | reverse complement strand
AGATTTTAAAATAAAACCCATCTTATTGAAATCCTTATTTACCGGTATTTCCTGCTCAAAATATTCTCCGCTCTTATATTCTGGCAGAATTTTGCCTGATTTTGCCCATCTTAAAATATCTCTTACCAGATTAATCTCTGAAGAGCTGGCCTGGCCGTTTAGATATCCCCAGTCCGAATACATGGACGAAGCTATGACAATGCCCTTCCCGAAATTATACATAAATATCGCGGGCATCTGATTTTTTGACCTTCTAAGTAAAATCGCTGCCTCGTCAGGATAACCGGTAAAGTATCCGTCCAATTTTATATCAGGATATAATTCACTTTGCGAGCTGAGGATTTGGTGAAAATTTGCAATATAAGCGGCTTTTGTATGGCACGACGCGTCTTCCTGCCAGCCATACCCCTTTACCTCTCCTCCCGGAAGGGCATTGAAATCATAACCATATTGTTGGGAAAAACATATTACGATCCCGCCATTTTTTACATATTCTGAGAGTTTATTCTTAAATATAGCCGAATGCGAAAGGCCTGAAAGCCCGCCAGTGGGGATTACCAGGACCTTTTGTTCCTCCAATATATAAGGTTCGAATGCCTGGTCTATGACCCTTACCGGCTCTCCAACCTTTTCTATTATTAATTTTCTCATCTCGTTTGAGTAACCATTTGCCAATACAGCTATATCCGGAGATTCCAGATATTCCCTAGAGGCATACATGTAATACGATTGCAGAAGTTTATTTTTATCGCCCAGCGCAGCATCCCATTTATCGATTATATTATCTACGCTGCCGCCGGCTGAGATTTCCGATTGAGCTGTTTCGAACAAGGTCAGTATTTCCCAGTATTTCATCAGATACGCCTTATTCTTTCTGGCCGCGATCCTCAAGGTTAAATCAAAAAGTTTTCTTGGGCTTATATCTACGCCTTCGGCAAAATCCACTGTGTCAAAAGTATCGTCAGGATGGTCTATCCCAGGGCCTGACAAAAACGCCAATTGTTTATTCTTGTAGGGCTTAAACCTTTTGAAAAATGCGCTTTCTTCGCCTTTTTCCAATTTATCGAGTATTGCTGCAAAAACTGTTTCGTTGTTACAAAAATTAAAATGGTCCATTCCCAGAAAATATTCATATCCTATATCATCCCTTTTTCCTATTACAGGGCTCCAGTCTCCCACTACCCAGTCTTCACTGCCGATAGCAATAAATGTCTTTATGCGCATATCAGGCCCGAGATCCTGTATGCTTTTCAGGAACATGCTGTCAGGCGATAATTCTTTCCTGAGATTCTCAGATTCCATGCGGCTGCCCGGTATCCAGATCTTATTATCAGCTACTTCCAGGGCATACTGATAAGCAGCCACGCTCTGGGTGAAAACCGACGGTATTACGGCGAGAATATTTTTAATATTGGCTACCAGGCTGGTGGAGCCGTTATTCGGCGGGGCAAGTTCTATTACTGTTCCTATGTTATCCCTGTAAGGCACCAGGCCTATTGAACGGGAATAGGCCGTTACTGCCAAAGCGCCGGTAGAATGGGTTATCACATCTGCTTTTTTATAATTTCTGTCCGGAAGGTTTTTATTCAAGATACGCATGCCCTCCTGCAGAGCCACGCCTACGTCATCTCCTAAATCTCCAGCGCCATAACCCCACGAATTTCCGGCAACAGGCGCGTCTAATTTATGATCTCCGTTTGTATCAACCGGATTTCCGCGCATGTCCACAACAATCACATCGTAGCCGTTTTTTCTGAGATTTTTTATATAGTTGGTTTTTTCGTTTTCGCCGGACCACACTGATCCGCTTGAATTAAATCCGTGGACAAGCAATACCGGTTTTTCTTTTGAGCTGCCTGAGGTATTTTCATAACAATAAATATTTATCTTTGCGCCTTTAGTGCTGTCAATTGTTATAGGGGTTGGATTACCTGTCTCGCCTGATGCAAATATCGGACCAGGGAAAGCTACTAATGCAAACGCAATAATTGTCATTGCGAGTCCCAACGAAGTCGGGACGAAGCAATCCCTTTTTTGAGATTGCTTCGTCGTCCGCCATCTTCGATGGCGAGACTCCTCGCAATGACTATAATTTGGACAGCAATGAATCAGCTTCATAAATCCAAAATCAAGAGATCGCCATCTTTAAGGATAATTTTCTTTTTATACTTTTCGGATCGATCTATCATTTCAGCTCTATTTATAGGATCGAAAGGTTTTCTTTGCGATATCCTGTCCACATCTCTTTTTCGCCTTTTATCTGTCCCGTCCGAATTAATTGTCCAAAATATAAAATTTACCGCGTGCGCGCCCCAGAAATCTATTTTTGACAATTTCTGGCAAAATGATATGCGGCCGTCAGAAGTCCATTCAGGCGAGATCATGTCTATCTCAAAGAAATTCTTCCAATTATGCTTTTTGAAAAATTTGGCTATGCGGTTTGTAGGCGAACAGTCTTGAAAGGTGAGTTTCTTGAGGTTTTTGCCATCCAGATCCTTTACCCAGATATCTGTATTTCCTACCGGCGTCAACGCAGAAAATGCGATCTTTGATTCATCAGGCGAGAGTTCAAAACTTACTATCTTTACAATACCTTTCCCGGTGCAGCCGGCTGGCTCCCGGCTACACCCTGTTAAAATAATACAAAAAATCCCAGCCCATATCGCCAATTTCGACATGCATCCCTCTACTATAAATTATCTGCGTTTTCTGTTTTTATTGCGTTCTTTATGCAACGCGCTGATTAATGGAAAATAGATGCCTATATTGGCTGGGCTGGATTCTTTAAGAATATTGATTATTTTCTTTTTCTTGTAATCAGACGTGTTTAGCTTTTCATCTTCTAATAAAAGCTCATATGCCTCTACATCCAAAACCTCAGCTATGCGGGCAATTATATATAGCGTAGGAAGTTTATTGCAGCTTTCTATTCTGCTGATATATGTAGGGTGGATGTTTATTTCCTGCGCCAATCTTTGCTGGGTCCATCCTTTGGAATTCCTGATAACCCTTATTCTATTTGCTAATATACTGCTGACCTTAGCTATGCTCATAAAATTACCTTTCATTATAAATAGGCGGATTATTTATGTGAATCAAAATAGAGGCACATAATAATGCCTATCAGTCATGTTTCCAATTATTCCGACGCAAACAACCGGAAAAACGACAATGTTGAAATGTAGAAAATATATGGTATACTTTTACTATTATGAATGACATAAAAGACAAAAATTATCAGGAAGAATTGGCCAAGGCAAGGTCTGAGCTGGAGATGCTTTATGATATAGGCAATGCCATGCGCACCACGCTCAACCTGGAAGAGATTCTCTATATCATCCTCACTGCCGCAACCTCGCATACAGGACTGAGCTTCAACAGGTCCATGCTTTTTCTCGTGAATAAAAAAGAAAATCGGCTGGAAGGCACGATGGGCATAGGGCCTGACAGCGCTGAAGACGCCTCTAAAATCTGGACATATATAGAAAAAAATAAAATAGGCCTTGAAGAATTGATCGGGATAGAAACCCAGTTTGAACAACTGAAAAAATCCAAACTAAACCAGACAATAAAATCAATCAAGATACCCATCATGGAAGATTCCGGGGTGATCGCGCTTACGGCGCTGGAAGGCATGCCTTTTATAATAAATACGCCTGAGGCAAAGCAAAAAGTAAAAAATGAAATCTCATCCCTTCTGAATCTGGATGAATTCGTGACAGTGCCGTTAAAGGCAAAAGATAAGGTTATAGGCGTACTCCTGGCAGATAACAGATTTAATCAGAAACCTATAACGAGCGGTGCCATCAGGATACTAACTATGTTTGCCAACCAGGCAGGGCTGGCGATAGAAAACTCCAGGCTATATGAGCAGACTGTTGTGCTCTCGAATTCCGATTCTCTGACCGGACTATGGCATCACGGGTATTTCCAATACCTCCTGGGAGAAGAGATAAAAAGATGCTCTCTGGTAAAGTCATACTTTACGCTTTTTCTGATCGATATAGATAATTTTAAAATCTTTAATGATACCTACGGACATCAGGCAGGCGACGCTATCATCAGGGAAATTTCCAGGATATTCAAGGATGTTTCAAGAAAAATAGATATCGTGGCGCGTTACGGAGGCGAGGAATTCGCGATAATACTTCCCATGACAAAAAAGGAAGAAGCCATGATACTGGCTGAACGCATCAGAAAAGCCGTAGAAACAAGCCCTTCTCTCAAAAATATCACTGTAAGTATAGGCGTGGCGTCTTTTCCAGAAGACGGCCAGAAAAAAGAAGATATCCTGTCCAAAGCCGACAAGGCGCTTTACGAAGCCAAAGGGTCAGGCAGAAACAAAATCTGCGCTTAACGAGATTGCTTCGTCGGCCTTACGGCCTCCTCGCAATGACAGACTAGGGCCCGCAATGACAGACTATGGCCCGCAATGACAGACGAGGGCCCGCAATGACAGACTATGGCCCGCAATGACAGACGAGGAACCTCACAATAACAAGAGAAAGTCCGCAATGACGTATTGAAAATGTCATTGCGAGTCCCGACGAAGTACGTCGGGACGAAGCAATCTCATAACTCTCTATATAAATCCTTCCAGCTGTTATTTATATTATTAATTAACGCCACTTTTTTAGCTCTTGAGCCGCCTTTGATTTGTTTTTCTCTCAAAATAGCACTCTCTATATTATCAATAACCTCATAATAGACTAATTTATTAATATTGTATTTCTTTGTAAATCCATCTACTAATTTTTCTTTATGTTCATATATCCTTTTCTTCAGGTCATTGGTAACTCCAGCATAGAGAACAGTATTGCGCTTATTAGTAATTATGTAGACATAGTATTGTTTATACATAGAGATTGCTTCGTCGGCCTTACGGCCTCCTCGCAATGACAGACTATGGCCCGCAATGACAGACTATGGCCCGCAATGACAGACGAGGGCCCGCAATGACAGACTATGGCCCGCAATGACGTATCAAGATAGTTCTGCTTTCTCCACTGCTTCCTGTTTTTTGGAATCCGAGAATTTGACCGAGACGACCTTTGATACGCCTGACTGCTGCATGGTTATGCCGTACATCACATTCGCCTTATCAATGGTCTTTTTGTTGTGGGTGATGGTGATGAATTGGGATGTCTTCGTGAACATGTCCAGGCTCCTGGAAAACCTGTCAACGTTTGATTCATCCAGAGGCGCGTCTATCTCGTCCAGGACGCAGAACGGGCTGGGCTTTACTTTGAATATCGCGAATATGAGCGCTACTGCGGTGAGGGCTTTTTCGCCTCCTGAAAGAAGCGATACGTTCTGAAGCCTTTTGCCCGGAGGCCTGGCTGCTATCTCTATGCCGCACTCGAGGACATTGGTATCGTCCAGCAGCACCAGCTCACCGTCCCCTCCCCCGAAAAGCAGCTTGAAGAAATTCCTGAACTCTCCCTGTATGCTGTTAAATGTTTCTATAAAAAGGTCTTTTGTGGTTTTATTGATCTTGGTAATCGCCTCCATCAGGCTGTCCTTTGCCTTTAAAAGGTCGTCCCTCTGTGTCGTCAGAAATACAAACCTGTCCTGGAGTTCTTTATTTTCCTCTATTGCCACCAGGTTTACAGCGCCCATGGCTTCCAGCTGGGAGCGCATCTGGCCTACCTCGGCTTTAAGGGCCGCTTTATCCACTGACTGCCAATCTTGGGCCAGCTGAAATTCCCCGAGCTCTGTCTTGTAAACATCTCTTACGCGCTGCGTGAGATTTTCTATGCTGTAATTCAATTCCGCCTTTTGCAAATCCACAGAATGCATGCTGGTCCTTATATCATTAACCTCTTTATCTATCTCTTTTAATTTGGTTTCGCAAGACGCCGCTTTGAGATTTATATCGTTATACACAGCCTCCACTCCGCCCAATTCTTTATTCTTCCCAGAGGCTTCGCCGGATAATGCGCTTATATTTTTCTCCAGTTCCTGCATTTCAGCGGCCAGTTCCTCCACTTTTTTAATAGAGCCCTCTATTTCGATCTTCCTGGACTCTACGTTATTCCTGGCTTCACTCAGGGATGATTCCAGTATCTTCAACGTGCCTGAAAGGCCTTCTTTTTTACTCTCCAGCGAGCCCAGCTCTGTCCTTGCCTCTGCTATTTCCACAAGTAGCCGCTCTCTTTCTTTTGCGGATTCTATTAAGAGCCTTTCGCTGGTATGCGACCTTTCTTCGTTAGCCTTTGCCTCGTTTTCAAGCTGCGCCAGCGTAGCCGAGGAAGACTCCTCTTCCTGTTTCAGAATAAGGATTTCAGAATTCACTTCGTCTATCTCAAGCGCCACAAGGGATATTTCATCGCCTACGCCTTTTATGTTTTCCTCTATATTGGTTTTATTGCTGGAGGCATTGGCGAAAAGTATATCCTTTTCGCTTATCACAGCTGTAAGCGCCTCCAGCCTGGCCTTTAACCCGTCTTCTTCTTTTTCTTTTGCGGCCTTATCTTCTTCCAGCTTTATTGAACGCGTTTCCAGCTCTCGGGTAGCCTGGCGTATGTCGCTGATCCTGGCGTCTCTATTTATCAGGCCGAGCTCTTCTTTCTTGGAGCTGCCTCCTGTTATAAAGCCATTTTCAACCGCTTCGCCTGAAAGCGTGATAAACCTGCATCCTAGAGGGCCTTTTGTATTATCCAGAAGGGCTCTCGCGTCCTTAAGATCCTTGACTATAAAAACATTTTTCAATATGTGCTTCAACACATTTTTATAAGTATCATTTGTATTCACGAAATCAACTGCCTTGCCCAGGATACGGCTGTCGTTTAAATCGGAGGAAGATTCTAAGCTTGAGCCGATAGAATCAAAATACCCGGGATATATGAATGACGCCTTGCCGCATGAATTTTCTTTAAGATACTCTATGGCCCTGTCAACGGATTCCATGGTATCTATGACTATGCTCTGGAGATAATCAGACATCGCGGTTTCTATGGCGGCTTCATAACCCCTTTTGACAGTCAAAAGGTTCGCGAGGCAATCCCTGACCCCGGCTATCCTGGACTGATTCCCGAGGATTGCCTTTACACCGGCGGAAAAACCTTCATATCTGAGCCTGGCTTCTTCCAGAAGTTCTAATTTTGATTTGTTGGATGCCAGGTCTGTCTGTATTTTTTTGGATTCTTCTATAAGCAGGCCTATCTGACTGTGGACAGACGACATGGAACCGGAAATAACATCTCTTTCCGACTTAAGGCCCGCCGCGTCTTTTTCAATCGCGGTTATCTCAGTCAGCGTTTCAGCCAGCCTCGCCTGCAGGTTATTTTTTTCATCAGAGATAGTTGACTTTTCCGATTCAAGCCTGGAGAGCCTCATATCGTGGGTTGAGATAGTGGTGGATATTTTCGCCACCTGATTCCTGAGCTTGGCCTGCCTGGACGCGATATCCAGGATATTCGCTTTTGAAGTGGATAAGGTTACCTCGCTTGACTTGATGGTCCTGGAGATTTCCTCAAATCTTTTTTCTTTCTCCGTAACGCTAGAGAGCCTGTCAGTGTCTTCTCTTTCCAGCACAGATACCTTTTCCCTGAGCCCGGCTATCTCTTTTTCCTGGGACATGAGTATATCCGCGGCTTTTTTTATCTCAACCTCCAGACTCAAGCGGCGGCTCGCGAGCTCTTCTGTCCTCTCCTTGTTCATGGAGATCCTGTCCCTGGCACTGGATGAGCTGGAATTCAACTCCACTACACTGGATTTAAGGTCTGATCTTTTTGTTTCAACCTGCGACCTGTCCCGGTTCAATAGCGACAGGTCCTGCGATACCTTATTTAATTCAGCTCTGAGCTCTGATTCCTTCTGTTTCAGCTCGCTTACACTCGCTTCGGAATCCACGTTTCTGGTTTTCAAAAGCTCAAGCTCTATCCTGGAAAGTTTCAGCTCAATGGCCTTCAATTCTTCATAACGGCCTTTGTATCGCTCTGCCTTTTTTGCCTGGCGCTCTATTGAATTTATCTGGCGTTTTACTTCCAATATAATATCGTTTATCCTCAATAGATTCTGCTCTGTATCCTCGAGCTTACGCATCGCCTCTTTTTTCTTGGCCTTGTACTTCGTGATGCCGCTGGCTTCTTCAAAGACCTCGCGCCTGTCTTCCGGCTTTGAGCTCAGGACCTGGTCAATCTTTCCCTGCTCTATAAGGGAATAGGCGCTGGTGCCTATGCCCGTGCCCATGAAAAGTTCGTTGATGTCTTTAAGGCGCACAGGGGTTTTATTCAAAAGATATTCGCTTTCGCCTGAGCGGTAAAGGCGCCTGGTGACAGTGACTTCGTCGTATTCTATGGGGAGGAGCCTATCCTGGTTGGAAAGCGTGAGGGAAACTTCTGCGAAATTCACAGGTTCTTTGCCGTCGGTGCCGTTAAAAATAACGTCTTCCATCTTGCCGCCGCGCAAGACCTTTGCGGATTGCTCTCCGAGGACCCATTTTATGGAATCAGCGATATTGCTATTATGGACAAATATATTATCTGCAACAAAATTATGCGCCTCATCTACGCATAAATCATATACCCACTCTTCGGGCTTAACCTTTTCTATCTCTACTATCTCATCCCAGAATACATCAGAATCCGCAATCTTTCTAAGTATGCCCTCTAACTCAATGCACTCTGTGCCTGCCCTGCCGTTTTTATTTTTCTTAACATAGTCTATAAGTTCATAAAGCCCTGCCCTGGAAGGCAGGCATCCGTTTCTATAATATACTTCGAGCTTTGGGCAGAGTTTCTTGCTTTTCTTTATATTTACGCCTGAATCTTTTATAAATCTCCCAATCAGGCCATTTATGCCCGGAATCAGATCTATATTCGGATTGGAACTGGATTCAAAATTCCTTAATAAATTTAATTTTTCCTGTTTCTTGCCTTTAAAAATCAAGGCCCTTGATAAATTTTTAAAATTATCTATGCCATAAATATAAACTGAATAATACAGCCTTTTTATTTTTTTCTTTGTATTGGAGGCGCATTTCATCTTTTCCCTTATTACAGACCATACGCCAAATCTCAAAAGCAGGCTGGAGATATCATAAGCCAGACGCCTGCTTGCTGTGCAATATTCAACATACACTGTCTTCTTTTTGTTTTTATCCTCTCTGAAAGATACATACCCATCGCCCTCGAAAAGCGCTGAAAGAAACTCTTTGACGATCTCGTTATCCGCGGAAAATACCTGAGCCGGCACTTTCTTATACGCGGATTTCTCAGAAATTCCTATACCAAACACCCTCTCTAACACTTTACACAGGGCATGAGAAAATATCAGCACATCCTCTGTGCCCTGTTTCTTGTAACAAAATCGCTTGGCATCTACTCCAAACCCATTTTTTGCGGTTCTGACAAAATCCTCCACCACCTCTTTATCCTCATTTACAAACCAGACCTGGTTAGAAGCTGTATTTCTGCCCTCTGAGATAACATAGCCGAGGAATCTTGCTATTTCTTTATCGATTCTTTCCGGAAATTTAATCCTGCCTGTCCCGCTGGACTTCAGCTCAGATAAAAGAAGTGCCCTATCCTGAGAATTAAGCCTTAATAATTTTGTAAAATGCGCTATATTTATCGCCTGCCTGTCAAAAACTGTCCGGAATTTATTAGTATCCAACGCCGCCGCGCTGGCCAGACCGGTTAATCCATTATAATTAAGTTTCAAGGTATTTACAAAACCCTCTAATTTTTTTGAATAAGGCACATAAACAGAATCCTCTGCCTTAAAAGTCTCCAGCGCCTCTATATCGTAAAGATTGGTATCCTCGGAATGAACAGTAAGTTTTCTTGGCAGGGCTATCCTCAAACCTTGTTTTAACTCTTCTGCTTTTATATCCTTTAATGACCCATTTTCATCCAATATGAAAAATGGGTGGTAATGAGTGGTTATTACCTCGCGGCCGGATCTGGTTCTGACCTTTAATAAGAATTCGGGCGATTTCCTCTTTATAAAAGCGCTGACCTTTCTGGCTTCTGTCTTTAAAGTAACAGGATTAAGAGAAAATACCTTTATACCCGGGATTTCTTCATAACTACAAAACCCGTCATCTAAAATCTGTATATTTTTTGAATTAGCCAGGCTGGACTCTACTATATCCCTGATCGGCCTGATTTCCCCGTTAGCCAAATACACAAGGGTACTGCCATGGACACATTTTCCGCAGCCATTCGGGCCGACAATGGCTGTAATGCCGGGCTCGAAATCTAGCCTTGTCTTGTCGGCAAACGACTTGAAACCAAACAGTTCAATGGATTTGAAATACATAGTTTTTTCGCCCATTGTCATTGCGAGCAAATGAAATGAGCGAAGCAATCTCAAAAAACAAGGGATTGCTTCGTCCCTACGGGACTCGCAATGACATATGTTAATCGTGCAATTTATTTTCCCAGCGCCTCTTTAAACCTTCTGGTTAACTCCGGCACCACTTCAAAGATATCCCCTATTATACCATAAGTCGCCACGGTAAATATAGGCGCGTGAGGGTCTTTATTTATCGCCACTATTATTTCCGAAGACTGCATGCCTACCAGATGCTGGATCTGGCCTGAGATGCCGCAGGCTATATAAATCTTCGGGCACACTGTTTTTCCGGTCTGGCCCACCTGGTGCGAATAAGTCTTCCAGCCGCTGTCAACTGCCGCGCGCGACGCGCCCACAGCGCCGCCCAATGCCTTTGCCAGATCCTCGATCATTTTAAAATTCTCAGGGGACACCAAACCCCTGCCGCCGGATACGATCACATTTGCCTCTGTCAGGTTGACTGTCTCCTCTATCTCTTCAACAACATCCAAAAGCCTGGTCCTTGAAGAATAAATACCGGCGTCATAACTTTTTTCTATAATTTTTCCCTTGCGATGTTTATCTTCTCCGGCCTCTTTCATTACCTTGTGCCTTACCGTAGACATCTGAGGCCTGTGATTGGGGCAGATGATAGTGGCCATGATGTTTCCGCCGAAAGCGGGGCGGGTCTGCAGTAAAAGCCGTTCTTTTTTATCTATGTCAAGCGCAGTGCAGTCCGCTGTGAGGCCCGCGTGAACGCCTATAGCGACCCTGGCTATCAACGACCTGCCTATGGAACTGGCCCCGCAAAGCACTATCTCGGGGTTGTATTCTTTTATAAGCTGGATCAACACCTTTGAATACGGCTCGTCCTGATAATGCCTTAACGCGCTAGAATCCACCAGATATACTTTATCGGCGCCCCTATGGATAATCTTCTGCGCTTCTTGTTTTATATTCTCGCCCAATAAAACACCACACAAGTCAACGCCAAGTGTATCAGCCAGCTCCCTGCCTTTGCCCAGAAGCTCGTACGCGACGCTCTGCACAACGCCTTTTTTCTGCTCGCAGAATATCCAGACGTCTTTATGCTCGTCGAATTTTTTAGGGAATTGAATGTCTGTTGGGCTGATTTTTGTAAGCACTATCGCGTCAAACTTGCAGGATTCTATGCATGCCCCGCACAGCGTGCATTTATGCATGTCTATGACCGCTTTTTTATTTACTATTTCAATGGCGCCGAACGGGCAGCTTTTGACGCATAATTTACACCCGGTGCATTTTTCGTTGATTACCTTTATAGACATATTTCACCCTTTAATAATTCTACCAATTTGGCGCTCGTATCTTTTGCCTCGCCTTCCAGGATCTGTCCGCCTTTACGCGGAGGAGGCGTAAAAATCTTTACAACTTTCGTGGGAGAACCTTTGAGACCCAGCGAATCAGGATCGGCGTCCAGGTCTTTTGCCTCCAGTTTCCTGATCTCTATCTTTTTTGCCCTCATCTTGCCTTTTAAAGAAGGGAGCCTCGGCTCATTGATTTCTTTTACGACAGTTATGAGGCACGGCAAAGGAGACTCTACTATATCATAGCCTTCTTCCGTCATTCTTTCAGCGCAGATAAGGGAATCTTTTATATCCTCTATTTTTTTAACAAAAGTTATCTGCGGTATGTCCATGAACGCCGCTATGCCAGGCCCCACCTGGGCAGTGTCTCCGTCTATTGCCTGTTTGCCGCAAATCACCAAATCAAATTTTCCGATTTTTCCGATAGTCTTTGAAAGCGTATAGCTGGTCGCCCATGTATCGCTCCCGGCAAATGCCCTGTCAGATACCAGGACCGCTTCATCCGCGCCCAGAGATATCGCCTCGCGCAGCGCCTCTTCTGCCTGAGGAGGCCCCATCGTCACTATGGTCACCATGCCCCCGAATTTTTCTTTGAGCCTGATAGCCTCTTCAATAGCGTACATGTCAAACGGATTTATGATGCTCTGGACGCCTGAACGCACCAGGGTATTTGTCTCAGGGTCAATCCTTACGTTTGTGGTGTCAGGGACTTGTTTTATGCAGACGATAATGTTCATTTATTCTTCCTCTGTATCTGGAGTAGCGGAGCGAAGCTCCGCGCTTATGTAGCGCGAAGCTCACTACGTTCGCTTCGCTACTCCAAGCAGTTAAATTCACTTCGAGGCTGTTTCTTTTATCAGATGGTTCGCGATGATGCTGCGCTGTATCTGATTGGTGCCTTCGTATATCTGCGTGATCTTCGCATCGCGCATGTATTTCTCAATGGGATAATCCCTCATATAGCCGTATCCGCCGAATAACTGCACGCAGTCTGTCGTGACCTTCATCGCCATGTCAGATGCAAAAAGTTTTGCCATTGCAGAATCCTTTCCAACCTTTGAATTTCCGCTGTCAATCATCCTGGCGCATGCATATATTAATGCCCTTGACGCCTCTATCTCGGTGGCCATATCCGCCAGCATAAACTGCAGGCCCTGAAAACTGGATATGCTTTTGCCGAATTGTTTTCTTTCTTTCATGTACTGGATTGTCAGATCCAGGGCGCCCTGCGCGATTCCCAATGCCTGCGCAGCCACTCCAGGCCTTGACTGGTCAAACGTCTTCATCGCCACTATAAATCCCATGCCTTCCTTGCCCAATATATTTTCTTTAGGGATCTTGCAGTCTGTAAATACCAGTTCTCTGGTGGCAGACGCCCTGATGCCCATCTTGTCTTCTTTTTTTCCGAATTCAAAACCCTTTGTGCCTTTTTCAACAATAAACGCAGCTGCGCCCCTGGCGCCCTTGGACCTGTTGGTAGAAGCAACGACCGTGTAAACCTCTGCTTCTCCGCCGTTAGTAATCCACTGCTTTGTGCCGTTTAAAATATAATGATCGCCTTTTTTCTCAGCGGTTGTTGCAATAGCCCCCGCATCGCTGCCCGCGCCCGCTTCAGTCAGGCCGAAAGCTGCCAATTTTTTTCCCTTGGCTATATCAGGCAGATATTTCATTTTCTGCTCTTGGGTCCCGAATAAAATAATCGGAAATGTCCCGAGCGCCGTTGCCGCAAACGCCAGCGAAATACCGCCGCACGCCCTGGATAACTCCTCGGTAGCCAGCACCAGCTCCATCGCACCTCCGCCTGTGCCGCCGTATTTTTCTTCAATGTATATGCCGCACAGGTCGCTCGCAGCCATTATCTTTACTATATCCCACGGAAAAATGCCTTCTGCGTCATACTTTGCAGCGACAGGCTTTATCTTTTCATGGGCGATCTGCCTGGCAATATCCCGCACCATTATCTGCTGTTCGGTCAATAAGTAATCCATTACAGCTTCCTCCTATCTTATTTTATAAACCAATGTTTTAGTTTTTCCGTCCCTTGCAATGTCAAGGCTCAACAGCTTGGTGTCTTTATTTGACGCGACATTCTCATATACCCTGTATAACCCGAGCAGGCTATTAACAGGATATCCGTTTATAGTCTTGATAATATCCCCTTCTTTTATGCCGAAATCCTCTGTAAGCTTCGCTGCAATTATATTCTGAACCAGAAATCCGTCCCTATTCACTACCACCGATCCGAGGTCAGTGTTAAATTTTAAGATAGGCCCCTCTCCGAATCTGTATCCGGGCTCTACCTTTTTTATCGCGGAAACGAGCGCAGAGCCTATATTGTGAATCGCGGATTCCGCGCTGCCTCTATTGAGCGCCCATACGTCATCGCCTATTTTCTCTGACTTTACCTGATTAAAAAGTTCCGCCAATATAATCTTTTTATCGGCATCCTTGTCCCGGGGGCTACTGAAAATCTCCTCTTCTCTGCCTGAAAGCTGCGCTGCCTGAGACGCCCTGTCATAGTCTTTCTCAAGCACAATTTTTTGTTTCTCAAGATTTTTTACCGTAAAATCTTCTAAATCATCCCTTGTGATTTTTCTTGCAGGTTTATTATAATTATACTCTAATACGCTTGAGGCAACTGTTTTTTCAAAAATCATCCCTAAATCTTCCATCGGGATGCTTTCTCCGGCTTTAACTATAACGCTGGCCCCGGACTTCACATCCTCAAGCACAAGGGTGTTTTCTTTTATCTCAGATATCCTCAGGGATTTCGCGGGAAATTTATCAGAAAAAAATATATCCCCCGCCATGTAAAGCTTCTTGCCTTTATTCCGGGTCCCTATAATCGCGTACCATGAAGATTTATTCTCTTTAACGGTCCCGACAGGGCTTGCGAACGCAGACCCGGCAAGAATTATTGTAAAAGCTATTATAAATAGTATTTTTAAGCGCTTAAACATGTTAGATAGATTATATTATTATCTCTTATACGTCAAGAAAAATCGGCTCCGCCGATTTTTTCAAAGGGGCTCTGCCCCTATGACGGTCGCTACGCTCCCTGTTACCCCGAATACGTGGGGGAAATTTTCCCCCACACCCCCTTCTTGATTGCATATATTGATATAATTACATGAGCAATCAAGATATTTATTCATACTTTACGGATATATTGAAATCTGCCTGAGTCTTATTAAATCCTTTTGGAAAACGCTCGAAAGGCATTGCCTTTTTTACAACCTTTACAGCGCTTCTCACCAGCCTCAGGTCAGGATTGTTAAGAACGACAGGCCCTTTCATCAAAAATCCTTCCCTGTCCAGGGTAAACTGCAGCTCCACCTCTCCTTTTATCCCTCGGACATCAGCATCCTGGCCAGCCAGGTCGTTGATCTCCTTCCTGACTTTAAAATAGTATTCTTCGTAAGGCGTTCTTTTGGGAGCCAAAGGCTCTATGAAACCAGACTTAGTTTCAAGATTTTCTACTTTCCGGACTTCTGCAGGTTTTTTTGCCCCCAAAACAGGCGTCCATTTCTGAGACGGATACGTAGATTTTCCAGGCGCAGGCCCTGCCTCCGCCTCTCCGTTTTTTTCCGGAAATTTTATCATGTTATCGTCCGGCTCTTTTATCCTTACCTTGTCTTTCCTGGTATCCCAGTCTTCCATACGCAGCATTGCCTCGTCTGTAGTTTTATCTCCGTCAATTATAGCGGGGGTAAGCAATATCACCAGCTCTGTCTTTTCCTTGGTCTTTCCTGTGCTGGAAAAAAGTTTTCCGACCAAAGGAATGTCGCCCAGAAAAGGCACCCTTTCCTGATGGTTCACAAGGGTGTCTTTCATCAATCCGCCTATTATAAGGGTCGTGCCGTCTTTTATGACTACAGACGTCTCCGCCTCGGAAGTGGTCAAATAAGGGACTATTGTCCTGGTGGAGCCGTCCGGATTTTTCAATTCCACTGTTTTGGTGGGGTCTGCGCTTGAAACCTCCGGCTTTAGCTTTAAAGTAATAAAACCTTCCCTGTTTATCTCCGGAGTCACCGCAAGCCTCACTCCCACGTCCACAAAATTGACATGGTCTGTGGTGTGGTATGTGCCTCCGCTCGTAGTGGTGACTTCGCTGGTGACATAAACCTCTTTTGAACCCACTAATATCTTTGCCTGCTGCTTGTCTAAAACAGTTATCCTGGGCCTTGATAAAATATCCGTAGCGCCGTATGTCTTTAACAGGCTTACTATCGCATTAGAATTCCCCCGTTTTGAGGTGGCCATGGTCAGGGTGCTGGGAGTTACGCCGGTAAGGCCCGTAGATAGGTTTGTATCGCTCGTAAGCATTAGATCCCCCAGCTTTGCCACATCAGTCCAGTTTATGCCATAGCTGTATTTATCGGAAAGCGTTACCTGTATAATATTGGCGTCTATCAGAACCTGTTTTGTTTTTTCGTCAAACGCGTTTATCACCTTCTTGATATCATCCATCTTATCCTGGGTGTCTTTAACCACAAGCTTATTTGTTTTTTCGTCAAACCTCACGCTGCCGAACCCCTTGGAAACCATTTCTGCTATTTTGTCTTTTAATAATTCCGCCTTCGCGTAATCAAGCGAAAAAATTTCTGTCACAAGGCGCACGTCCATCTTGGAAATAACATCCCTCATTTTAACTATATTCTCAGGCGTATCCACTATCACAATAGTATTTGAAACATCCTCGGCTATGACCTTTCCTATGTCTGAGGCCATCTGCCTGAGAGATTCCGATACTTCTGCGGCGTTTATGTAATTCAGCTTGACCACTTCCGTCCTGGTTTTGTCGTTAAAAACCTTGCCATGGGTATTTTCGTAATCTTTTTCGTTCATAACCCTGATAAGGGTGCCTGTCCTCTCATAGGCAAGTTTATTGGTTGAGGTTACTATGTCTATGGCGTCCATAGCGCTGACATCCTTTAAATAAAGAGTGACTGCACCGCTGACTTCGCGGTCAAGGGCTATATTAAATCCGCTTTTCTGAGACAGGATCTTAAACACATCCCTTATGTCCATGCCTTTAAGATCCAGGGATATGAGGTCCGAATCATCCGGCTGCGCCCCAAAAACTATTCCCGAAAATACCAGAATTAACGAAAGGCTGATAATAAGTTTTTTCATAGATTTATCTCCGTTTAAATATTCAATTCTATTTTTTCTCCCTTGTAATCTAAAATTACAGCGCTTTCTTTTATATCATATACCTTTAAGTCGCCTAATGAATCGCCTTTATAAAGAAAATATGTCTTTTTCAAAGTTTTATCCTCTATGATGGCCTGGTTATTGTCGCCGGTAATAATCCCCAATAAATTAAGGTTTGCCAGTATCTCTCCCCTGGAAATCTTTTTTACGGGGGGTTCTTCTATTTTTTCAGCTATGGGCGCGGGTTGGATTTTAGGGGCTTCGATAGGCGCTTCGGGTACCTTAACCTGGGTATCCGCAACAACCGGCAGATCTGCGGGCTTTTCCTTAAAGATAAACACATCTGCTATAAAAATAATGACCACCACTCCTATAATGCCCGCCAGTATAATATTTATTTTTGTGAATACCTTCAAATCCCTGCCTATCTTTGACTTTGACTGGTCGCTACGTATAAGATTTAAAAGTTTGCCTTCCGGGGTAGATTCTGTCATGACACTAAAACCACCTTTCTATCTTTTTCTATTACTTCGTTCACAAGATCTTCCTCTACAATCCTTCTGTCTTTCATTATCAGCTCTTCCAGCAGGTTATGGCACAGGGCTGTAATCTTACGCGGATAGCCCTGGGTGCATTGATATACCGCAAGTATCGCTTTTTCCGTGAATACCTCTTTACCGGAATTCGCGCCTGCCTGCCTGAGCCTGAATTCTATCAAGTTTTTGGTCTCGCTGATATCCAGGGGATTCAATATATATTTCAGGCTGATCCTGTCTGAAAAATTATGTATGCGCTGGAGTTTAGGCAAAAGCTCCATCTGGCCCATTATGACAAGCTGGAGAAGTTTATATTCGTTTGTCTCATAATTTAAAAGCGTGCGCAAAAGTTCCAGCGAAGACAGGCTCATCTTCTGGCCTTCGTCTATTATAAGGGATATGATATGGCCTTCATCAACGCATTTCTTGAATAAAAATCTTTCTATCGCCTCTTTGTAATCCAGCGTAGAGCGGAATGTGCCTCTTATGCCGAAAAGTTTGGCAAGGGTTGTTACAAACTGGAATTCTGAATCATAGGTAGGGTCCAGGATCATGTGGGTTATTGCCCCGTTCGTGGAATGCAGTTCCTGTATAAGAGAGCGCGCTAGAGTGGTTTTGCCGATCCCCACATCTCCTAAAATAACGCTGAGGCCTCTTTTTAATCTGATGGCTATTTCAAGTCTTTGGATCGCCTGCTTGTGGGAGATAGACGGGTAGAAAAAATACGGATCAGGGCTTGTTGAAAAAGGCTCTTTGTTTAGATTGAGGGTCTTGTAATAAGACATCTTATCCTAACAATTCTTTTATTTCAGCTATGGATTTATTTTCCCGCCTTAATTCCCGTATTCTTTTCAATCTTTCCAACGTGATGTCATTAAAATATCTAAAAGTTGTCTCCGGGCTTCTGCCCACCTCTTTAATAAGCCCGATGTTCAAATAATATTTGAGCGTGTAAACTGTCTGCCCGCTCAATCTCGCCAAGTCTTTAATTAAGTAAATCTTATTTTCCATCGCACTCTCCATATAGACAGCGATAGCCTGCTCTCCATCTAGAGAGTAAGTATACACTACGCTCCAGAGCATGTCAAGTCTAAGCAATAAAAAACCCCGGTCTTTTAAACCTCAAAAAGGCCGGGGTTATCAAGAAAAAATAGTATTAAGTTTTTACGTATAAAAAATCCACTTCAAAAGAATGCTTGAACGCTATCGAGTAAATGTCGCACCCTGTTACAGCATAAAATTTGCCGACGACATCGCATACGAACATATCTTTATTGAGCTTGGAGTCATGTCTTTTAATTATAAAAATATGCCTCTTGCCTGCTTTCAGGCCGGTGCTCTCCTTCCATTCCGCCAGCTCATCCAGGGTTTTGAATTTATTGCAGGCGCCTACTATATAGGTAGAATGCCTATGGGTTGTAGTAGTGACACCATCCTTATCAAAGGTCTCAGTTACATAGAGATCCCTTCTTTTTTTGTTCCCTGAGGTTATATTTTTGAATAATAACTCTCTCATGGTTGCCTCTTAATTTTGCTTAATACTTTTTAAATCTTTTTACTTTGCCAATAAAAAAAATAACCCTTCTTTTTCTTACTTAAAGTATATCATACGTTTATTTTATTGTCAAATCTGGTAAAAGAGATGATAAGTAACGCGGTGCCGATTGTGATGGATGAGTCTGCTATGTTAAAAACAGGCCATATTCTAAAATCAATAAAATCAATAACATACTTCAGGCTGATTCTGTCTATAAGATTGCCCAATGCGCCTGCCATTATAAGGATCAGGCTGTAATGAAAAAGGAACTTTTCGGAAAAACTCCCTTTTCCGGCAGAGTTTACAAGAACAATCCCTATCAGTATCACCGCGATCACTGATACTGCGATAAAAAAGTATGTGCTGTTTTTAAAAAGTCCGAACGCCGCGCCGGTATTTTTTATAAAGGTTATATGCAGGACATTCTTTATTATAGGTATAGACTGGCCCAGAGCCAGCCTGGAGACAATAACCGATTTAGAAACCTGGTCTATTAAGAGGATTAAAAAAAGGGAAAGAATGCCTGCGATGTTACTTATTCTTTTCTTCTTTTGACTTGCATTGTATGCAGTATTTGGCATAGGGGACGGCATTAAGGCGTTTCTGGGGTATTTTTTTGTCGCAGGAAAAGCAATGCCCGAAGTTACCCTCTTCTATGCGCTTCAGCGCGTCGTCAATCTCGTATACGATTTCCTGTTCTCCGCCGGCAATATTCAAATTCAATTCCCTGTCGTAGCTGTCGCTCGCCATATCCGCCATATGAAAACTATAACCGGAAAGATCTCCGGAAGACTCTTTCTGGGATTTAAGGTTTTCTTTGGCTATATGGCTTATGTCGCCTGCGATACCTTCTCTTACCTTTATAAGAAGTTTCTTATATTTTATTAACTCCTGCCTATTCATCCTTTTCGTTCCTCCGTT
>PCTH01000056.1:13911-15164 GCA_002771475.1 Candidatus Omnitrophica bacterium CG22_combo_CG10-13_8_21_14_all_43_16 | reverse complement strand
AGATTGTAATCGTAAGTGCGAAAAATAACTGAATAAAAAAGCCCCATAGCTCTAAAAAATCTGTTATTTTGTAAGGTGATGAAACCAACAAAAAACAGAGGAGAGCCTATGGAGCAAGTAAATTATACCGCTAAAAGCGCGAAATACAAACATCTAACTGAAAGAGACCGGTACCTGTTAGAAGGTTATCTGGAAATAGGGCTCCCGGTAAAAAAAATAGCCCAAAAGCTCAATAGCCACTTGTCAACAGTGTACCGGGAAATAAACAGGGGCCGGGTCAATAGGATAAAGAGCGATTTAACGGAATATCAGGTATACAGGGCAAACACAGCCCACACTGACTACGAGAAAAAAGTAACACATAGGGCTCATTCGCTAAAAATAGAAAAGTATAAAGAAATAGCTACCTATATCCGCGAGAAGATATTAAAAGATAAATATTCTCCGGATGTGATAATAGGCGAATTAAAACGAGACGCTCAAGGGCTCATCTGTACAAAGACGCTTTACAATTATATCGACCGAGGAGTATTTGAAGGGGTAACTAACTATAGCTTATGGGAAAAGCGTAAGCGCCATAAGCATAAGTATAGGCAAATCAGCCGGATAAGCTTAAAGAATAAAGGCTCAAGATCAATCGAAGAGCGCCCTGAAGCAATAAACAAACGGTTGGAATACGGCCATTGGGAAGGGGACTCTATAGTAGGTAAAAGGCTCGGAAGAAAAGACGGCCTATTTACCCTGACTGAGCGCATGACCCGGGAAGAGATAATAATAAAAATAAAGTCTATGACCCAGGATTCAATATTAAATGCTCTAAATAAGCTGGAAACAAACTACGGCGGTTATTTCCGGAAGAAGTTTAAAAGCATAACTCTGGATAACGGCAGAGAGTTCTTAGATTGGGAAGCTATTGAACGCAGCGGATTAAATGGCCGAAAGCGTACATTAGTATACTTCGCCCATCCCTACTCTTCATGGGAAAGAGGCACAAACGAAAACCAGAATAGGATGATTCGCAGGTTTATCCCTAAAGGGACAGATATATCAAAACTATCAGATAAAGACATTAAAAGGATAGAAGAATGGATGAATAACTATCCTCGCAAAATACTGGGTTATAAAACACCAAACGAGTTGGTTTTAAATATTACAAATAACAGTTCAGGGGTTTTGAATTGAAATTTTTCGCAATATGAGTTACAATTCACTCGGTAAATTAAGGTTAAAACTTGGGTTGACTGGATAGGCCG
>PCTH01000056.1:0-13886 GCA_002771475.1 Candidatus Omnitrophica bacterium CG22_combo_CG10-13_8_21_14_all_43_16 | reverse complement strand
TTAAAACTTGGGTTGACTGGATAGGCCGGGTTTGCTATAATAGACACTTGGAAAAGAGGTAATTGACGATGAGAAAGATATGGACTTTATCGCTACTAGCAGCGATTCTGGTATCTCTGGGCATATTCACGTTCAATAGTTTTGGCAAGGAAGACAGCTCCGGTTCAAAGAGCGACGTGGCAAAGTTCTCAGAGAAGATAGACAGGATTTTAAAAAATCAGGAAGATATAATCGCACAGCTCACTGGCATAAGGCAGGAGCTGGATGTTATAAGAATAAGGGCTTCGCGTAGGTAACCTGACGGAGGATGTATGGGTTCTGGAAGCGAAGTCTCTATAGTTATAGCATTTTCTGCGGGCATTCTTTCATTTCTTTCTCCCTGCATATTACCGCTTTTCCCATCTTACATCACTTACATTACAGGCAGGTCCTTAGAGGACATAAAGTCTTCCGGGAGAGCAACTGATATAACAAAGCTCACCGTAATAAACTCTTTATTTTTTATTTTGGGGTTTTCCATAATTTTTGTATTAATGGGCATAGCGATATCGTATTTTGGAAGTTTTTTGGGAATAAAAAGAATATGGCTTGAAAGGGCAGGAGGGGTAGTAATAATTTTATTCGGCCTTGATATAATGGGCGTATTAAAAACAGGATTTTTAAGCCGGGCAAAAGGAGTTAGTTTAAAAAGAAAAAAATTTGGTTATCTGGGGTCTTTAGCGGTGGGTATGGCATTTGCATTCGGGTGGACACCGTGCGTGGGCCCGATATTATCAAGTATCCTTATATATGCGTCTACGCTTGAAAGTTTACCCAAAGCCGTAGTTCTTTTATTAGCCTATTCCATGGGGCTGGGGTTGCCGTTTTTGATAGCGGGACTTGCGATAAACCAATTTTTAGCCCTTTTCGCGAAGTTTAAGAATTTTTTGCGTTTTGCGCCTCTGGTTTCAGGAATATTTTTGATAGCCATGGGCATAATATTATTCTCAGGGCAGTTTTCAAGGATAGCGGGCTTATTGACAAGATAGGAGAGAAAATGAATAAAATCGCGCTTTTTATCATAGGTTTCCTGGCGCTGATTATTATAACCGTGGTAGTTATAAATCTGCCGCCTAAATCTAAAAAACCCATCATGCCCCAAGAAATTCCGCAGGAAACGGCAGTTGTTAAAAAAACCGGATTTAAGCCAGCGCCTGATTTTTTACTAAAGGATGCAGGCGGAATAGAGAGGAAACTCTCTGACTTTAAAGGCAGTGTCGTGATTATTGATTTCTGGGCCACATGGTGCCCTCCGTGCAGAGAGGAGATACCGCATTTCGTGGAGCTTTATAATCAATATAAGGATCAGGGCCTGGAAATAATCGGGGTGTCGATGGACCAGAACCCTCAAAGGGTCATTCCAGGTTTTATAGAAAAAAATAAGATAAACTACACAATTCTATTCGGAGAAAACAGGGTTTATGATTTATACGGGGGGATCAATGCGATTCCGACAACGTTTATCGTGGATAAAGAGGGTAATCTGGTAAGAAAATATGTAGGATACAGGGAAAAAGGGATTTTTGAACAGGACATAAAGGAGCTATTATAATATGATAGTGACCAAGAAAAAACCAATCGAAGAAATATTAAAGGCTCTCGGGGCTGCGTCGAAAGTTTTTATAATAGGATGCGGGGATTGCGCAGCTACGTGCAAGACGGGCGGAGAAAAAGAGATTTTAGAAATAAAGGCCGGCCTCGAGGCAAACGGGAAAAAAGTTACCGGATGGGCAATACCTGATTCTCCCTGCGTAGCCAGCCAGACTAAGCTCCATTTCGCAAAAAACAAAAAAATGGTGGATGACTCAGAGGCGTTTTTGGTGCTTTCCTGCGGCTTGGGAGCGCAGTCAGTGCTTGAAAATGACAGGAACAAAAGGCCTGTTTATATAGGATGCGATACCTTATTCGGGTCTATACTGGATGTCACAGGCAATGCCTTTTTTGAGAGATGCGCAATGTGCGGGGAGTGTGTTTTGAATGCAACAGCCGGGATTTGCCCTGTGACAAGGTGCGCAAAAGGCCTTTTGAACGGGCCATGCGGAGGCTCCAATAAGGGCAAGTGCGAAGTCGACAAAAATAAAGATTGTGCGTGGATATTGATTTACAACAGGCTTAAAGATCTTAACAAGCTGGATAGTCTGAAAAGCGTAAAGCCTGCGAAAGACTATTCTAAACTGAATAGGCCGAGAGAACTTACTCTCGGGAATTAGATTCAACAAAGGAGCGATTATGGAAAGTTTTCACACTCAGTACAGCGAAAAGGTAATGGATCATTTTAAAAATCCCAGGAATGTGGGGGAAATTCCTGATGCAGACGGAGTAGGGAATGTGGGAAATCCCGTGTGCGGAGACATCATGAGGCTTTACATCAAGGTAAAGGACAGAATAATCGTAGACGCAAAGTTCAAGACATTCGGTTGCGGGGCAGCCATAGCTACGAGCAGCATGGTCACGGAGATTGTCAAAGGCAAGAGCATAGACGAAGCGTTGAAGATTTCCAACAAGGCTGTGGCAGAGGCGCTGGGCGGGCTTCCAAAGATAAAGATGCATTGCTCTGTATTGGCGGAAGAGGCGCTCAAATCAGCCATAGAAGACTATTTAAAAAAGAAGAAGAATTGAGGCCAGGTTATTATGGAATCGAAAAAAGCTTTGAGAAGAAAAATGAAACTGAAGATGGAAAGTCAAAAAGTATCGGAAAGGAGACAAAGAAGCAGAGTTGTGCACAAAAAATTATTTTCCAATAAAAATTTTCTAAAGTCCAAATGCTTGATGCTTTATTGTTCCAGGGGGACCAAGGAGGTAGAGACGGGCCCCGTAATAAGGAAGGCCCTTCGAGCGGGCAAAAAAGTGGTTTTACCGGTTACATTGGTGAAGACTAGAGATATGAAACCAATATATCTAAGGGATGTCAAGAGGCTTAAAAAAGGGCCGTACGGTATTTACGAGCCGAACGGATCCTTAAATAAAAAACCTGCGGAGTTGAAAAATATAGACCTGGTAATAGTTCCCGGGCTTGCGTTTGACAAAAGAAACAACCGCATAGGCCGGGGGAAAGGCTATTACGATAATTTTTTGAGACGCCTTCCGAAAGGCAAATCAAAAATAGGTCTTGGTTTCAGTTTTCAGCTGCTTAGCAGGGTTCCTGCCACAAAAAGAGATATCCCTCTCACCGGTGTCATAACCGACTAACATTAGTTTTACATAAAATAGCCGGGAGGTGCTTGGTATGAGTTCAAATATTAAAACAATAATCTACATAGTGGAAGTGCTTGTTTTTATCCTGATATTTTTCGCCGGATATTACATAAGGAAATTTTTCGGAGAAAAACATCTGAAGGATATAGAGGCCAGCGCGAAAAAAGGCCTGGAAGAATCCAGAAAGGAATTTGAAAACAGGAAAAAAGAAGTAGAGCTGGAAGTAAAAGACCTGAAGTTCAAGATGCAGTCGGATTTTGAACAGACTACCAAAGACAGGCGCCAGGAATTGTCGAATCTGGAAAAAAGGCTCGTGCAAAAAGAAGAAAATATAGACAGGAAAGTGGATATCCTTGACAGAAAAGAAAAGGATATAGGAAGGCGCGAAGGCCTTTTGGTGGATAAGGAAAAATCCATTGAATCAAGGCATAATGAGCTTTTAAGGCTTATAGAAGAAGAAAAAGGAAAACTGCAGAGGATATCGGGCCTAAGCGTTGAAGAGGCAAAAAAGCTTTTTCTGCAGAGAATCGAAGCAGATGCGCAGAGAGAGGCGCAGATACTCTTTAAAACAATAGAAGACAGGACCAGGGAATCAGCTGAAAGAAAGGCCAAAGAAATCCTTTCTATCAGCATGCAGAAGTGCGCTGCAGAGCACGTTACCAATACCACCGTATCTGTGGTGAATCTGCCGAACGACGAAATGAAGGGAAGGATTATAGGAAGAGAAGGCCGTAATATACGCGCCCTGGAAGTGGCCACGGGCGTGGATGTGATTATAGACGATACGCCGGAGGCCGTGATACTTTCCGGATTTGATATTGTAAAGCGCGAGATAGCGAGAATAAGCCTTGAAAGGCTTTTGCAGGACGGCAGGATCCATCCGGGACGCATCGAAGAGGTGGTTAATAAAGTGAAACAGGAAATGGAAACAAATATCAAGGAAGAGGGGGAGCACACGATTTTTGAATTAGGGCTTCAGAAGGTGCATCCTGAAATCGTCAGGCTTATAGGCAGGTTGAAATACAGGACCAGTTACGGCCAAAACGCTTTGCAGCATATGAAAGAGGTAAGCGTTATTATGGGCGTTATGGCAGGCGAGCTTAAACTTGACGTGACTCTTGCAAAGAGGGTAGGGCTTTTGCATGATATAGGAAAGGCAGTGACTCATGAAGTCGAGGGGCCTCATGCAAAAATAGGAGCGGACCTGGCCAAAAAATATGGCGAGTCAACGGATATAATAAATGCAATAGCATCCCATCACGAGGAAGAGGCGCCGAATTCCATTTACGCGGTTCTATTGCAGGCTGCGGATGCCGTAAGCGCCACAAGGCCGGGGGCGAGGCGCGAGTCTCTTGAAAATTATATAAAACGGCTTGAAAAACTGGAATCTATCGCAGATTCATTCAAAGGGGTTGAAAAGGCATTTGCGATACAGGCCGGCAGAGAGATAAGGGTTATTGTCCAGCCTGACAGGATAAGCGATCTTCAGGCAATGGGCCTGGCCAGGGAAATCACAAAGAAAATAGAAGAAGGCCTTGAGTATCCCGGCCAGATAAGAGTTACTGTGATACGGGAAACAAGGGCAGTGGAGTACGCTAAATGAGGATACTTTTAATCGGCGATATAGTCGCCAGTCCGGGCAGAGAAGCTGTTAAAAAAATAGTGCCAAGGCTGCGCAGAGAAAAGTCTATTGATTTTGTTATTGCCAATGCGGAAAACGTTGCCGGGGGTTCCGGGCTTACCCCAGAAACTATTGATGAGCTGTTACAAAACAAAATAGATGTCATAACTTCAGGGGATCATGTCTGGAAGAAAAAAGAGCTGTACGACAGGCTTTCAAAGGACAGCCGTGTTTTAAGGCCCGCAAATTATCCTAAAACTTCTCCAGGCTCAGGCATGGGGATATTTTCTCCGGCCAGCGGAAAAAAAATAGCTGTAATCAATCTGTTGGGCAGGGTTTTTATGGATCCTGTTGACTGCCCTTTCCAGGCAGCTGAAAAAGAGATAGAAAAAATCAACAGGGCCACGAAAATCATTCTCGTGGATATGCACGCAGAGGCTACAAGCGAAAAAATAGCCATGGGAAGATTTTTGGACGGCAGGGTCAGCGTCGTATTTGGTACGCATACTCATGTCCAGACAGCGGATGAAAAGATATTTCCGCAGGGCACTGCTTATATCACTGATTTAGGCATGACCGGGCCTCAGGATTCTATAATAGGCAGGAGATGCGACGCGATAGTGGAACATTTCTTAACGCTTATGCCGAAAAAATTCGAGATAGCGGATAAAGATGTAGAGTTGCAAGGAGCCATAGTGAATATAGACGACGAAAGCGGCAGGGCCCTTTCAATAGAGAGGGTAAAAGAAAAATTGGATAATTACCGCTAGTATGAAAGACGACGGAAAATATATTTATACGGTAAGCCAGCTTACATCGAGCATAAAGATAATCCTCGAAGACTCTTTCAGGAACATATGGGTTGACGGAGAGATCTCGAATTTCAAGGCATCCGGCGGGCATTTTTATTTTACCCTGAAAGACGATAAAAGCGAACTCAAGTGTATATTTTTTAAATCAAGCAACGAGAAAATAAAGTTTGAAATTAAAGACGGCATGCAGGTTTTATGCTGCGGTAAAATAAGCGTATACGAACAAAGAGGCGTCTATCAGCTGTATGTGGCGAAGATGGAGCCGAAGGGAGTAGGCGCGCTTCAGTTCGCGTTCGAGCAGCTTAAAGAAAGGCTTTTTAAAGAAGGGCTTTTTGACGAATCGCATAAAAAAGAAATACCGATTATCCCGGAAAAGATAGGAATTGTCACTTCTGCTACAGGCGCGGCCATAAGGGATATCCTGCATGTTTTAAATAAAAGATTTTCCAATGTAGAGGTGCTTATAATTCCCGTGAAGGTCCAGGGAGACGAAGCGAAAGAAGAAATAGCAGCTGCGATAGAAGAATTCAACGCTCTTAAAAATGTGGACGTCATGATAGTCGGAAGGGGTGGAGGCAGCCTGGAAGACCTGTGGGCTTTTAACGAAGAAATAGTGGCAAGGGCAATATATAATTCAAAGATACCTGTGATAAGCGCGGTGGGCCACGAGATAGACTGGACAATAAGCGATTTTGTGGCCGATAAAAGGGCTCCGACGCCTTCAGTGGCAGCGGAAATGGTGATAGCTGAAAAAAGCAAGCTGATAGAGAGGCTTATCGAAATAGAAAAAAAGATCAGGGATTTTCCCATGGATATGGTCATGGAATATGAACAGAGGCTGGATGAGATAGAAGATAACATGGCTTTGAGGTTCAGTCATTATATTGAATTAAAACTCGGCGATTTTAAGCTGCTTTCGGAAAAATTGCAGATATTAAGTCCGGCAGGAATCCTGGACAGAGGGTACAGTATAAGTTTCAAAATGCCGGACAGGAAAATAATAAAAACAGCAAATGCCCTTAAAAAAGGGGATTTGATAGAGACGAAGGTTTCCAAGGGAAGTTTTAAAAGCAGGATAGAGTAGGAGGGCGCATGGCAAAGGAATTAAAGTTTGAAGAGATGATGAAAAAACTGGAAGAGATCGTGAGCGAACTTGAAAGCGGGGACATGCCGCTTGAAGAATCGCTTAAAAAATACGAGGAAGGCATGAAGTTTATCCATGCCTGCAGGAAAAAGCTGGATGAAACAAAGCGCAAGGTGGAAGTCCTTGTCAAAAAAGACGGTAAATCCAGCCCGGAGCCTTTTAAAGAATAATGCGGATAGAAAAATATATAGCAGCTAAGAAAAAAATAATAGATAAGGCCCTGGATAAATACCTTCCCCCAAGTTCTCTTAAACCCCAGGTCATACACAGGGCCATGAGATATGCTGTGTTTCCTGGAGGCAAGAGGATAAGGCCTGTATTTACTATTGCGGCATTCCAGGCGTGCGGTGGAAAAGGAGATTTAGTCGTACCTGTTGCATGTGGGATAGAATTGATACATTCTTATACACTTGTTCATGATGATCTGCCGTGCATGGATAATGACGATTTCAGGCGCGGCAAAAAGACATGCCATAAAAAATTCGGGGAAGACATCGCGCTTCTGGCAGGAGACGGGCTTTTGACGCTTGCGTTTCAGGTGATAGCTGAATCAGGGAATGCGGAAGCGATAAAAGAGATATCAAAGGCAGTGGGGACATGCGGAGTGATAGGCGGCCAGGTAGCTGATATTTTAGGTAAAAATAAAGATATAGAATATATTAATCTGAAGAAGACAGCAATGCTGTTTGAGACAGCCGTAAAATCAGGCGGAATAATTAAAGGCGCAGGCAAACGGAAGATAAATGCGCTCGGGAATTTTGGAAGGGACATCGGCCTGGTGTTTCAGCTTATGGACGATTTGAAAGATGGCGATGGATATGCCAGGCTCTACGGCGCAAAGGCAGCAAAAGAAAAAGCTGATATTTTGGCAAAAAAGGCCAGGGCCAGCTTGAATATTTTTGGCAAAAAAGGAGAGGCCCTTTTAAAGCTCGCTTCCCTCATCAACAACTAGAAATTCAACAAGGGTAAAAGTTATGGCAGAAAGATTATTAGATAGCATAAATAGCCCGGCGGATTTAAAAAAGCTTAGCACGGATAAACTGCCGATCTTAGCGCAGGAGATACGGGAGGTCATTATAAAAACCGTAGCTTCTTCGGGCGGCCACCT
Organism: Candidatus Omnitrophica bacterium CG22_combo_CG10-13_8_21_14_all_43_16; assembly: GCA_002771475.1. Lineage (GTDB taxonomy): Bacteria > Omnitrophota > Gorgyraeia > Gorgyraeales > Gorgyraeaceae > UBA10183. The sequence continues at coordinate 5,967 of PCTH01000056.1, read as the reverse complement.
GGCATCTAGCTTGGGCGCGGTAGAACTGATAATAGGGCTTCATTACTGCTTGAATACTCCTGAAGATATTATTATATGGGATGTGGGGCATCAGGCATATGCCCATAAGATTTTAACCGGCAGGAAAGATAGGTTTGACACTCTCCGCAAGCAGGGAGGCCTGAGCGGGTTTCCCAATAAGTATGAAAGCGAATACGATGTATTCACTACCGGCCATGGCTCGACCTCTATTTCTACTGCGCTCGGAATCGCCAGCGCAAGAGACCTGGAAAATAAAAATTATAAGGTGGTAGCGGTAATAGGCGATGCGTCTTTAGGCGGGGGGATGGCGTTAGAGGCATTGAATCACGCAGGTCATTTGCATAAAAATATGCTGGTCATTCTTAATGATAATGAAATGAGCATATCAAAAAGCGTAGGGGCTTTAAGTAAATATTTGAACAGGATAATTACAGCGCCTGTGTATAACAAGATACGAAAAGATGTTGAAGGCCTTCTCTCAAGAGTTCCCCGCTTTGGTTTCAGCGTTATACGTTCGGCAAGAAGATTGGAAGAAGGGCTTAAAAATTTACTTGTCCCGGGCATGCTTTTTGAAGAACTGGGATTCAGATATTTTGGCCCTATTGACGGAAATGACGTAGTCATGGTTACAAACACCCTGAAAAATATTATAGAGCTTAACAAGCCTATTCTTCTGCATGTCCTGACTAAAAAAGGCAAAGGATACAGTTTTGCGGAAAAAGGGCCTGAAAAATTCCACGGCGTGGCTTCTTTTAATGTGGATACAGGCGAAAAAGTGGCGATAGCGAAGGATATTGTGCCGGAAGAAGGTTTTACAAAGGCATTTGGAAATAAAATAATAGAGATAGCCCGGGAAGATAAAAAAATAGTAGCCATAACAGCAGCAATGCCTGAGGGAACAGGCCTGGATAAATTTGCAGATCTTTTTCCGGATAGATTTTTTGACGCGGGAATGGCTGAGCAGCATGCGGTGGGTTTTGCAGCAGGCCTGGGGAAAGCAGGTTTTAAACCCGTAGTGGCCATATATTCTACTTTTTTACAGCGCTCTTATGATCAGATATTTCATGACGTGTGCCTTCAAAATCTCAATGTAATATTTATGTTAGACAGGGCAGGGCTGGTGGGAGAAGACGGGCCTACTCATCACGGCGCATTTGATATGAGCTATATAAGGAATTTACCAAATATCGTATCTATAGCTCCAAGGGATGAGGAAGAATTAAAAAATATGCTCAGCTGGGCGGTATCTTATGACAAAGGGCCTGTTGCGATAAGATATCCGCGCGGCGCCAGTTATGCTTCCGCGCCAGGCTCTAAGAACAGCTTGCCAATTAATTACGGTAAAGGGGAAATATTAAAAGAAGGCAGGGATGTTACAATGGTAAGCATAGGTTATATGTCCAATATAGCGCTGGAAGCGGCATCTTTTTTATTGAAAGACAGAATAGATGCCGAGGTGATAAATGCAAGATTTATAAAACCGATAGACATAGAATTGATAGCCAAGTCAGTTTTAAAAACAGGCAGGCTTTTTACGATAGAAGAAGGGGCCCTGAGCGGAGGATTCGGTTCAGGCGTACTGGAATTAATCATTGATAAAATAAAGAAAGATACTATAATTAAAAATATAGCTCTTCCGGATAAATTTATTGAACACGGGGACAGGCAGGCTTTGCTGGATAAATATGGACTGTCTTCAAAAAAGATAACAGAGGCTGTAAAAAAAGAATGGCAAAAGTAAAAATTGATCCTGAAAAATGCAAAGGGTGCGGGCTATGTATTTTATATTGTCCGAAAGGCCATATAAAGCAGTCCAAAGCTCTCAATAAAAAAGGCGCGTATCCGGTTGGGATGACAGAAAAATACGATTGCTCAGGATGTTCTTTTTGCGCGATCATATGCCCTGATTTATGCATAACAATAGATAAATAAATATTATGGCAAAAAAAGTTTTAATGTGCGGGAATGAGGCATTGGCGGAGGCTGCGATAATAGCAGGCTGCAGGTTTTACGCAGGATACCCTATTACTCCTCAGAACGAAATACCGGCTTACATGTCGAAGCGGATGCCTGAGGCAGGCGGAGTTTTTATACAATCCGAAAGCGAGCTTGCAGCTATAAATATGGTATTTGGCTCGTCTCTTACAGGCGCGAGGGCAATGACATCTTCTTCAAGCCCCGGCATAAGTCTGAAGCAGGAAGGCATATCGTATCTAGCGGCGTGCGAACTCCCGGCTGTTATTGTAAATATCATGAGAGGTGGGCCTGGCCTGGGCAATATTGCGCCAAGCCAGAGCGATTATTTTCAGGCCGTTAAAGGCGGGGGACATGGCGATTATCGCCAGATAGTTATTGCGCCTGCATCTGTGCAGGAAATGGCCGACCTTACAATGCTTTCGTTTGACCTGGCGGATAAATACAGGATGCCTGTCATGATACTCGGAGACGGAATATTGGGGCAGATGATGGAGCCGGTGGAATTTAAGGCTGAAACAAAGCCCGGCATTAAAAAAGACTGGATACTGGACGGGTGTAAAGGAAGAAAACCAAGGATTATAAAGTCGCTCATTTTAAATGAGTCAGAGCTTGAAAAATTCAATTTAAAATTACAAAAAAGATATAAAGAAATAAAGGATAAAGAACAGAGGTGCGAGGTTCTTTATGGAGATGACAGCGATATTATGCTGGTTGCTTATGGTACTCCCAGCAGGATTTGCAGGAGCGTTGTTGAAAAGCTGCGTAAAAAAGGCAAAAAGGTCGGCATGATAAGGCCTATAACATTATGGCCTTTTCCAGAAGACGCTTTTAAAAAGCTGGCAAAAAAAATTAAATCATTTTTAGTTGTGGAGATGAGCTGCGGCCAGATGATAGAGGATGTGAAGCTAGCCATAGATTGCGCAAGGCCCGCGCATTTTTACGGACGCACAGGAGGCGAGATCCCCGGCGAAGACGATATAATAAAAGAAATCGAGAATATAAATGGATAAGATTTTTGAAAAACCCGAGAGCATCAGAGAAAAAGAGACGCACTATTGCCCAGGGTGCGGCCATGGTATCGTTCACAGGGTCATATGCGAGGTTGTGGACGACCTGGGTATCAGAGAGAAACTTATAGGCATAGCGCCTGTAGGCTGCGCTGTCATAGCATATGATTACTGGAATTTTGACGTGACAGAGGCAGCGCATGGCAGGGTTCCTGCGGTTGCTACGGGTATAAAGCGGTCGCTTCCCGACAGGATAGTATTTGGTTATCAGGGCGACGGAGACCTTGGGGCTATAGGCACAGCTGAGATAATACATGCGGCAAATAGAGGCGAAAACATTACAATTATATTTGTCAATAACACGGTATACGGCATGACCGGCGGCCAGATGGCGCCGACCACTCTTTTAAAACAGAAAACCGCTACTACGCCTGCCGGCAGGGAACAAAAAATGCACGGTTTTCCTTTAAAGGTATGCGAATTGTTATCTGTATTGCCTGGCGTTGTGTACGCAGAACGGGTTACCGCTCATTCTCCGCAGAATATTCTAAAGGCTAAAAAGGCTATAAAAAAGGCATTTGAGAACCAGATAAAAGGACTGGGTTTTTCAATCGTGGAGGTCCTTTCCCCGTGCCCTACGTATCTCGGGCTTTCGCCGCAGGACGCAGTAAAATGGGTAGGAGAAGAATTGACAAAGGAATACCCTTTAAAGATTTTTAAGGATATAACGTGAAAGAAGAAATAGTTTTCGCAGGTTTCGGCGGCCAGGGCATCATGTTTATGGGCAAGGCCATTGCTTACGCGGCCATGAATGAAGGCAAGCAGGTCACCTGGATCCCTTCTTACGGCGCAGAGGTAAGGGGCGGCACAGCGTATTCCATGGTGATTATTTCAGACGAGGCTATTGCCTCCCCCCTTATCAAGGATCCTACTATATGCGTTGCCATGAACGGGCCGTCTCTCAGAAAATACGAGGCGAGGATAAAAGCAGACGGACTGCTTGTGGTAAATAAGTCTATTATAGATATTGAGCCTGCAAGAAAAGATATAGAGATTTTAAATATCCCTATTACAGAGCTCGCTTCAGAAGCAGGCGACCACAGGATAGGCAATATGGTTGCGCTTGGGGCATTGCTCGCAAAAAGAAAAATCATTAACGTCGAGTCATTAATAGGCGGGCTTAAAGATATTGTTTCCAGCACTTATCATAGCCTGCTTCCTGTAAATGAAAAAGCAATAAGAAAGGGTTTTGAATATGGTTCGCGTTAGGTTTGCGCCAAGCCCCACAGGATATTTACATATAGGAAGCGTGAGAACCGCTCTTTTTAACTGGCTCTACGCGAGGAGCCAAGGCGGGATCTTTATATTGAGAATAGAGGACACTGACCAGAAGCGCTCAAGCGATGTTTACATGGAAGAGATAATCGCGGATATGAAATGGCTCGGGTTAAACTGGGACGAGGGGCCTTATTTTCAGACAAAAAGATTCGACATTTACAGATCCTATGCCCAGAAATTACTTGAGAAGGAACTGGCCTATAAAGACGGAGAAGCTATTATATTCAAAATACCGGATATAAAGGTGAAGATATACGACCTTGTGCACGGCGAAATAGAAGTGGACAATACCCTGATAGACGACCTTGTGTTAATGAAATCAGACGGAAGCCCTGCGTATAATTTTGCCTGTGTTGTGGATGACATAGAGATGCAGATAACGCATGTGATAAGGGGAGACGACCACATTTCAAATACCAATAAACAAGTGGCGGTTTATGATGCGCTCGGAGTAAAACCCCCCAAGTTTGCGCACATACCTCTTATACTCGGGCCTGACAAAGCGCCGCTCTCAAAGCGCTTTGGAGCAGTTTCGATAACTGATTACCGCGCGATGGGATACCTGCCGCAGGCGCTGGTTAATTATCTTTCGCTTTTAGGCTGGGCTCCCGGCGACAATAAAGAATTTATGAGCGCGGAAGAGATTGTGAAAAAATTCAGTCTGAAACGTATAAATAAAACCGGCGCAGAATTCAATCTGGACAAATTAAGGTGGATCAACGGCGAACATATAAGAAAGCTTACTCTGGACGAATTTGTAAAGGTGGGCCTGGAATTTATTAAACCTGAATGCGATGAGGCGTGGTTCAGAAAATTCGCAGGGCTTTATCACAGTAGGGTAAAGACACTGGCAGAATTTAAAGAAGAGTTCGGGATATTTATCTCAGATGATGTGCGGTATAATGAAGAGGCGACAGAAAAGTTTTTGAAAAGAGACGGGGTTTCGGATATACTAAACATAACAAGAAAGCGGTTTGAAAAAGTAGATCCTTTTACGCAGGAAAATATAGAGAAAGAAGTAAGGGCTCTTGTGTCAGAGCTTAAAATAGAAAGCGCCGATTTGATCCATCCTCTAAGGGTGGCTGTTACAGGCAAAGCTGTCTCTGCCGGCGTATTTGAAGTACTGGCACTTTTAGGTAAAGACAAGGTATTGAATAGACTCGCAAGAGTTATTGAGGATGATTATGGAAGAAAATAGAAAGTTTGTAAGGATTGAGTGGCCGGTTATAATAAAATATAAAACCATAGAAGAACCCAGCATACAGGATCATGTTGTAAGCAAAGACATAAGCGAGGGCGGGGCGAGGTTCGTGGTTTATGAACGGCTTATGAAAGGCACAAAATTAGATATTCAGCTCGAAGTGCCTTTTGATTCAATGCCTATATTCGCAAAAGGAGAAGTTACCTGGATAAAGAAAGCAGGCGGTGAAGATTCAAAGGCGTTTAAAATAGGCGTCATATTTACAAATGTTGATCCGAAAGAACAAAAACGCCTCAAGCAGTACATCGAAAACGAAATAAAGGAAAGAAGAAAGACTTAGGTCTTTGGAGGATCGTCTAATGGTAGGACACAGGTCTCTGGAACCTGTTATGATGGTTCGAATCCATCTCCTCCAGCCACAGT
>PCTH01000058.1 GCA_002771475.1 Candidatus Omnitrophica bacterium CG22_combo_CG10-13_8_21_14_all_43_16 | reverse complement strand
AGATTGAACCCCCAGCGAGATAATGCCTTTGCCGCGCAAGAACCTTTTATCTCAGGTTCTAACAAGGCGCCTGTTGCAAAAATATCGACATCCTCAAAAATCCCTGATAAGTTACCTGCCGCATCTTTATAGCGCAATAATTCCATAATATCTTTTACGTCTACTGCATGAGAGTAAATATTAAAATCCAACAAGCCGTTTTCATGGGTTCCAGAAAAAAATATTTTGTCAGAAGACGGTAATTTCAGATTCCCATTTTTAACCATAACCCTAAGCCGGTTGATATCAAGGGGATTGGCGTAAATCTCCAATCGTTCAATGTGCAGGCTGCTGCCATGAGGCAACCATTCTACATTGTTAAGCGATATATTTTCAAATGCGATTGTACGCGCCAGGGCCCCGTCAATTTCCCCTATGGTTATATTTTTAGAGGGTATGTACCGCGAAATAGCTATTTTGGAAATAAGGCGGGCTCCCAGATTAGTGCTAATAAGCGCGTACAATATTGCAATATTCAGAATAATAGCTGCTGCGATAATAATTAAAATTAAACTTAGAAAGTTTTTTGATCTTTTCATTTGCGCTATCTCATCTTTATTTCAATCTTACCGCTAAATCCAAGATAGTGTTAACAAGGAAAGACCTTAAAAATATAATAGCCAAAAAGGCAATTATCGGAGATATGTCGATTCCGAATCCCAGGGCAGAAGGCAACATCTTTCTTATAGGATATAATATGGGCTCCGTAGTCTTGTATAAAAACTGTACTATTGGATTATATGGGTCAGGATTAACCCAGCTGATTAAGACTCTAATCAATATCAACCAATAAGCTATGGTAATAAGTAAGCTTAAAATATGCGCCAGGGCAACCAAGAGATTGGAGAATATAAACATCTTACTCCGAAACGTTCAAAGATTTAAGATATTTATAATAATCGCTGTCTGTGGTTAAAATCACCGTGGACGTCGCATCAATAGTTTCCTTATAAGTCTCCAATGTTTTCATGAACGAATAAAAATCCGGGTTCTGGCTGTAGGCGCCGGCGTATATGCTGATTGCCTCGGCATCTGCCTTGCCTATAAGCACCTGGGCCTGACGGTATGCCTCCGACGTGATAACCTTCAGCTCCTTAGCCACCTGCCCCTCTATCTCCGCTGCCTTGCCCTGTCCCTCGGAACGATATTTCTCCGCAGCGCGTTTTCTTTCGGCAATCATGCGATCATAGACCTTATTACGCACGTCTTCAACATAGTTAACTCTCTTGATGCGCATATCTATTATTTCAATGCCATACTGAGGAGCAAGGATTTTCGCCTTTTCCAAAATAAGGCCTTCCAGCATTTTTCTCCCTACTTCAATGCGTTCCAGCGCCTCATCCGTAACAATCATGTCTTCGCCTTCTGAGCTGGATTCCAGGATACGGTTAGAATCCCGTATCGCCTCAACCAAAAGATGCCCCGTAATAACATCCCTGGTTGCAGAATTAATGATATCATCAAGCCTGCCCTGGGCCGCCATTTCATTACCTACAGACTGCAGGAATTTCAGTGCATCCACAATCTTCCAGCGGGCAGTCGTATCTACCCAGATATATTTTTTATCTCTTGTCGGTATCTGATTAGGATCGCCGTCCCAATCCAACAGCCTTTTTTCAAAATAGTGCGCTTCCTGAATAAATGGCAGCTTGAAGTGCATGCCTGCCAATATAATCGGATTACCCACCGGCCGGCCAAATTGCGTGACAACAACCTGCTGCCCTTCATTAATTATATATGCTGTGCCGCTGGCAAAAATGGCAATCGTAATAATAAATAATACAACGAAAATCGTGGCAATTATGCGCGATCCTTTCATTATTGCTGCCCTCCTTTCTTATTTATCTCCAGCAGTGGAAGAATTGAGGTCTGCTTCGAATCGATTATGTATTTCTCTTTTGCCTTTGGAAGCACATCTGCCAAAGTCTCTAAATAGATCCTCTTCTTGGTTATTTCCGGAGATTTTTTATATTCTTTTAAGGTATCAAGAAATCTCTCTGACTCGCCCTTTGCGCGGTTTATCTTATCCAGGGCATAACCTTCTGCTTCGCGGATAGTCTTTTCTGCTGTGCCCCTGGCCTTTGGCACAACCTTGTTATACGCCTCCCATGCCTGATTAATCATTTTTTCTTTTTCCTGTTTAGCCTCGTTTACTTCGTTAAACGCCGACTTTACAGTCTCAGGAGGGTTAACATCTAATAGCTTGACCGTGATTACATGCACCCCTACATTATAAATGTCGAGTATGCGCTGAATCTCTTGCTGCGCCAAATCATCGATCTCCTCTCTTTTGGTAGTAAGAACTTCGTCTACCGAATAATTTCCTACAAAACGCCGCATTACTACTTCAGAAATATCGCGTATATTGTCTTCGGGACGGCGCGTAGCAAAAAGCAATTTTACCGGATCTTTTATCTTGAACTGCACTATCCAGCGCACATCCAGGATATTGAGATCTCCCGTGAGCATCAGTGATTGATTCCTATAATCGCCGGAGGAGTATCTTGTGTTCACTCCTGACTCTATAGTCTTAAACCCATATTCCTCCTTAAAAACCTTCTCAACCTTAATCGGGGTCACCCTGTCTACGCCGAAAGGAATTTTTGCATGCAGCCCTGGCGAGCTTAACCCGATAAATTTACCAAATCTCTGGACTACGCCTACCTCATCCGGTCCGATTGAGTAAATCAAACTCCTTAAGCCTAATAAGATTAATAAAACTACGACAGCCACTGGAAACCACTTTGAGAAATCCGAGAATTTCTTCTTGCCTACATCAATTATATCATCCGGATTGGGAACGCTCTGCCAGGCCATAGATATCCTCCTCGTATAATAGTGTTATTGTTAATAACACTGGTTTTTTATATAAAAGCAAAATTTCTTTGAAAATTAAGAGAGACCCTGCTAAACTTATCCTTG
>PCTH01000049.1 GCA_002771475.1 Candidatus Omnitrophica bacterium CG22_combo_CG10-13_8_21_14_all_43_16 | reverse complement strand
AGCGAGCACGCAAAAGTCATGTCGGTGATCTTGCCTCCGGACCTGAGGCTTCCCATCCTCACAGGCATCCTGAAAACCTTTTCCACGGCTTCGATAAAGCCATCCATCCTGGCAACGCCCCCCACCACGCTTACCCGAGGCAGGCTTTTTTTATTCTTAAGAAACGATTCTAATTTTTTATGCATATCCTCCAGCACGGCCTCTACCTTGGGCAATAAAAGATTGGTGATTTCGCTTTTTGCCGCAAGCCCGTATTTTACCTTCATTTCCTCTGCTTCGTCAAAAAGTATCTTCAGGTTATCCTGTAAAATCTGGGTAAGGTCGTCCCCGCCGAACGGAAAATTAAAAGAATCCATGATCTTGCCATCCAAAAACATGGCAGCCTCCGTAATCTCTTTTCCGGCGTCTATCAGGACGGCCCCGCTCATAAGCTCCTCTTCCTCAAAAACAGCCTCTGCTGTGCCTGCGCCCGACACCACCAGCTCGTCCGCTTCGTATCCGGCCAGGTTAACCGCCTTTGTAATATTCTGCAGAACTGTCACCAGAGACGTGATTATATTCAGATCCACGTCAAGCTTTGAGCCGAACAAGCCAAGCGGGTCATTTATCTCCATTTTGTCGTCTATAAAAAATCTTACCGGCACCAGATGCACCGCTTCCCTATCCAAAGACATGGCAATGACCTTGGCGGATTCCACGCATCTTTTTATGTCGTCCTTTGTAATCTCGCTGGGCCTGTCTGAAATGTGCACAGAGCCGCGGCTTTGAAACGTCCTTATGTGCACTCCGGATACATTGGCTATGACCTTGCGCACCCTGGCCTTTGCCATTTCTTCGGCTTTCATTACGCTGGCCTCTATTGCGGCTGACAGCAACCCGAGATTTGAAACAACGCTCTTGGAAAATCCTTTAGTAGGCGCCTGGCCGAATCCTAATATATTGCCCTCGGAGCTGCCTATCAATGTCCGGACATTTGAAGCGCCGATGTCTAAACCGCAAATAATTTCTGAACGCATAATAGTTACCTCTTGAGATTGCTTCGTCGGCCTTACGGCCTCCTCGCAATGACAGACTAGGGCTCGCAATGACATGGGACAGCACACTATGATGGGAGCCGCACTCCCATCAGCGCTATCTTGGACCTACGATCGGGTCCTCAAAACGCAAGTCAATATATTTTACTCTCTGTATATCCCCGCCCAGCTGTTCCAGCACGGTCGAAAGCACCTCGAGCCTTCTGGTAAATTCTCCTTCTCCTATTTTTATCTCAAGGTTTTCAGCGTCCGCAGCGTTAAAGAAAAAAGATATGTTGCGGCTGTCGGTTATATCTATCTTTTTTATTTTATATCCGGAAAGTTTTTGATTCGCTGACGCGGCTTCTATAAGGAATAATGCCTTATCGATTTTTTCTTTCTGCGCAAAACCTTCCCTGGAAAGGCTACCCCTGACCCCTATAATAACAGGGATTACTTCCTCGCTTGCAAAATCTCTCGCGTAAGGCAGAACAATCCCGTCCTTATCTATAAAATACGACCTGTCTCCGTAAATCTGGGCTACAGGGGCCCTTTGCTTTGCCTTAACAATCAATCTATTCGGCAATACCCGCCTTACGACAATATCCCTTAATTCAGGATGAGCTTCGGCTATCCTTTCTTTAAAACTCTTCAGGTCCACCAGGAACACATTGGTGCCCATAACATCTTTATATTCTATGTCGCTGAAAGTCACCCTGCGCAGCGCATTGTTCTGGTCATAACACCTGACATCCAGGCTTTTTACGTTGAATAAATCAGAATCCACGAACATGTATTGGAACATCACGATGCCCGTGCCGACACATGCGACCAGCACAGTCCAAAAAATAAATTTAACTACTCCTTTAAAATTACGCTTCTTCGCGGGCTGCGATTCTCTTTTTTTCCTGTGCGGATGAACTTTTTGTTTTTTTATTTTTACCATGATGCTGATTTTAAAATTTTAAGGCATAACTCTTCGAATCCTATGCCTATTGCCCCGGCTGCCTTCGGCAGAAGGCTTGTTTGGGTAAAACCCGGTATTGTGTTTATCTCCAATACTACAGGCCCTATTTTTTCATTCAATATAATATCAACGCGCGAAAATGACCTGGCTGAAAGAGCTCTGTGAGAACCAAGCCCGACATCCTGGCACATCTTATAAACAGATTTTTCTATTTCAGCAGGCACGATATATTCAGTCATGCCTTTTTCATATTTTGCCGTATAGTCGAAAAATTTTCTTTTCGGCAGAATCTCTACGATCGGCAGCGCCGCGTCCTCCAAAATACCTACTGTGATTTCCCTCCCAGGAATATATTCTTCTATTATCAATTTATAGTCGTATTTAAATGCGTCATCTATCGCGGATTTCAGGCTTAATTCATCGCTCGCCATGTTTAAGCCTATGCTGGAACCGCCGTTTGAAGGCTTTATAACGAGGTTAGGCCCTAAATTTTTAAAATATTTTTTTACGCCGCCGTCTTTGGTAAAAATCCCTTTTGTAAGAATTTCGTGCCTTGCAACCGGTATATTTTTCGACTTTAAAATTTCTTTTGCAGTGATCTTGTTCATCGCCACCCTGGACGCTGAAGATGAACTGCCTGTATAAGGCATCTTCATTTGTTCCAGGATCTCCTGCACTGTGCCGTCTTCCCCGAATTCTCCGTGAAGCACGATAAATGCCGCGTCTATTTTCATACCGGCTATCAAATCAGCCGCTGATTTTTTATAGCCGTTTGTATTAGGCCCTGCCTGAAGCTCCACAGCCACATAATCTATTTTTTTAGCCTCAAGCGCCCTGCAGACCGCCTTGCCTGACTTTATAGAAATCTCCCTTTCGGAAGAAGGCCCGCCCATTAATACGCCGACACGCTTATTCTTCATATACCCTTTTAAGATTGCTTCGTCGTCCCGATAAATCGGGACTCCTCGCAATGACGTTGTGATGCTATCCTCTAAATCGGGACTCCTCGCAATGACGTTGTGATGCTATCCTCTAAATCGGGACTCCTCGCAAT
>PCTH01000016.1:590-3626 GCA_002771475.1 Candidatus Omnitrophica bacterium CG22_combo_CG10-13_8_21_14_all_43_16 | reverse complement strand
TCATATCCAACCTCGTTAGTTAGCGGTGCATGGGCAATAGCGAGAGTGGCTGCCAGCCCAACTTACATAGGAATTGTAGGGTTAAGCGAACCCAATAAAGGCCGCTGGATACATATACAGGATTATTATGGGTATTCAGCGGATGATACAGCCATGATTGAATTTACTAACTGGCTTGCAAAAGGATTTAACGGCACTATAGGGACCGACACCTTTGGCGGTCTCTCTGACGATTTTAACGACGGCAATACCAATGGCTGGACGTCCACAGGCGGAACATGGACAGTATCCAATGGTGTCCTAGATGGCTTTGGCGCTGGCGCTGGCGCATCTCCTTTCTACAACCTAACCTATGATGATTTCTCAGCAGCTGACATTGTATATGAATGTAAGGTCAAACCTGTAACATCTGGTGCGAGCAGAGGCAAAGCCTTGATCTTCCGTTATCAGGACGCTAGCAATTATTATCTAGTTGATTTTGAGGCATGGACCCAGAATAAGGCAGAGATAGGCAAGAGAGTGGCCGGAACATGGACTAACTTGGCAAATGTGCCCTTTACTTTTACACCAAATCAATGGTATCTTTTTAAGGTGGTGATGAAAGGTAATGATATAGAATTCTACATAGACGGTACTTTGATGGCGAGAGTAACAGACTCTTCTATAACGTCTGCTGGCAAGGTTGGCTTTATGATAGATTATGATGATGAACATGTATACTATGATGATGTAAGAGTCACCCCAATCGGCACTGACAAGGGCGACAGTCAGGCGCCGTCAATTCCGGCTTTCTACGCAAGCGATGCCACTGACGGTTCTTCAAGCCACAATACATCCGCGTGGCAATCAGGCATTTCAAATGACAATACGGTGGACTTTGGATGGATAGAGCCGGCGTCTAACGGCGATGATTATTATTACTACACAACAGCCATTGATAGCATGGGTAATATAAGCAATATAGCTACAAATGGAGAATTTGAGCGTGGCAGTGGAAGCGATGCTTATAATTGGGCTCCTATTGACGGTAGCAGGCTTAGTGAAACATGGGTTACAGATTCACATATGGGAAGTCATGCCGTAAGGACAGAAGTAATACTTGCCGGAGAAAGCAATACAGACCATTATTATGGGTTAACTCAATCCTATGGTGATCCTAATACTACAGGTATGGTTGGAAAAACTTATATGGCTACCGCATGGGTTAAAGCAGCCGCCGGAGTAAACTATCATATTTCTCTCTGGTGTGTATATAATTGGTCTGAAAATACATATCGAGGGTATGCTTCAGGTACGGGTAATGGAGGCTGGCAGTATATACAAACAACTACGGTTACCCCTAATTCAGGCCAGACAAATATGCATGTGCGTATGTCAATTGACACCAGCACATTAGGTACGCAGGTAACTTGGGATGATTATAAAGTAATAGAAGTGGTGCCTAAAACCGTCACCACCCCAATCTCAGGCTACTGGTGGGCAGTCAATGATTCAACTCCTGAATCAGGAGGCACATGGGTAGCTCGCACAACTAACTCTACAACAACACCTGCAGTCCCAGACGGAACCGGCAACTATATCTACGTAAAAGCAGAAGACGGCGCAGGCAACTTGTCAGCTGTTAAAACGTACGGGCCGTTCTACATTGACATAACTCAACCTTCTTCAACCACAGTTGATTCTATTTCTGAATCGTCTGCTTATGCCTATGCAACAGGCACAACGGTTTATTATAACACTGCTTCAACAGGCACATTTACAGTCAATGCCTCTGCGGCTGATGCCACATCAGCTATACAGAAGATCAACTTTCCGGCTCTGGGAGCTTTTAGCGCTACTAACGGAGGAGATGATGCAACTTCTACGTACTCGTGGGCATACAACTGGGCAACTACTTCTACGCAGAACGGAACAGCTAATGTTACAGCTTATGATAATGCTAATAATACAAGGACAGCTGGATTCAACGTATATCTTGATACGACAGCTCCTACAGCGGGGACTATTTCTGCCAGTGAAAACAGCCTGTATATCTACATCTCAGGTTCAAATATTTATTACAGCAATCAGATGCCCGGGACAGAAACGCTGACCTTAACTGTTAATGGCGTCAGCGACTCCGGCTCAGGTATGCAGTATGTACAATTCCCGGATATATTAAATGCCGGTAGCTCGTGGCAGGATACGGCTGCGCCATATACAAAAGATTATTCAATAACAAGCGCCACTAATGCGGCCGGCGGCGCCACTTGTATTACAAAGGATAATACAAGTAACAACGCCAATACGAATACCTTTCAAATATATAGGGTAATAAGCGAAAATCCTCCTACAGGAGTTTCTTTTAAAACTACTTCTGTTGGCGCAGCAATAACCCCTTCAACATGGCAGCCGGATAGAGATCCTTATGTTTATTGGACTGCGCCTAGTTCTTCTACAGGTATAGCCGAGTATCAGTATAAAATTACGAATATTGACTCCGGAGCAGACTTAGTAGCATTTACATCTACAGGGGCAAACACATATGTCCAGATTGCGAATAATACTTTACCTAGCGGTAAATGGCGCGTCTATGTGAAAGCGAGAAATAATGTTCAGGTGTGGAGTAGTTGGGCAAGTAACGATATATGGGTGCTTGGCGACCCGGATGTCCAGATTACTTATCATGGCTCTACGCCGGCCACGGGGACGTGGTATCAGGGCACGGGAGAACAATTTTCGTTTACCAGCAGTAATCTGGGCGGAGGCATAGGATATTATAAGTATGTAATAAATGCAAGCAGCGACAATAGTAACAGCGCCACTGATCCGTCAAGCGGAACTCAATGGAGTTCAGGAACCTTGCAGTTGAATATACCTAATAGCAAATATATATATGTGCATTTTAAAGCGTATCCCACGAGTGGGACGGATCCGGGCGCAAGCTATATCCAGCACTTTGGCCCGTATCAGTATGTCAGCACATCCCGCCGCTTGAAACACAATAAATTCTTCGATGACAACGGCGCCCTCACTCCCCTGACCCCCTAACCATAA
>PCTH01000016.1:228-572 GCA_002771475.1 Candidatus Omnitrophica bacterium CG22_combo_CG10-13_8_21_14_all_43_16 | reverse complement strand
GCGCTACCGCAAACACATCAGATTACCTAATTACGATTACAGCCAAAATGGGTATTATTTTGTAACGATTTGCGCAAAGGATCGGTATGATTTATTTTCCGGCATAATTGAATTAATCATTGAGCAGAAAATAAATCAAATCCCAACATATTATCCCACAGTATCAATAGATTATTTTGTTGTAATGAAAAGCCATATTCATGCGATAATTGTTATTAATAACAATTGTAGTAGGGGCGGGGTTACCCCGCCCCTACAATACAAACCGACATTGGGGCATGTGGTTGCGTATTTTAAATATAAAACAACAAAATTTATTAATGCGTTGTATCATACGCCGGGAA
>PCTH01000016.1:0-214 GCA_002771475.1 Candidatus Omnitrophica bacterium CG22_combo_CG10-13_8_21_14_all_43_16 | reverse complement strand
ATATATTGCGAATAACCCGGAAAAGGAAAAATATGAATGGGATAAATTAGACGTAAAACCGTAACCGCTGTAGCCGCAGAGCTTGCTCTGCCAATTATCGCTCTGCCAAAACAACTTGACAGCTATCTTTTGGTGGTGTATACTTACAATGTATAATAGTTTATATATTATCTAAACTATAGTACATACTTATAGGAGGAGAAAGTGTATAATT
>PCTH01000061.1:2549-3038 GCA_002771475.1 Candidatus Omnitrophica bacterium CG22_combo_CG10-13_8_21_14_all_43_16 | reverse complement strand
AAGTCGTATATGAAATCTTTAGCTGGCCATTGACCATTTCATAATACTGATTGCCTGTTCCTGTGTAAGTATAAATCGTATACCCATTAGCATCTTTTGCCTCTCCGCTGACATTAGAAACTCCGTTCGCGCCTATGATTTTATCGGAGCTGTCATACTTGTAAGTGACCGTATTTTCATTTACAGAAGTAGTGCCGTCCCTATTGATCTGCGTATCTATCGAGTGAGAGGACAGCGTTCTTTTGTTCTCAAATTTCCCGCCCCATTCGCTAAGCGTTACGTTGCCATAGGCATCCGTGGTCTTCTGGCGGTAGGCTGTTAACGTGTCACCGTCATATACAGGGTCTGACCAGATGCTTGTTGAGATAACACTGCCTGTAGCGTCTTTAAATACTTCATTATAACTCGAAAGTTTTTTGCCGTCATAGCCGCTTCTTGTAGTAGCCCATTCGCGGACAGTAGTGGTGCCAAATGGGTCTGTGGTAATTT
>PCTH01000061.1:0-2520 GCA_002771475.1 Candidatus Omnitrophica bacterium CG22_combo_CG10-13_8_21_14_all_43_16 | reverse complement strand
TTTGTATCCGATCCTGCCCACCATACTGAATCGTCTGAATATACGCCACCGCTCCAGAGAACCTTGGTAATATTGCCGAATGAATCTATTATCTCAGAATCATATGACTCCAGAAACCTTTTGGAGTCATAAGACATGCTGGAAGTGTTTTTGTAACCTAAAAGCTGGCCTAAGTTATCGTGGACCGGCTCATTGGAGATAGAGGACGGGAGGCCGTCTTTATAGTTTACGCGGGAACCGTCTTTATTCATCGTATAGCTGAATTCGCCTCCGGCTGATGCGGCATTCGCTGTATCGCCCCTGGCCTTCATTACCTGATCCTGGATAGCCTGGGCAGCCTGGCCCTTGTCCATATTCTGCATATATAGATTTCTATTTATCTGATATTGGTTATATATGGACTTATTTCGGTCAGCTTCGATATTCTGGCGCCTGTTCATATCATCTATCTGGCGCTGGATCATTTCCCTGACAGCTTCTAAGCGCATAAAACCGGACCGCTCTTCATACTTTTTAGTAGGCACAAGCTGGCTTCTGAAAGAAATCTCTGTTTCTTCGGGATTCTTTGTCTTGTCTGTTCTATGCAGAATTTTTTCTGATATGAAATTTATTATCCTGGGGAAAAATCCGGATACCGCTGCTGCGTTAGCGATGGGAAGGGGGGAAAAGTCTATAGCCCAGCCTATATCATAAGATAGAAAAGTAACAACCAATATAACAGCTATTACCTTTATCCATTTTTTACTCTGCCAGTCTAACATGGGCTTTTCCTCCAAAAAAAATAGCCGAGGTGCCTTATTTCTACATATCTCTTTCGGCAACTCGGCTATCCTTAAAAAGGATCCTTAGTTTTGCGTCCCATGATTACTCATGGTTTGCTCTTATCGGAGAGGTTGAAAAAAATTTATTTTAAATACTTTTTAAATATCGTTAATTAATTAGGAAAAAAACTAAATATTTACTTCTCCTTTCTACATATATAGTATATATTATTATACGTGCTTTGTCAAGGGAAACTTCTTAAATATTTTTAAGAAGCAAAATTGCCTTGTAAAAATTATGCGCCTTTTTCTACCTTAGAACGTATCTCTAAAAGCAGCGCTATTACCTCTGCTGCTACTAAAAACATATAGAAATACACTACTCCTAATAAAATACCTACAAAACCTGTAGCTCTAGGAGCTTCTGGCGTTCCCCCGCCTACAAATATGACAATACCAGCTACGATGCCTATTGCCAAGGAAGCCCAAGATAACACTTTAAATACTAAAGAACTGACCTCTAACACTTTATAGTTCTTACTCATACATCCCCCTTTCTTAACCTGTTTATTTTTAGACAGTTACATTTATATGATACGGTTGTGATACGGTTTATCTGGTAGCCCCAAGGGGATTTGAACCCCTGTCTTCAGATCGAGAATCTGACGTCCTGGACCAGGCTAGACGATAAGGCCTCCAACCCCCTAATCCAACCTCTAATCTTAGTAAAAAGCTTTATGTCTGATACTCTAATCTGAAGAATGCCATAAAGTAACGTATTTCTTCTTGTCATCTTGCTGCTTTTACTAATTTTGACAGTAGTTTTTGTAAATTGACTAAGAGGAAGCTGTGTAACCTCTGACCAGAACTTCTCTATTCTTTTAACAGCCTCCCCATCGTGAAGCTGGAGCTTTAATCTAAATTTTTCTTCTCTTACCTTGCATATTTCGCGAAACCATCTCATCATAAGAGCAATCATGCCAGGATCTGAATTAGTAAAAGAAACTGTCCTCCATGAATTTGCTTTATAGCCTTCGGCCCAATATAAACCAATGCCGATTAATTTTAGCTCCTTTTCAGAAATAGCCCCTATTTCCTCTTTGCTTCTATTATATAAAACCTGCTTTTCAGCTTTTATTCTATCGCTCCTAGCCCTATTATACTCTAAAAACCTAACCCTTGTATTTAAAACTTTATTATCAATATTCGCACGCTGAATGGTATCAAGGTTGATATCCTTTAACCAATAGCTCAGGCTGCCTTTTGATGCAGGTACTTTTTTTAGTATATCATTATAACTTAACCCTTGTTTTCTTAAGAAAACAGCT
Source organism: Candidatus Omnitrophica bacterium CG22_combo_CG10-13_8_21_14_all_43_16 (assembly GCA_002771475.1). Lineage (GTDB taxonomy): Bacteria > Omnitrophota > Gorgyraeia > Gorgyraeales > Gorgyraeaceae > UBA10183. The sequence goes on along the minus strand of PCTH01000061.1, from coordinate 431 downwards.
TTATCTTTTTCTATTATTTTCAATTTATATCCTTTTGTATATTATATAGAAAAAAATAAAAAAGTCAAATAATTTATAGGAAATTTGCGTAAGGGGTTTTAACATTGACATGTATATCGTTATTGTGTATTATTTGAATAGCTATATGGCCACTCTAATAGGAACAGGTATAAGCACCAGATTAGATTCTTTTACCGCAGGTAAAGAAGCTGCATTAAGCGCATATCATCAGATAGGAAGAAACGATCCGGGGATAGCGATCGTATTTATATCTACAATATTTGATCAGGAACTTGTACTGCAGGGAATACGTTCTATAATAAAAGATCCTAAACTAATAGGGTGTTCCAGCGCAGGTTCTATCTCTACGTATGGGCCCAAAAGGGATTCCGTAGCTGTCTTTATAATAAGCTCTGATTCCATTGAGTTTA
>PCTH01000072.1 GCA_002771475.1 Candidatus Omnitrophica bacterium CG22_combo_CG10-13_8_21_14_all_43_16 | reverse complement strand
CCTTTGACTCGCTAAGGCCGGTTATTTTTATTACCCTGGATTTTATAATTTTACCTGCATGGAAATGTTTTTTCAGATATGGAATGGCAGTGTTTTCAAGCATTGGATAGAGTTCGTGAGGAACGCCCGGGAAAGCGAGAAGGACTTTTGAGATTGCTTCGTCCCGACGTACTCCGTCGGGACTCGCAATGACGTGTGGTCGAATGCCCTTGTCTACAGGAATTATTAAACCTGGGGCTGTGCCGATATTGTTATCTATAGGTATTCCGCCTTCCGGCACCAATGCCTGGCGCATGTTATTCGCGGGCATTTTTATCTTACGCCTTTTAAAATGGGCTTTTATGCGGCCGGCTGTCTTTTTATGAAAGTTCAATTTTTTATTTAAAGCTTTTGCAATACATTCAAGCGTCAGGTCATCAACGGTAGGGCCAAGGCCCCCGCTCAATATCACTATCTCTGATTCAGCCAGGGATTTTCTTATAGATGCGATAATCACGTTAGAATCATCAGGTATATCCAGGTGTTTTGAGGTTTTTATGCCTATGCCGGAGAGTTTGCTGGAAATAAACTGGGCATTTGTGTTCGCGATATGGCCCAGCATTATTTCATTGCCTATGCAGATTACTTGAGAGGTTATCTCCATAGGCCTTATTATAAGCAATATACATTATATAGGCAAGAGTTTTTAGCGTGCATGAAGATTTTTGAAAGAAAATATACGCGGGATGTGTCTAGTGTAGCGAAAGGAGGTAAATATAGTTTCTGCTTTACTTTGGGGTATGGCGAAGGTATAATTAATTCTTAAAACAAGGAGGATAAAATGGTTAAGAAAGAAGAAAAGAAGGAAGAAAAAATGGTAGCAGCAAAGTCTGATGATAAACAAAAAGCTATTGAATCAGCTGTTTCGCAGATAGAAAAGCAGTTTGGCAAGGGGTCTATCATGCGCCTGGGGCAGGGCACCAAGTTTAATGTAGATGTTATTCCAACAGGCGCGCTGTCTTTGGACCTGGCGCTGGGCGTAGGAGGCGTGCCTTACGGAAGGGTTGTTGAGATATTCGGGCCTGAGGCGGGCGGAAAAACAACGCTTACCTTAAGCATTGTTTCTCAGGTTCAGAAGAAAGGCGGGGTAGCTGCTTTTATAGATGCTGAGCACGCGCTGGACCCTACCTATGCAAGAAAATTAAAGGTAAATCTGGACGATCTTTTGATATCCCAGCCTGATACAGGCGAACAGGCGCTGGATATAGCTGAGATGCTCGTGAGAAGCAACGCAGTTGATCTTATCGTGATAGACTCTGTTGCGGCGTTGGTTCCAAAGGCGGAAATAGAAGGCGAAATGGGAGACAGGCATATAGGGCTTCAGGCAAGGCTTATGTCCCAGGCGTTGAGAAAGCTCACAGCCATAATAGCCAAGACCCACACCTGTGTTATTTTTATCAATCAGATAAGGGAAAAGATAGGGGTTATGTACGGAAACCCGGAAGTAACCACGGGTGGAAGGGCGCTAAAATTCTATTCTTCAGTCAGGATTGATATGAGGAATATAGGAGCAATAAAGACAGGCGATAAGGTTATAGGCAACAGGGTCAGGGCAAAGGTTGTAAAGAACAAGGTTGCCCCGCCGTTCAGAAATGCCGAGTTTGAAATAATACACGGGGAAGGCATTTCAAGGGAAGGCAGCATATTGGAACTTGGCATAAATTTAGAGGTGTTGACGAAATCAGGCAATTCGATAAGTTTTGGAGGCGAGAAACTGGGCGCCGGGATGGAATCCTCCAGAGAGTCTTTGAAAAACAACGCAAAGTTAGCCGGCGAGATTGAAAAGAAAATAAAAGAGACATTGGCGAAGGCAGCGGAAGAAAAGAAATAGTATTGCCTCCGGCGCGCATGATAAGAAAAATAAATATGAAGGTTGATGAGATAAGGGACAGGTTTCTGAAGTTTTTTGAGGAAAAGGGCCACAGGATTTATCCAAGCGATTCGCTGGTGCCTGCCAATGACCCGTCGCTTTTATTTACGGGCGCGGGCATGAACCAGTTTAAGGAAGAGTTTATGGGCAGGGTCAAGGGATCAGCAAGGGCTGCTACCTGCCAGAAATGCCTCAGGACAGGCGACCTGGAAAACGTGGGAAAGACTGCCGGGCACCATACATTTTTTGAAATGCTCGGGAATTTTTCTTTCGGGGATTATTTTAAAAAAGACGCTATTTTATGGGCGTGGGAGTTTCTTACGAAAGAGCTGGGGCTTAAAGAAAAAGATTTATGGGTTTCTGTTTATAAAGATGATTCAGAGGCGTATGGGATATGGAGGGATTTGGTAAAAATCCCGGAAGAGAAGATTTTAAAGTTAGGAGAAAAATATAATTTCTGGCCGTCCAACGCGCCGAGCGCCGGGCCGAACGGGCCATGCGGCCCGTGTTCTGAGATATTTTTCGGAAACGCAGACGGCGTAGAAATATGGAACCTTGTTTTTACGCAGTTTGATAGGAAAGACGGGGGAAGATTAGAGCCTCTGCCCAATAAAAATATAGACACGGGAATGGGCCTGGAAAGGATTGCCAGGGTAATGCAGGGCAAGGAGACAAATTTTGAGATAGATTCGTTTGAACCGATTGTTAAAGAAATAGTTAAACATGCCGGAACAACTCCAAACATGAACATTGTCAATGCGATTGCTGATCATATACGCGCAGTAACATTTGCAATTGGCGATGGCGTGCTTCCATCAAACGAAGAAAGGGGATATGTAATAAGAAAACTTATAAGAAAGGCTTTCTGGTATGGAAGAGGCCTGGGTCTTGATAAGCCGTTTTTATACAAAATAGTTTCTGTAGTAGCGCAGGCCATGAAAAAGCCTTACCCCGAGCTTACTGATCACAGGGAAAACATAAGCCAGATAGTAGAGGAAGAGGAAAAAAGGTTTAAAAATACGATAGACGAAGGCACTGAAAGATTGAAAGCAATGCTGGTAGAATCTAAAAAATCAGGCATTTTACCTGGAGAGCATGCGTTTAAACTGTATGATACGTATGGGTTCCCCTGTGAGTTGACGCAGGAAATCGCAGGCTCTGATAATATAAAAGTGGATATTAAAGGTTTTGAAGCGCTCATGGAGAAACAGCGCTCAACATCAAAACAAGGCAGCAAAATCGCAGGCAATATATTTAACGTGAACGGGAATATTAATATAAAACTGCCTGGTGCCTCGCTTTTTATAGAGGATAAGGAAGAGGTAAAAACAAAGGTGGTCCAGATAATTTCCAATGGAAATTTAAAAAACGAGATAGGCAAAAAAGACAAGGCAGGTATTTTTTTAAAAGAGACTGTTTTTTACGGGGAGAAAGGCGGGCAGGTAGGCGATAAAGGCGTAATCGTAAAAGACGGCAAGATAATAGCAGTC
>PCTH01000059.1:24085-33120 GCA_002771475.1 Candidatus Omnitrophica bacterium CG22_combo_CG10-13_8_21_14_all_43_16 | reverse complement strand
TGCGATGGGGGTATTGCCGACTTTGACAGAAACGTCGTTCGCAGATACCTTGTTATTCGCGGAATCGATAGTGACGGTCTTGGCTACTATTTTATAATGAGGCTTCGCGAGGCCGCAGCTCGTAAGATATCCGTCTATGACCCTGTAGGTAGCGTTTGATAAAAGCTCTATTTTATCTCCGAATATATACCATTCCCCTGACTTGGCGCTGGCTTTAAGGATTTCTCCGGTTTTTGTGCCGAAATTATAGGTGATCTTCCGGCCCTTTAATTCAGACCCCTCGGTTTTTAAAACCACGCGGCCTTCCGCAACGCTATCTTTGGTTTCAGAATGGACAGTGATCCTGTCGCAGGTGAGCCTGATGCCCTCGTAGTCTACGGTGACATTGCCTTTACCGACGATCTTTTTTTCTTTAGGGAAAAATTCCACCTGGTCGCCGTTTACTTCAATAGGCTTATCGCCTTGGGCGGCATAAGAAATGCCGCAGGATAGAAATATTAGAAATATGCAGATTAAAAATATCTTCATGGTTGCGCGGAGCTACGCTCCGCTACTCCTCATTTTACTGTCGTTTTTGCGGAGCTACGCTCCGCTACTCCTAGTAGCGAGGAGCCGATGATGCCGGCATCCGGGCCGAGTGCTGCCAGGACTATTTTTACATGCCTTGCCTGGTCTTTCATGGCGCGGGATTTTATTTGTTTTGCGAGCGGGGTTAAAATAAGCGAACCAGCGCCGCTCACTCCGCCGCCGATAACTATTTTATCAGGATTTAATAAATTTACAACGCCTATCAGCGCCACGCTTAATTTTTCAGCTACATCCGTCCAGATGGCGATGGCTTTTTTATCCCTCGAGCGGGCCAGGGCGCTTAATCTTTCAAGGGTAATGCCTGCGCCGAAAACATTTTTAGCCCTTTCAAGTATATATTTATTTCCTACATATCTTTCAAGGCAGGCATAGCCGGCGCAGTTACACTTAGGCCCAAACTCATTTATAGGAATATGGCCTATTTCGCCAGCAGTCATGGAGCCGCCCCTGTAAAGCCTTTTACCGATAATAATGCCGCCGCCCACTCCTGTCCCGAGCGTAATGCAGACCAGATTATCGCTCCCCCTCCCAGCGCCGAACGTGAACTCTCCAAGCGTCATGGCATTCACGTCATTATCCAGCTCAACGGCCATGCCGAGCCTTTTTTGCAATATCGCTTTAAGCGGGACTTCTTTCCAGCCTTTTATATTGGGGAAATAATGGACAATGCCTTTTTGGGAATCCACCGGGCCCGGTACGCCGATTCCAACTCTATGGATCTTTTTGCCGGAGGCTTTAATAATATCCTTTATATTGTATATAATAGCATCTATAAGAAGGGCCTTTTTTGCAGATTTAGGCGTCTCGATCTTGCGCCTGGAATAGACCCTGGCTCTAGTATCCACAATACCCATCTTTATGTATGTCGCGCCAAGGTCAACGCCTATAGTGTACATAGGTAATTATATTACAATAATTTAGGGGGGAATGCAAATGATTTTTAACTTCTCGACTCAGCACTTCGTGCTTCGCTCGAAGAATATTGTTCGAGCGAACGAAGTAAGTCGAGAACATTAACAAACCATATTGCGGCCTTTTTCTTTGGCTTTATAAAGGGCTTTATCTGCGGACTCAATGAGAGAATTTTTATCAACCCCGTCTTCGGGAAAAGCGCTTATGCCTATACTAATAGTACCGGAGACCTTTTCGTCGTATGCCTTAAATACAGAGCGCTCGACACTGGAGCGGAGACGCTCTGCCACCTGAAACGCCCCCTCCCTGTCAATCCCCGCAAGGGCTACGCTGAACTCCTCTCCGCCGTATCTGCCGATGATATCAATCTCGCGGAGGTTTGATTTGAGTATCTGGGCGATCTCTCTCAGGACAACATCTCCGACAAGATGCCCGAATTTATCGTTTTTCTCTTTAAAAGAGTCCAGGTCGATCATGAGGAAAGACAGGTTTGTTTTTTTGCGCATAGACCTGCGAATTTCCTCCCCGAATCTCTCCAGGAAATAGCGCCTCGTGGAAACCTCTGTGAGCGAATCAGTGATAGCCATGTCCTGGACCTTTTTATAAAGGATGACCTTCTGGAGCTGTATGGCAAACTGCCCTGCCAGGATAAGGAAATTTTCAAAATATATCCTGGGAATATTTTCAATATACAAAATGCCCGCTATCCTTCCTTCTGATATGAGAGGTATGGCTATCAGGGTGTCAAAATTTTTTACAATAGAAAGCCTTCTTAAAAACTGCGAATTCTCCTCCTGATGGCTGAGAAGGAGATCTTTCCGCTCCTCTAGAATAATGCTCACTATCTCCCTGTCAAAATTATCAGGCGCGGTCTTGGCATAAGAGCGGCCCAGCTCTATCTCATAAACAGCGTCTATGATCTCATTAGGGGGTTTTAAAAGAACGAGCCTTGAGAGCCTGAACCTGAAAGATCTTTTAAGCGCTGAGGAAAAAATATTAAATATGTCTTCAAAACTCAGGCAGCTGGACATATCCTTCGAGATCTCATATAAAGACGAAACCTGCTGCATCTTTCTTTCTGCCTCAAGGTTTGATTCAAGCTGTTTCTTATCAACCGCCAGCAGATTGTCGTAAAGAGCCCTGGTCGATTCGAGCTCGGTCCGCATGCGGAATTTATAAGCGCTGAAACCGGTTTTGAATCTTTCCGCGATGAAAGGTATGACGCTGAAAAACAGGATAAAGATAACCGCCTCGTAGGAAATATGCTTTATATTGACTATAAAAATAACCAGGCTTATAAATCCGGATGCGCATAGCGACCAGGCAAGCTTTACCCTGTAGCTTAAAATGAGGATTATCAGATAAAATATAAAGTAAATTAGTGGGTTCATTAGCATAACGCGAAGCTGCGCTTCGCTACTCCAATATTGCGCGAAGCTGCGCTTCGCTACTCCATATCTTTTTGCGCGAAGCTGCGCTTCGCTACTCCATATCTTTTTGCGCGAAGCTGCGCTTCGCTACTCCATTCGCTACTCCGCTATAACCTTATCTTTTCCGGCGCGTTTGGCTTTATAGAGCCGGTCGTCGGCTTTCATTATAAGCTCGTCCGAAACCTTGGCGTCTTCAGGAAAACTGGCGACTCCGATAGAAACCGTGACGTGGGTCTTGACCCTGCGCAGCTCTATGTCTTCTTTTTTCATGGCCTTTCTGACATTATCAGCCGTGCGGAGCGCGTCTTTTTTAGACGCTTCAGGCAGCAATATGGCGAACTCCTCGCCGCCGTAACGGCACGCTATGCCTGAATCCGTAAAATTTAAAAGCGTCCTGGAAATAGCCTTAAGCACCATGTCGCCTGCTATGTGCCCGTATTCATCGTTATAATTTTTAAAATTATCTATGTCTATCATAAGAAGCGAACAGCCGGCATTATTCCTCAGCGAGCGGGATAATTCTTCTTTTAACCTGTCCAGAAAATATCTCCTCAAAAATAAGCCCGTAAGGCCGTCCCTGATAGCCAGTTCCATGGTCTCTTTATAAAACATGGAATTCTGGAGGCTCACCGCGCCTATATCGCATATAATATCCAGAAGCCTCAGGTCTTCAGTGGTATAACTGAAGGGCTTGAGATTTTCCAGCCTCAATATGCCTATGACTTTATTGTCTTCCATCAAAGGGCACGAGACGACAGATCGGAAATTCCTTTCGTATTCGCTGGCGAACCCGTCCTCGCTGAACCTGAAATCCCTTTTTATGTCTTCCACTAAAAGGGCCTGGCGCTGTTTGAATGCCCATTCGTCCAGCGTGTCGCCTTTTTTTGTTTTTATCCTTTCCGGATTAATCATGTTCCTGGAAAGGGAGAGATGCAATTCCTGCCTTTTTGTGTCCACCAGAAATAAAAGCCCTGAGTCTGATTTACCCACGATATTAAAGGCGTTGTCCATTATATTTTTTACAACATCATCCAGGATCAGGGTGGAATTCAGCACGCTTACCGCGTCTTTAAGCGCGCTGTACCTGATTTCTTTTTTCTCCAGCGAGAGGGATTCTTTTTTATGCTTATTATGCTCGTCCTTAAGGACGTTTGTATTTTCTTTTATCTCCTCGATGCGGGCCTTCACGATATGCGAATGATAATTATGCTTTTTTATCTCATTATCAACGATTAAAAATGTGCTAAAAAATATGGGTACATTCCAGACATAGGAAAAACCCGAAGTAAGCGCCGTGAGGATCGTCAAAAATATGCTGGCGCACAGAAAAAACAGGCTTCTATAGTACCCGAGCTCGTGCATGCTGATAATAATAACAATGTTATATAAAAAAATATCCGGGAACTTGGATAGGTGGGTGCGGAACGCAAGAAAAGAAACGATTACAAAACAGAGACTGCAGAATAATGTAGCTTTTATGAGGTTTTTGGTTTCTGATTGCATAAGCAACCGAGGATGAGATTGCTTCGGCGCTTCGCGCCTCGCAATGACATTTTAGATTATAATATTTTCTGTGTCTTTAGCGAAGAAGTGGGCCTTTGACATGTCAAATACAAGGTCCATATCCTGATGAACTTCCGGTTTGTCGTGACCCCCGACCCTGGCTGTAAGCGGGCTCTTGCCTGCTGTTAAATACAAGAAAACTTCAGCGCCCATGGGTTCCACTATTTCAACGACGGCCTTTACTGTGTTTTCCAAAGAAGCCATAGAGGTGAAAAGTTTGTCGTATATATCTTCCGGCCTTATGCCGAAAATAATTTCTTTGCCTGCGTAAGAAGCGAGTGATTTATACATATCCTCCACTATCTTTACGGTGAACCCTTCATCGGTAAAGAAAAGTTTCGAGTCTTTCCTGATGATCCTTCCGCTTATAAAGTTCATCGGAGGAGAACCGATGAAGCCTGCCACGAATTTATTTACAGGTTTGTCATAAAGCGTGATAGGGTCCGCTATCTGCTGGATGACCCCGTCTTTCATGACGACTATGCGGTTACCCATGGTCATGGCTTCTGTCTGGTCATGAGTGACATAGATCATGGTGGACTGGAGCCTGGTATGAAGTTTATTTAACTCTATCCTCATCTGGACGCGCATCTTGGCGTCGAGATTGCTCAAAGGCTCGTCAAATAAAAACACCAGAGGCTTACGGACAATGGCCCTGCCGACAGCCACTCTCTGGCGCTGTCCGCCTGAAAGCTCCCCGGGGCGCCTATTTAAAAGTTTTGTAATGCTGAGGATTTCCGCGGCTTCTTTAACTCTCGTCTCTATTTCTGATTTAGGGTATTTGCGCAATCTGAGGGCGAAAGACATGTTTTCATAAACAGTCATGTGCGGGTAGAGCGCGTAATTCTGGAATACCATGGCGATATCCCTGTCTTTCGGGGGGACATCGTTGACTATCTTATTGCCTATCCAGATCCTGCCTTTCGTGATATCTTCAAGGCCGGCTATCATCCTGAGCGTAGTGGATTTGCCGCAGCCCGAAGGCCCAACAAGGACTACGAATTCTCCGTTTTCGACCTCAAGGTTTACATCATGCACAGCCTCTATATTGCCGGGGTAAACTTTATAAATATTTTTTAGGCTTACCTGCGCCATAATGTCCTATTTAGGATAAATAAGTTATAATCTGCGAGACGGTGTTTTTAAGGTTTTTGCGGTGGCTGACCATATCAATCAGGCCGTGCGCCAGAAGAAACTCCGAAGTCTGAAAGCCTTCCGGAAGTTTCTGGCGAATGGTCTGCTCTATTACCCTGGGGCCTGTAAAGCCTATGAGGGCTTTAGGCTCCGCTATGATAATGTCGCCCAGCGTGGCAAAACTCGCCAAGACCCCTGCCATGGTGGGATTAGTGAGTATCGATATGTATAAAAGCCCTGCCTTATGATGCCTGGCAAGCGCGGCGCTGGTCTTGGCCATCTGCATAAGGGACATCATGCCCTCGTACATCCTGGCGCCTCCGCCTGAACCTGATATTATTATCAAAGGTAGTTTATTTTCGGTGGCGTATTCCGTGACTTTCGTGATCTTCTCCCCCAGCACAGAACCCATGGTGCCCATGATAAAACGCGAATCAGTAACACCGAGCGCGATGGGTTTTTTATAAAGCAGAGCCTTTCCGGTCATGCAGGCGTCTGTCATGCCTGTGGCCTTCTGGTCTTCCGCTAATTTTACAGGATAAGCCTTGGGGCCTTTAAAACTCAGGGGGTCGCCTGATTTCATGTCTTTATCGAATTCCTCGAAACTGGCCTCGTCCGTAAACTGGCTTATGCGCTCAGGCGCTGATAAGGTAAAATGGAAATTGCACTTGGGGCAGACCTTGCAATTTTCATCCAGGGTCTTTTTATAGATGATTTCTCCGCACTCCTCGCACTTTATCCATTGGCCGCCGGGGACGCCTTTGCGCTTCTGCGGGATATTGGTGGTGGTGGATTTTGGCTTGCCGAATATAGGCATATTGTTTGCGCGGAGCTTCGCTCCGCTACTCCAGATATATCAGAATACGTTTATTACAAGGCCGGTGAGGACCTTGGGGTAAAAATATGTCGATTTCTGGGGCATGCGATCGCCCCCAAACGCCGTATCCCTGATTTCCGTAATCTTCACAGGGTTGACTAAAATGGCGAAGCTGAATTTACCGGTATCCACTTCCTTAATAGCATAGTCCAAATCCTTCGTAAAATCTATAGAAATTTTTCCAAGCGGGTCAATGATGAGGTTTTTCGCAATAGTGACGTCCAGATCTTTTTTATCCTTAAATATAAGGCCCGTGAACTTTTTCGCGGCATAAATAACAAACCTGGCATGGCTGGGAGAAGCCTCTGCCAGAAAGGCCTTCAGCACTTTCTCGGATTTAAGCGGGGCTGTGATAAAATTTTTCTTCAGGGTGGTTTCCAATCCCTCCATGCCGGCTTTATCCAGGCCTCCCACTATTCTATGATACGGCAATACCACCAGGCCGTCGCCCAAGAGGTCTGTAAAATATGTAAGTATGTAGCCGTACTTGGGATCTAATTTAGATTTACTGAAGGCCATGCCCACTTCATACCTGTGATGGCCGTCTGCGATAAAAAGTTTTTTATCTTTCATGTAACCGCAAAGCCTGCCCAGTATTTTTTTATCGAAAACCCGCCAGAATTTATTGCGCACTCCGTGATTATCAAAAATATCCGCAATGGGTTTCGATTCCATTTCATTTTCAATAAGCGCGGCGATTGAGCGGTCCCGGTCCTCAAAAATAGCGAATATAGGCCCGAGGTTTGCCTCTATGGAATGGATGAGCCTGGCCCTGTCTTCCTTGGGCGCGGCCAAGGTAAACTCGTGAGGATAGATGGAGGACGTTTTAGTGTCGAATTCTTCGAGCTTCAGGAGCACGAGAAAGCCTATCCTTCTTTTAATCCTGCCATCCAGCTTAAACTCCTGGAGGTTTATATAGATGCTTGGTTGGAGGTCTTTTTTCAAGACCTTGTTTTCCTGCCACGCTTTAAGGTATTTTTTAGCGCGGGTGTATTTATTTTCGTTTTCATCGTCTCCCGAAAGGTCTTTTCCCAGAAGCATGCGGACAATATTATACTCGCTCATTTTATAAAGCTCGTCCTGTTCATCTTTGGAAATCACATCATAAGGCGGGGCAACAACCTTTGAAAAATCCTTTATCTTGTCCTCGTTATAACGGGTGCCTTTAAAAGGCGCGATATTTGCCATAAAAGATAGCTCCTATTGTTCCGCCTATAAGATCCGCCGCCACATCGAAATAATCGCAACTGCGGCATGACACAAAAAGCTGGTGCAATTCATCGGATATTCCGTAAGCCACGCTGGTTAATGCCGCGAGTATTATAAAATTTTTATAAAAGGCCGGCTGAGCTGAACTTTTAAAAGCGCGGCTAGCCAGGATGCCGAAAATAGCGTATTCAATCAAATGCAGGAATTTATCAAAATAAGGTATGGAAATCTGGGGTAAAGGCTTCGGGATGCTTGAAATATAAAAGATAATACCGGCGTAAATATATAAAGGAAGCCAGTATTTAAGGAATTTTTTTATCAATGCTTGCATCCTTCTTTGCACGTGTGGCATGGGCTGGAAGGGTTGTCCTTTTTTGCCTTTTCCTTATAGCTGGAACTCCTATTGTCAGTGGCGTAAAATCCGGGCCCCTTGAATATAAAGCCGCCGCCCGCGCTTATAAGGCGCTTTACCCTGCCTTTGCATTTTTTGTCAGGGCAGGTGGAGAGCGGTTTAGCCTTTATGCTCTGGGATATATCGAAAGTTTTTTTGCATTTCTGGCACTCATACTCGTATGTGGGCATCTCGATCTCCTTATTGCGCGAAGCTTCGCTTCGCTACTCCAAAAACTTTATTTCTTGAATATTTTCTTTACTTTATCCATAAATGACTGGGATATGGGGTTGACGCTTGGGCTGCAGACCCTTTCGAATTCTTTCAAGAACTTTTTTTGTTCTGAAGTCAGGTGCGTAGGCGTCTCCATTATTACTTTTACAAGCTGGTCGCCTGTCCCGTATCCGCGCAGATTTTTTACGCCTTTACTGCCCAGCCTGAAAACCCTGCCGGACTGAGTGCCTTCAGGGATGCGCATCATCACATTGCCCGTCAAAGTAGGGACTTCTATTTCCCCGCCAAGAGTGGCCAGCGGAAAACTAATAGGCACTTCGCAGATGATATCATAACCATGCCTCTGGAATATAGGATGCTCTTTTACGTTTATGTAAATATAAAGGTCGCCGCTAGGCCCGCCTCTAGTGCCGGTATCCCCTTCGCCCTGGACGCGGAGCCTGGAACCTGTGTCAACGCCTGCAGGGACAGTCACCTCTATCTTCTGGGTGCTTCTGACTTTACCCGCGCCGTCGCATTTGGAACAAGGGCTTTTTATGGTAGAGCCTTCGCCCCTGCATTTCGGGCAGGTCTGGGAAACATTTACAAAACCCGCTGAATACAGGACCTGGCCCCTGCCGTGACATGTAGGGCAGTCTATTTTTTTGGTGCCGGGCTTGGCACCTGAACCACTGCAGGCATCGCATACTATCTGCCT
>PCTH01000059.1:0-24029 GCA_002771475.1 Candidatus Omnitrophica bacterium CG22_combo_CG10-13_8_21_14_all_43_16 | reverse complement strand
GTCCCTGCCCCTGCCTGAGCTGCGTCCCCGCCTCTGGCCGCCTCCCATGCCGAACATCCCGAAACTTCCCAGTATTTCCTCAAACATATCCCCGCCAGCGCCCATTCCTTCAAAGATGCTGGAGAAATCAGCGCTCCTGAATATGTCCTCGGAAGAATATTTCGAGTCAATGCCAGCGTGGCCGAACTGGTCATACTGGCTGCGCTTCTGGGAGTCGGAAAGCACCGCGTAGGATTCCGAGATTTCCTTGAATTTTTCCTCGGCTTCCTTTTTCTTGTCAGGGGCAACGCGGTCAGGGTGATGCTTAAGCGCAAGATTCCTGTAGGCCTTTTTAATATCCTCCACGCTCGCGCTTTTCGGCACCCCTAATATCTCGTAATAATCCCGCTTTGTGGTCATTATTTTTCTTTGAATTCAGCGTCGATAACGTCTTCACCGTCTTTTTTCTTGGGTTCTTCGGAGCTGGAAGCCTCCGGACCTGCCTCGCCTGCGTCTCCGGCTCCGGCTCCGGCTCCCGACTGGCCTTTCGGACCTTGCTTTGCCTGAGCCGCTTTATAAACCTCTTCCGCCAGTTTATGCGCGGCCTGGGTAAGCTCGTCCATAGACTTTTTGATCTTTTCAGCGTCCGCGCCTTTTAAGGCTTCTTTAAGGTCAGTGAGTTTTCTCTCGATATTGAGCCTATCGTCCTGGCTAACCTTGTCCCCGAAGTCCTTCAGAGACCTTTCAACCGAATACGCCAGGGTATCCGCCTGATTTTTTATCTCAATCTCTTCTTTTTTCTTCTTATCCTGGTCCGCAAACTGCTCAGCCTGCTTCACCATTTTCTCTATCTCGTCTTTTGAAAGCTTGGTCGGCGCAGTGATCTTAATGGTCTGCTCCTTGCCTGTCCCGAGATCTTTGGCAGAGACATGCACGATCCCGTCGCGGTCAATGTCAAACTTTACCTCAATCTGAGGTATGCCGCGCGGCGCGGCCGGGATGCCCACTAAATCAAATCTTCCCAGCTCCACGTTGTCGCCTGCCATCTGGCGCTCGCCCTGCAGGACCCTGATGGTAACCGCTGTCTGATTATCCGCGGCAGTAGAGAAAACCTGGCTCTTCTGCGTGGGGATGGAGGTGTTTCTTTCTATTAATTTCGTGCTTACTCCGCCAAGAGTTTCTATACCTAGAGAAAGCGGGGTAACGTCGAGAAGCAAAACATCTTTCATGTCGCCGGTGATAATCGCTGCCTGGATAGCTGCGCCGAGAGCAACGCATTCCATGGGATCTACCCCGCGCTCGATCTTTTTACCCACATAATCTTCCAGGAACTTCTGGACAATAGGCATCCTGGTAGGTCCGCCTACCATAATGATCCTGTCAATATCTTTGGTGGAAAGATTTGAATCCTTTACTGCCTGCTCGATAGGATGTTTGCACCTGTCGACGATAGGTTTTACAAGGTCATCAAGCTTTGCCCTGGATAAAGTCATGGTCATATGTTTCGGGCCTGAAGCATCCGCTGTAATAAAAGGAAGATTTATATCCGTACTGACCGTAGAAGATAACTCTATCTTGGCTTTTTCAGCTGCTTCGCGCAGGCGCTGGACTGCCATTTTATCATTCATAATGTCAATGCCTGTCTCGCGCTTGAACTGGCCTGCCAGATATTCCAAGAGGACCTTGTCCATGTCAGTGCCTCCGAGCTGCGTATCCCCGGAAGTAGCCTGCACATGAAATACGCCCTGGTCCATTTCCATGATAGTGACGTCCAATGTCCCTCCGCCGAGATCGAATACCATGATCTTCTGCGACTTTTGAGCCTTATCCAGGCCATAGGCCAGGCAGGCGGCTGTGGGTTCATTGATAATACGCAGGACCTTTAAGCCCGCTATCTCGCCCGCATCCTTGGTAGCCTGACGCTGGTTATCGTCAAAATACGCGGGGCAGGTAATGACCACGCCTTCCACCTTCTCGCCCAGATATGCCTCCGCGTCCTGCTTTATTTTCTGCAGGATGAAAGCGGATATCTGCTGAGGGGTATATTCCTTGCCATAGATCTTAAACTTAAAGTCCGTGCCCATCTTGCGCTTGGCTGCCTGGACAGTGCCTTCGGAGTTTATAGCTGCCTGGCGCCTGGCAGGCTCGCCCACTAGTTTCTGGCCGTCTTTGGTGAATGCCACATAAGACGGGAACGCCTTTCCGCTGGCCACTCCGGCTCCTTCTGCGCTCGGGATGATGACAGGCCTGTCGCCTTCCATTACCGATGCCGCTGAGTTGGATGTCCCTAAATCTATTCCTATAACTTTTGCCATAACATACCTCCTATTTTTTTTCTGGCTTTTTTGCCACTTTTACCTTGGACGGCCTTATGACGCGGCCATTTAAGGTATATCCTTTTTGTAATTCCTCTATCACGTGATCCTCAGGATGAGCGTCCGTCTCTTCCTGCATCATTGCCTCGTGCTCGTGAGGATTAAACGGTTTACCCAGGGCTTCTATTTCTTTGACGCCCTCTTCTTTCAAAAAACCCTTTAGGTCCTTATGTATCATCTCTATACCTTTATATAGGATGTCAAAATCATGCTTTACCTTGCCTGCCTCGACCGCCCGCTCGAAATCATCCAATATCTTTAAGATCTCCGCGATGATTTCTTCATTGGCGAATTTTATGAACTCCAGCTTTTCTTTTTCGAGCCGCTTTTTATAATTGTCAAAATCCGCCTGCAGCCTCAGAAGCCTGTCATAATATTCATCGCCCTTTTTGGCCTTATCTTCCAGGGCATGGAATTCTTCCGCGGTCAGGAGGATTTTATTTTTTTTGACTTCTTCTGATTTTTGCTCGTGCTTATGTTCATCCAAGGCTTTCCATCTCCTTCCCAAGCTCGTTAGAAATATATTCCAGGACGGATATGATCTTGCCGTATTCCATCCTGGTGGGGCCTATCGCCGCAATGGCGCCTACAGTCATATCATTGACCTTATAATTACAGGTAACTATAGATAATTCCTGTATTTCGTTACAGATATTTTCTTTGCCGATGTGGATCTTTACGCCTTCCAGCTCCATGTCCTGGTTTAAAAGATTCAAAAGGCCTTTTTTATCTTCGCAAGCCCTTAAAAATAACCTCGCTTTTTTAATGTCCGTAAATTCCGGATGCGACATTATACATGCTGCGCCGTCAAAATACAAGTGGTCATCTGTCTTGAATAAGCCCGGGATAGACAATATATCCGCTGCCCTCTTTAAAAATGTGTAAAAAGAATCCCTTTCCTCCAGGAGCTTGCGGGTCAGATATGATTTTATATCCCCCAAAGACACGCCTTCCAGTTCGCTGTTTAAGAATTCTGTGATGCGCGTAAGTTCCTGCCTGGTGAGATGCTCCTCAAAATCCATTATCGAATTCTTCACAAAACCTGAAGTCGTGATAATGACGGCAAGTATCCTGGAATCATCTATATTAAAAAGTTCTATGTGCTTAAAAATGCTTCTTTTCAGCCTGGGTGTAAGCACTAAACCTGCGACATTTGTTACTATGCTTATGGCCTTGGAGGCGTTTTGCATCGCATATTCGATGTCGCTCCCCGAGGAGTGGATGAGTTTATTTATTATAGTCTCTTCTTCTTTTGTAAGATGTTTGGGCTCCAATAAAGAATCCACATAGAACCTGTAGCCTCTATCAGTAGGCACCCTGCCTGCAGATGTATGCGGCTGCATGATAAGGCCCATTTCTTCCAGATCTACCATGACATTCCTGATAGTAGCAGGCGATATGGTATTTCTGAATCTCTGGGCAATGGACCTGGAGCCTACAGGCGTAGCAGTATCCACATAGGAATCAACTATCGCGTTTAATATACTTTTTTGCCTTGATTCAATATCTACCTTTTTCATATATCACACCACCTCTTTGCTAATTAGCACTCTAACACTTAGAGTGCTATTTGTCAAGAGAATTTTTTAATCTGACGGGGATGGTTGCTTCGAGGTAAACTGAATCAGGCTTGTCTTCTCTGTGATTTACCCTGCCGTTTTCGTAAACCATATTCACGAGGTCCATTCTGTTATTAGGTATGTCTACTTTTATATCAGTGACAAGGCCTGAGAGTAACGCTGATATCTCATCTATAAGGCCGGGCATGCCCGCGCCTGTCAGGCTGGATACCGCGGCAGCATTTTTAAAATCTTTTTTGAGGCGGCTTATGCGATCAGGGTTAACCACGAGGTCGGTCTTATTCAGGACATTTAAGATAATCTTATTTTCCGCGCCTAATTCTTTTAATACCTTATATACAGCCTCGTCCTGGTCGTGGATTTTTTCGCTTGAGGCATCCAGCACATGTAAAAGTATATCAGCTGTACTTACTTCCTCAAGGGTAGATTTAAATGCCTCTACAAGATGATGCGGCAGGTTATGCAAAAACCCTACTGTATCCAGAAAAAGTATTTTCTGGTTATTCGGAAGCACATAACTCCTGGCAACAGGATCCAGTGTGCTGAAAAGCCTGTCGGCAACCAGTTTTTTAGAATCAGTCAGCTGGTTTAAAAGCGTGGTCTTGCCGGCATTTGTGTAGCCGACAATCGCCACAGTCGTAAGGAACGCGTCGCTGCGCCTTTTTCGTAAAGCTGCGCGCCTTTTTTCTATATCTAGTAATTTGCTTTTCAATTTCGCAATCTGGTCCCTGATCCTGCGGCGGTCGTATTCCAAAATCTTTTCCCCGGGACCCCTGGTGCCGATGCCGCCGCCAAGCCTGGAAAGGTGTATGCCCTTTCCTGTGAGCCGCGGCAGTAAATATTCAAGCTGGGCAAGCTCTATCTGGACCTTTCCTTCCACGCTTCTGGCATTTCTGGCAAATATATCCAGTATAAGCTGGGTCCTGTCAATAGTCCTGGTATCATCCAGGCCTTTTTCTATATTCCTGAGCTGGGTGGGGGTAAGGTCGTTATTAAAAATAACCAGATTCGCGTTTTCCCGGCTGACCAGCTGCTGCAATTCTTCAAACTTGCCTTTACCTATAAATAAATCAGGGGAGGGCTTTTCTTTATGGCAAAGCACTTCAGCTGCGACCGATGCCCCGCTCGAACGCGCCAGCTCCTTCAGCTCCGCGGCCCTGGCCTCCAGCGGCCACTCGGATCTTTCCTTCATATCAACTGTCACTAATACCGCTTTTTCCATAAAAACTACTGATGGGAGGCTGATGGGAGTGCGACTCCCATCAGCCTCGAATCCACCTAATTCGTTTATCGCCGTGAAACCAGGTCAGCTGTTTCTTGGCAAAATGACGAGTGTTTTTCTTCAAGAGCTCTTTGGCCTGGCCTAAAGAATACTCCCCTTTCAAATAGCCGAGCACCTCGTTATATCCCAACGCTTTCCCGGCAGTCATGCCGGGCTTTTTCCCGGAAAGTTTTTTTACCTCACTCACAATGCCTTTTTTAAACATCTCTTCTGCTCTTGTGTCTATATTTTTATAAAGCTTCTGCCTGTCAAGCTGAAGGCCGAAGATCTTAAAGTTATATTTCAGCGGTTCTGTAGTTTTATTTAACTCCGAAGGTCTTTTCTTTTCCGTATGATAAATCTCAAGGGCCCTTATGACGCGCCGCAAATCATGGGGATGGATCTTTTTGGCGCGGACAGGGTCTATCTTTTTTAGCTTCCTGTATAAATAAGCCTTGCCGTATTTTCCTGCCAAGGCCTCCTGGCTATTCCTGAATTTTAAATCCTTTTCAGCTGACGGGAAAAGGCCGTCTATAACAGCCTTCACATAAAGGCCGCTGCCTCCCACGAATAAAGGAATTTTTTTCCGTCTTAAGATTTCTTCTATCTTTTCAAGCGCCATCTTGCGGTATTCGGCAACGCTGAATTCTCTGGCAGGCGGGATTATATCAATCAGATGATGCCGCGTTTTTTTTCTATCGCTCGCTAGAGGCTTAGAAGTGAGTATATCCATGCCTTTATAAACACACATGGAATCGCAGGATATGATCTCGGCATTTAATTTTTTGGCCAGCTTTATCGAGAACTTTGTTTTGCCTGAAGCTGTGGGGCCTACTAAAAAATAAACCATTTTATCGCCTTTTACTCACTAAAATATCTCTCTGTAATCCCAAAAGCAGCGCGTGACGCCTTTCTTTTTCTTCGAGAGTTACGTCATCTTTAAATTTAGCGGCCTTTGTGCCAGGCCTGGGAGAATATTTAAAGATATAAGCTGCGTCAAACTGAAGTTCTTTAACTACATTTAAGGTGCCTTTAAAATCTGACTCTCTTTCTCCGGGAAAACCTACAATAATGTCGCTGGAGATATTGCCGCCTTTAACAATCTTTCTATAATCACCCGCTAGTTTTTTGTATTTCGCTACTGTATATTTTCTGTTCATCCTCTTCAGGACTTTATCCGAACCGGACTGGATGGGTAAATGCAGAATTTTTATTATAGAGTTAAGATCCCTCATCGCCTTGAACAACTCCGGGCCGGCATCCTTCGGATGACTGGTAAAAAAACCAACCTTAACATAACCCGGCCCGCCTGAAGTGCTGACCAGATTATCTATCTTTCCAAGAAGCCCTACAAAATCTATCTTTTCCTTCAGGCCTCTGCCGTACGAATTCACATTCTGGCCTAAAAGAATAATTTCTTTGACGCCGTTATTGATTAATTTTTTGATTTCATTCAATATATCTTTCGAAGGCCTGCTCCTTTCCCTGCCTCTGACATAAGGGACAATGCAATATGAGCAGAAATTATCGCAGCCTTCCATTATCTTCACATACGCTTTCTCTCCGGTCTTTCTTTCTTTTGAAAATCCTGGGATTATCTTTGACTTATAACCTTCCAGACACATGATATGACCCGCTCCGGCTTTGATCTTATCGATAATATCCGGGACTTTATCCAAATCGCCAGGCCCGCACAAAAAATCCACTATCGGAAGCCTTCGAAAAATCTCATCTCTCCGGGCCTCTGCCATGCATCCGATAATACCTATAATAAGCCCTGTTTTTTTCGCCTTAAGTTTAGCCAGCGTCCCAACTTTGCCATATACCCTGTCCTCGGCATGCTTTCTGACGCTGCAGGTATTAAAAATTACCGCATCCGCAGATTCCGGACTGTCGCAGACGGCATAACCCCGCTCAGTAAGCAGATCCTTTAACCTGGCGGAATCGTGCTCGTTCATCTGGCAGCCCAGAGTGCGAATGAACACTTTTTTTGATGCAACTTCTTGTTTCATAGTCAATTGCATAATTTCAGATCCTTCTTTTGAGGTTTACATAAAACTGTCTAAAGCCGATGAATGTATACGATAATGCTGCCTTTTCGATACTTTTTGGACTTTATTTTATCGTGTTTTTCCACTTTATAAGGTTCTCAATGTCTAAAACTGTAAAAACAGGATAATTACGATAGTCTCGTCTTGGCTTAATCCATCTCTTCTTTATCCAGTAATACAAAGTTTCGCGGTGAACTCCTAAAATTCTTGCTGTCTGTGTCATATTATATCGCTTGATTGATCGTTTAGATTGTCTTTGAAATACTTTCTTATCAACTTTTTCTATCTGACTATCTATTTCCCATTCTTTCTGCCCCGTTTTTTCTTTATACCTGTAAACTCTGAGTATATTTCCTCAGCCAAGCCAAGAAAACTGGTGTAATTATCATATCTTTCATTTAGTTCGGTCAAATACGGTTTCCCGTCGGATTTAATTTCATATAATAACTGACAATTTGGATGCGCCAGCTCCAAAAATAAAAACTTCTTTCATTTCATCATTACTCTGAAAAACTATCATCTTTATCCCTTAGCAATTTGGTTTTTATCAAGGCCTTCAATTCCTCTGTTATTGTTTCATAACGCGGCAAATTAGGGATTTGTTTTTCCAACCTAATCTGCCAATTTCTCTTGTATACTTCCTTAGTAATTTCGATTAAAAGATTAGGCAGATAAATATCGTAGCCATATCTTTTCTTGAGTTCTATTTTTATTTTTATAACATCAAGCTCTAATTTCAAGAGATTCCATAAATCATAAATATCGCGCGGTTCATTATCTACATCCAACATCCGAGATATTTTATCACTCACCACAGCTTCCAAGGTGTACGTTTTTAGACTTAATTCTTCTTTCCCGAATTCCTGATAACTAAAAAGCATCTTCTTTCTTTCGTAAGAAGGCATAAAACTGTCTCTTAAAATATCCACTTTTAATTCCTTAACAGCCTTTATCTCTGTAAAGATATCGTAAAGAATAAAAAACTGAAATCTATCCTTGTTTAACTCTAAACGCTTATCTAAACGGAAAGGATATTTCGAATTAATTACGGCTAGAAACTCATCAATCCTCTGTTTATATTCTATTAGGCTCTCTTTATCGTTAACTAAAAAATCCAAATCCTCTGAAAAACGATAGTCTGGAAAATAAACTTTCTTCAAGGCAGTGCCACCCCGAAAAACAAGCTTTTCTTTAAAGAATCTATCTTTGGCAAAACAAAATAAAATAAGTTCAACAAGATAATCCTTTTCAATTATTTCCTCTGGAATGGCCTGTTTAGCAGCTAATCTTTGAATCTGAGAATACGTTATCATAAGGTATTAATGTCCTACTAAATCAAGAATTTGTTTTTGACCCACATTATCAATCAGATGCCAATTATTCTTGTCTATTTTTTCCATAGGCAAAGTAGGATCAAATAAATCATACCTTTTTCTAATATATTTTTTACACTGTCCCAACAATGCCGGTTGTTCAATTTTAAGTATCTCTAAAATATAACCTAACCGCTTAGCCACAACATTCTTACCATATCTATCAACATAATTTTTCAATCGCTCATAATCTATTCTTTCTTTCGCTAACCAAATTCCTTTTGCAATTTCCGTAATGCCGCCGCAATATTGAGGATGAACTACGGCATCAATAATTGTCCTTTCTAAATCAGAAATCCTTACCTTTTCAGTCTTTGTTACCCACTCTTCTTTAATGCCCCAGATAGATTTTCCCTTTACAAAAATAAAAGTCAATTTATCCCTCATCTCCAAAGGCACAATCTGCCTCTTGGGAGTAGCTGTAAAAATCTTAATCAAAGGCTGGGTTAACATTCCCCAATAATGCATGGCACTATAAAAAGCAATGTAATATAAAGGAGAGTTAACTACTTCTCTGGCTAATAGATACCAATTGCCCACATAGCGCTCAGCACTGCCTAATTCCTGAGGAATAATCAAAAATTTACCTGCTTTTAGACGAGTAATTACTTTTCTTTTGACTAATCTGCTTAATAGATCTGTAACATCATTATATTTCTTCACTAAAATCCGCTGAACATCGCCAATCTCAAAAATAGTCTTATCTTCATCATAGAGCCGGCTGATTAAATTAGCACTAACTTTACCTAATGTCTTTATATTTCCCATATTATCCACCTTTTGTGTAAATTATGCAGTATTACATACTATATTTTATACACTACTAGTGGTTTAAAGTCAAGCTAAAAATAACTTTCTATCTAATCCTGCTTAAATACGGTACAAAAGTCGTATAATACTGCACCCATCGGCCAGCCGAAATTTTTTAAAAATACTCTTTTAATCATAATCTATTGATAATTTTTAATTTCACTTCTTCTTTCGAAATACTTGGAATAAATAATAAGATCCTGGCTCCCATTTCCCATGATACTCCATTATTCCGTCAAATTTTTTTACCATTTAAGCACCGGACATTTCTAATTTCTTCGGACACCTTTTTGCAACACTGGTTGATTCTCTACTTCTCTGCCTGGATTTCATAAGACACATCACGAACATTGTATTTTTGTATGGTTACCGCACGCGAGGATGCAAGCGCGCCCTCAACGGGCATTTCCTGTTATGCGACAATTATAATTACCGGTCCCGTTGCCTCAGATCAGAATGTTACCGATATTCTCGAAGCTTCCCCTACGTCTTTTTGAGTTTTTATTCACTATGTCTGGGTGCTTTTTCCAACGGCTGCGACATCGTTAATAGTATCCATCCCGCTAAAAATTAAATTCCTAGCCATCGTACGACGCCATTCTCCAACCCGACGTTGTAGTGTTCGTAACTGCCCATCGACAAATTGTTCTGGATTCTCATTTTTTAACCGTTGGAACAGTGATTTAGCGGTGCTATCAGGGGCGCTTTGGAGCCAAAGCAGAATATCGGTCCATACATTCTTGAAAGGATCCTCACGGGTGCGCCAATAGCGAGCCTTGGCTTCATCCTTTCGATGTGTTGGCCGCACTTCACCATCTCGCCACAGTCGCGGCAGTTGTGATAGGAATTGATCTAGGCTTTGCCGATTCGGTCCGGTGCTCATCGCACCGGAACTCAGCGCGGCCAGTGCAGACTGCCCCTGCCGGATCCGTTGTAACAATGCTACTGGATCCAGCTGTTCTTTTTGTTTACGCAAGGCTTCTTTTACTTTTTCAGCCACCCCTTTGTTCGCTAAAAGTCGATCGCAAGAAGTTTCCGGAGAGGTATACCATTTTTTTACTTTTGCACCTTCTCGAATCTTGTCGCGAAGTTTAAATGATGGTTGGAAGTAATTTACATACAGCCGTACGGCTTGGAACAACTGTGCCAGCGCTTGTCCCGCGATAATTCCAGAAAAACGCTCGTGACCAACGATTTTGCGAATCACGGCTCCATTCTTTTGTTCAACCCACGCCTGATCATTTGAGTGGTGAACGCGGGAGTGTGTGAATACAATTCCCGTCTGCTCACAATATAAATTCAGCGTATCATTAATAAACGCACTATCATTATCAGAATTAATTCCTAAAATGATTACCGGCATTTGACTCTGTATCCGTCTTAACCCCTCAATGACCAACGATTGTTCCCTTGCCAATAGGGGCACCGCTTCCGTCCAGCCGGAACAAACGTCAGTGGCAACAAGACTATGGAGATACTCCCCGGACATTGACCCGCCACCGTGTACCACAAAATCAATTTCCACATATCCAGGCAATGAATCCTGCCAATCATGGGAGGTCTTGATAGCAATTTCTTTGCTCAATCTCCTGAATATTCGCTTTTTCTTTCGATTGCCGGTATTTTTTCGAATTGGCCGTAACACTCGATCAATAGTGGATGCACTGACTGATAAAATTTTCTTGCGGAGCGTAAACTCTAATTTTAAATGGCCATGTCGCTCCATTGCTTCCACTAAATTGGGAATCACCGCTTTCAAGCGCTTTCCGCAAATTCTATCGGACGTTTCCCACAACACAATCAATACATCTTTTACCGCCTCATCGTATACTTTATTGCTGCTTATAACCGCTGACCTCGGTTCATTAGCCATTAAATTTCCCAACAATCGAATTGCGTGTTTGCGGTGATACCCAGACACTTGCGTAAACTCGTTAAGAATGCTCGCTTTTTCGCTCTTGGATGCCCTGCTATACCTTTCTTGAATCGCGATGACTAATTCTTTTCGTGCCAGTTTGCTCAGCGTTTCTGTGCCCATATGTTACCTCCAGTTTTGGTAACATTATACTGAAGCAATAACCTATGAGTCAATGCGGCCAGAAAAAATAATTGACGTTTTACACGATCTCCTGATTCTGGATATAGATAGCCTTGAATATTATCCTCATGAATGTTTTTACAAGGTAATCCATCTGTTCATTATTAGGATTACTCCTGAGCCTTAAAAAGAAATCCTGCGTGGCCTTTACCAAATCGACAGCGTTTCTCTTCTCCAGAATCTTTAACTGAATCACCTTTACATCCTGCCTGAGCTTTTTCTCCTCATTCCTTAAAAGCTCGGCCCGGTCTTTATAGATATCGATGTTAATCTTATCCTCTGAAAACACCTCATAGAGGACCTTTTGTTTCTCAAGGTTTTTTTGCTAAGGTCCTTTTCCTTTTTGAGTTCTTTCTGCACACCGCTCACAAATATTTTATACTTCATCTTATTTAGCCCCTTTTGGCTGCTTTGTTGTAAAGTTTACCTGTCTTTTTGCTCAGATACTTCTCCACATGGTACTGCTGGATCTTACTTGGAGTTGTCTTTCTATTGAACCACCGGCTGACAGTCGAAAAAGCAACACCTAGTTCTTTCGCCAGATCCTGCTGGGTTATTTTGTTCTCTAAACGATATAGTTCTAATTTTTTTATGCTTTCCATATAGCATCACTCCTTATATATTATTTTATTACGTTAATTAGACTATCTTGCACGTATTGCATTTTATAGCACAAAATTAGCCCGGAGTAAATGTAAAAATATCTGATGTACTTAAAAACCGGAAATGTTCACTAAAGAGTGAACATTAGCAAGAAGTGAAAATTGAAGCCCGTTTTTCTTATGGCGGGAACCTCGCCGAAACCGAAGGTGAAAACTCTTCGGCGTAGGCGGGTTAAATGTCTGATAGTGTTAAATACCCACTGATTAGCGGATATTTAGTGAGAGTGGAGATTTATGCGGAAGTCTTCACCCTGCTATGGATAAATTTCGCAGCTTCAAGCAAAGTTGAACTGATATGCATATCGGCCTGATTCTCTAACTTTGTTAACTTTTCTTCCTCACCCGGTTCGTTTTTGAAAGGAATAAGAATGCCTGTCCCGTTTATGTTTAGTGCCGTCTGGACATCAGAAGACCGATCACCAATAACATACAAATCCGCGTTTTCCGGCATGGTTCCATCTGTCTTTAAAGCGTTAAAGACCATACCGAGAGAAGGTTTTAAGCACCCACAATTTTCATGTACCAAGTTTTTATTAAACGCAGCATTCGGTTTTGTTTTAATATATTCAAAATCAGCATGTGGGCATAAGAAAAAATCATTTATAACGGCGCCTTTACTTTTAATAATATCGAAAACATATCTGCAAACCTCACGCGCTCTATCGACCGTTAGTAATGGGTAATCATTTATGGCAACACCTGGTTGGTTTGTAATCATATATATTGATGAATAAGGGATAGCGTTCATTAGCTTTATTCCATCAACAACAAAAGGAAGTAGTTTGACCTTTGATTTCCAGTCGTTGTTTCTTCCCAAAAATAGATGATCCCTCGTATCATGAATAAGCGTACCATCTCTGTCAATACATATAATCGTCTTTCTCATAATGGATAACAATACATAAGCCTTATTTTGTAGCCACTTCAAGCAATGTTATAGCGCCAATAGCAATAAACAATATTGAAATAAAAAATTCCAGTGCTTGTGATTTCATCCTGCTCGATATAAATGCGCCAAGTTGGCCACCGATAATAACACCGGGTATAGTGAATATTATTATGTTTGCCACGTTTGTTAACACCGTTTCTCCCATTCCCATAAAGAATTTAAAATGCCCTAGGGAAGCTGCCAGAGCAGTAATAGCGACTATTAAAACACTGGTTCCTGTGGCAATTTTGCTGGGAACCCTGCATGTCCGCAGGAAGAAAAAATCATTCAACTCGCCTAATCCTGTGGAAATAAGCCCGACAAAAAAACCACCAATTGAGGTAATAACCCGTCCCTTATGGACGTTACACACTGTATATTTAATTATTTCGCCACTACGCGTGGTAATGGTTGTCTTTCCCGTATCGGCGAAGTCTTTTTTAATATTTTCATTGAGTAATTTAGTTTCATGGACGTCGGGTTTTTGCAGAAATTTTATCGCTAGTAGAATCATTCCTATTCCAAAAATTAACTTTAAATAGTCACTGCGGATGGCGTGTGATAGAAAAACACCCAGCACTGCCATAGGAATAGTACCCACCAACACTTTAAACGCTAACTTGTAATCAATTAGACGCTTTTTTGAGTATCCTAAAATAGCGCTTGTGAACCCAAAAACCTCTGTTATGAGAGCGGTTCCAATAGCGACCTCCGGATTCAATTTCAGAACAATCATGAAAAACGGCGAGAAAAATGTTGCGCCTCCAATGCCGATGGTAGCCGCTATCGAAGCGAAAATAATTGATATAGGTAATATATACCAGTATGTCGGTTGAATATCCATTGCTATCCTACCCTCCTAGCAACAACTGCCGTCAGTTTTTGCGCCTTTGGTTGTTGATACCGTAGAAGCCGGGCCGCACGGAAAGGGGCCGAAATGACGAGTTTTATCACCGACGATCTTAAAATGTTTTCCATACCGCGTGTTTGTGAGCATCGAAGCGGTATTTCCGCATACAAGCAGGGGCTTTCCGGTAAGAAACACATGATGATCATCAAGCACAAACTGATGAGGTAATCCGGGAATCGTTCCCTGGTAATAAGCAACCTGTCCGAAGTCCTCGCAAAGATCCTCAAGGTCATTCAGTTTAAACACCCTGACAGTCACTGAACAAAATGTGATGTTGCCCGTCTTTTCCAAAATCTTTGGGTCTTCGATAGTGATAACGCGTTTTGACATATACCTCACGTCCAAACATCCTAAACTCTCAAGTATACGCCTGAAATCTTCTATATACATCGTTCCGCCAAGACATTCACCGTAAAGGACCGGGTCGTTTTTGACATCATCGGGTATGCGCCTATCAGCAAAAACATCAGAAAAGTAAAGCTCTCCTCCTGGCTTCAAAACACGGAATATTTCTGCAAAAACATTTTTCTTATCGGGGGAAAGATTAATCACGCAGTTTGAGATAACCACATCCTGTGAATTATCTTCAATACCGGCTTCTTTGAGATCCTCAATATAGCCTTTTCTAAAATCCACGTTACATCGCTTAAAACCGAACCTCTTCATTTGCGCGTCTTTATATTTACGGGCGACATTTAACTGCTCATCAGTCATATCGACTCCGGTGACAAATCCTTGTTCGCCCACAAGCGCTGAAGCAATATACACGTCGCGCCCCGTGCCTGAGCCTAAATCTAAAACCCGGCACCCTTCTAAGAGTGGAGGCAACGGCGAACCGCATCCGTAGAATTTATCCAATATTTCCGGCTCGATGTTCTTAATGATCGACTTCATCGGCTCAGGGAAATCATCGACAGGACAGCAGGCACTCGTCTTGAGGTCTTTCTGCGTCTTAAGAATTTTCCCGTAATATTCTTTAACGCTTTGTCGCGCAGAGACGCACACCAAGCCCTCCTCTTGGCTTGGGTGTTTTTTGTCCTCCTGAACGTTTGCGGCACACATTCGCTCATTCGTCAATGCGCCCTGACAGCTTGATCCGCTCCCCGCGGCACAGGCCAGACAATGCTCGCCTGTAATAATTTCTCTTTCTTCCAGATCTTCCATGCTTAATTTATCGATGGTTAAATGGTTCCCCTTTGAATCTTTCAAGGCGTACCCCAAAGCGAGATTAAAATCGCAGTCATATAGCCTGCCGTCATACCCAACACTTAAAAAAGAACGGCACATCAAGGTCTCAATGGTCGCGGGGTTAAAATTATTTTCAAGAACATTAAAATACTTCTCATATTCATTATTCGCGTCGAGATAATCCTTGAACTTCTTAACCGGCACGTTGGTAATGGTCAAAAGCCTGTTGAATTCAATGCCGTAATTGTCTTTGAGCGCCTTTTTGTAATCCCTTTCCAGTGAATCCTGCGACCCGGGCAGATACGCACCCAAAGCGTTATACACCAAGTCCAGCTGAAGATCGTTTCTTTTCGTAAAACCTGTTTCGTTGAGCAGTTTAAGCGTCTTTATGCTCTTTTCAAAGACTCCAGCCCCACGTTGGCGATCAACATTCTCCTTTGTGTAGCAAGGCAAAGAGCAGATAAGATGTACTTTATTCAGCCTGAAGAATTCCGGCAGATGCTCCTTACCTTTCTCAAGCAATACCGTAAGATTTGACCGCAAGATAAGCTCATTAACAAGCGGCCGAGCAGACTCAACGAAATATTCAAAATTAGGGTTTAATTCCGGAGCTCCGCCGGTAATATCAAGCGTCCGCATTTTGTTGTTTTTTAGAAAGTTTAAAATAGCATCCGCGGCTTTTCGCGACATGATCTTTTTCCCCTTTGGGGACCCTTCAATGTGGCAATGACTGCAACTCTGATTGCAAAGATCGCCCATATTGACTTGAAGCGTAGTCAATCGCCCTCTTCTAAGAATATCTTTTTGTATCCCATGTCTTTCCAAAACACTTAAAAACTCGTTCATGCTTAACCTCCTCGTATAATTTATTTCAATATCTTATTTAAACTCCAATCATAGGGTAAATATTTAACCTGTAATTTCTCCTGATTATTCAATAAATAATTTTTTATTTTTTCGTTTGTAAAGTTCGTAATATATTTAACGATATTCTTTATGGAAGACCCAAAATCCGGAGCATACCATTTAAATATCTGGGATAGGCTCAAAACATTATTATCTGGATCCAGGATGGCCCCTCTCCTGTTAATGAAACTTTTTCCTGCCACATCCAGTTGTTGGTTTATTTTCGAGGCCTCGTAAAACTCTATAGGTGGGCATGAACTTGACGCGCATACTAGCGCGAAATGTACCCGTGGATCAAATTTATCGACTACAAAGCGCAGTCTCTTATCGGAGCTTGAAAACGGTTTCATATGAATTACCGGATGCGGCCTGTTTTTTCTTAATATACCGTGCTCTATATCATCAGGGGTGAAATTAAACCCACCTATCTTATAGCTTATGCGTCCAAAAAAGTTGAATATTTCTTTAACGGACTCTTTTACGTCAAACTCAATAACGCCGTGAATAATAAGAATGTTATACATGTTTATCCAAAAAGATCTTTTTTCGGCATCTGTTTTAAGAAGCGACGGGTCAAAAAAATTAAGTTTTTGAGTCAAATTCAGATACTCCATATAGTCAGAAGACCTTTTCATGCTTTCATAGTCAACGCGGCCTTCAATGACATTAAAAAATGCTCCCTGCAGCCTCCCAAGTAAAATCTTCAATTGAGCCGCAATCCGTGGAGTATGTTCAGCTTGTCGCTTGTTTGTTTTGTTTAATTCAGCCCGTAAAGGTATTATCTTTTTGAAACGTTCGACAAGTGGTGTGTTCATGCTTTTCTGAAACCCCTTATACTGCGCGTTAAGCACGGCCGATACGGCATTTATGTATCCGATATGGCTGAAGGCCTGAGGAAAGTTTCCGAGCATACGGCCGCTTTTGAAATCATATTCCTCAGATAATAAACCAAGATGATTTGCGGCTTTAACAGTGGTCTCTATAACTTTTTTTGCCTCATCTACTTCGCCTGAAAGCACTAGGCACTCTATAAACCAAAAATTACATAGAATAAAACCTCCCTCTTCCCCTTCCATGCCGTCATCGCCTGAATAACGCAAGAGAAAGCCATGTTTCATCAATTTTTCCCTACAGGCTTTTATGGTGTTTTTAATGCGTTCGTCATCTATCGGCAAAAAGTTTACCATCGGCAATAGAAGCAGGCTCGAATCAAGTTCTTTTGAGCCGTATCGCTGGACGAAACTTTTTATATCTTTATCATACCCTTTCACCAGGACATCTTCTATTATCTTGCCTCTTTCTATTTTCCACTCATTGAGCGGGGCGTCGAATCCATATCTTGCGGCAATCTTAATACCTCTGTCTAACGCGACCCAGCACATAACCTTTGAATAAACGAAATGGTACGGGCCGTTTCTTACTTCCCAAATACCGTCATCCGGTTTTTCCCAGTTCTTAATAGCAAGCTCACATATATCTTTAAAAAACGGCCACAAATCCACATCTATTTTCCCCGCATAATCGGAAAGCCTCAAGGCCGCGTCCATAACTTCGCCATATATGTCCCATTGATTCTGATTATGAGCGCCATTTCCTATTCTCACAGGCGCTGAGGCCATGTATCCCTTTAGGAAAGTAAGTTCTTTTTCCTTTAACGCGTTATTACCTTCCAGCGAATACATTATTTGTAATCTTTCGCCTCCGTATTTTTTATACGTTGTATGCAACCATCTTACAAAACTATCGGCTTCATCAACATGCCCAAGGGCAAACAAAGCCTTTAGGGTAAAAGAGGCGTCTCTTATCCAAGTAAAGCGGTAATCCCAATTTCTCTTTCCCCCTATTGTCTCCGGAAACGAAGTAGTTGCTGCCGCCGCGATGGCGCCTGTTGGCTGGAACGTAAGCAGTTTTAGGGCTAAAAGTGAACGATTAACCATACCTGCATACTCCCCCAAAAAAGAACACCTGTTGCCCATGCAGGTCTTAAGCCAATCATGCCAAAATTTTTCCGTATCTTTCATACCGCATGCCAGCGTCTCTTCCTTATCACTATCTCCGTAAACAAAATTAAAGTGCGCCTCTTGGCTCCCGGAAAGCGAAAACTCTAATCTGATTCCGTCATCGATTGTTTTAAGATCATATTCGGTTAAATTAAAATTGAAGGTAAAGGTTTCTTTTTCAAGCCTTATCTTGCAAATTTTACCTTTAACATCTATTTGCGGAATTGCTTTAGCGTATAGCGGGCGGGCAAATAACTCAAGTTTGAATTTAATACTTCCGGAGACACACCTCAAACATCTATGGATTATATGGTCTTCTCCCTCGAATAATTCCTGCGTCTTAACAGGCATAAAGTCAGTAAGTATCGCTTCCCCTGTTTTGGTTTTAAAAAAGCAGTTTAAAATGTTTGTACTATCGATATATTTTGTGCCTGACGTAAATTCTTCCGCAGGCCTTATGCTGAAATATCCGCCTTTTTCGTCGTCAAGGAGCGCCGCAAATACAGTAGGAGAGTCTATGTGCGGCATAGAACAATAATCTATGGAGCCGTCCCTTGATATGAGGGCAACTGAATGCATATCCCCTATTATTCCGTAATCTGCAATTTCTCTATACATATGCGATTAATGTGATCCCTTATGTTCTTTAGTTTCCAGGCCAAAATATGAAGCCTTAAACCGGCTCAACAAAACCCTTAGCTCTTCAACAACTGCAAGATCTGTGCTTTGCTTTGCCTTCATCGCATACACAAGCATTTTATGTAAAAGTATAAGTTCGCCTGCATATTTAGCATACGCTCCTTTGTTCTGTTCATTTCCTATTTTTATCCGTTGTGTCATAAAATACTGAGATATGATGTGTTGGAGCAGGTTGGCGTGAGTCTCCTTATTGTTGACCCAGCGGACTATCTGATTGTAGTTCTTATCCTTCTCCTTTGAGAGCTCAATAATCATATTCATGGACTTCTCGATTGTTGTTATGTGTTCTTCTATCCGCTCTATTCTTGCTTCATCATTGTAAATACCACAGGGGATCTCACAGTGTGAAAACGCAGGCTGCACCCAGACTATTAAAGAACAAATCAAAAGATAAAAACCAATTCTTCTTTTCACTATAGCTCCTTTCATTTTACGGCCCATAATTTATCTCCGAGGCCGCATATTTACCCACTTAAAAACCGGAAGACCCATATAAACCGGTAACCTTCGCGCATGCCTCCGGCCCGCCACAACCATTCCTAGGTTTACGACAGGATTAAGATAAGCGCATGATAGATAGCGTGACGCATAAACCCCCGGCGTTACGCCAATCCCCCAAACAATGGCTATCTGAAAAAGGCCGATAAGGGATGAGAAAAGAACCGTCACCGTCACTGAACCGCACACGAAAAATACAAGTATGAATGAGCCGGTCATCTCACCGATAAAATCATGCCATTTTGTAAACATATATCTTTACCTCTCTCATGTTTTCATTCTTTTCTTAGAATACTTGGATTGGGTACAAGCCGTGCATTTCTCTATTTCTAAAAGTTTATTAATATATTCCTGAACGGTTAAAATAAATGTGCCGTGGCTCCAGGTTAAAGGTGAAACTGAGATGGGCTCATTCGTATAGGGATTAACCTGCTCAGCAAGGCAACCACTTCTCAAAGCATGATTCTTGACCCATTGCATTATTGATAAGGACTTATCAAGTTCACCCCTGCTTCTTGCTCTGGCAATATAATATTGTGCAAGCCACAAGGTAGTAATAAACCAAGGATTGCCCGTAACGTCATTGCTTACGCGATGATAAGAATCATTTTCGTAACGGCATAGACCTCCAACCTCTGTGTTGCACCATAACTTTTCATAGATCTGCTCCATAGTGCTTACTACTTTTTTGTCATCTGCAGAATACGCACCAAAGGCAAATACTCCATAAAGGCTGGCATCGATAGTTGCGTCAATTTCAATTTTATCATTGTTAAAATTTATCATCCGAGCAAAACGTTTTTCTTTCTCAAGATAAAGATACTTATCCATCGCCTCTCTAATTTCAAAAGCACCTCTCTCATAGCTCTTAGAAACATCGGTCTCTCCAAAGGCCTGCGCAAAACTTGCTGCTGCCATTAAACCAGCATATACGGCGCTCACCGTAAAGGTAAGTATCCCCTGACGTTCCTCCCATAGATCATAACTCGGCAGAGGGAGTTTAGTTTTATTATCACGATAGCGAAGCATAAAATCTGCTGCGTTTTTAATCAAATGTTTATATAATGGCTTAATGAATTCTATATCCTTAAAAATATTATAGTGATTCCAGAGCGCCCAGATAACAAGCGCAGTTTCGTCTTCCTGTATAGGTATCTGTGGTTTTTTGTCTTTTAGCCACGGATGCCAGGAACTTGCAACAGCGCCAGAGGGTGTATATTTATGTAAAAAATAACCTTCCTTATCAATAACCTGCGCGCAGAAATTAAAGAAGCGACGGGTGATTTCTGAATACCCTGCCAAATCTAAGGCATAGGCGACTAACGCCCCGTCCCGCGGCCACATATAGCTATAGGTATCCCGGTTAAACTGCACCACATCAGAATCATTTCCGGCAATAATCGCTCCGCCATTATCAATCTGGGTGCGGGTTATCAACAGGCTCCTTTTATAGAGCCAGGTTATTTTTTCAGGCAATAACCCATAATTGAGCTCTTCCTTGTCTACCCATAATTTCCAATAATCAAGCGTGCGTTTAAGAATAACTTCGGGCGTCTTTTCCCATATAACGCTATTTAAAATCTTTACCTCGTTCCAGTTCCTGCCAGCGCACACCCAGTAAAAACAAGTATCACTGGCTTTTGCTTTAAGCTTTAAATGGATAGCAATACAAGAGTCGACCGAACCCTGTGTGATAGGATTTCCGCTTAAAATCCCGTCTTCGGCATCCTTCCATGTTCCTTCAGCACCTTGCTGTTCTTTGTGGCCAGTAGCAAATTGATCGATCCCGCATTTTTTATTTGCACAGGCGTTAATTAAAAAATAGCGCTCTCCCTTATAATGCAGCAAACCGTTGACTTCCGGCCTGAAAGCAGCTGTGTCACCTATATCATTGCCATAGATATGAAAATCATGGCATAGGAATAGCCTTACTTCCTGAAGCTCAGAGGATAAATTTTCTACAGTCAGCTTTTTTACATATATGTTCTCATGAAAATCAACCAGGTCATGAGCGGTTATTTTAACCTTAAGCTCATTATTAATGAGGGTTACGTTCGTCACCAATGTGTCGTCAAGATAATCTAAACTCTTTTCCCATCCTTCAGAAATCCATTTGAATTTACCATTTACCCAAACTCCAAAACGAAATGGCTCACCCTTGGTATGGTTTTCTTGTCCCACGCGGGGAAAATAAAATTCGCGTAAGATGTAATTGTTATCAAACGCTATCAACATATTACCGTTTCCTACAGGGATATCTCTCGGCATAGTCTTACCCCTCCCCTAATATTCTAAACAGATGATACCCATATTTATGCATATCCAGATAAAGACCTTTTAAAATAATATCTTCTTTGCCTCTGACATATTCGCTTTGGCTTAACAAATCTTTAAATATCAACTCTTTTGCCTGAATAGTTGTAATATCGAAACGAGTATAGCATTGGGATTGTGAATCAGAATAATTAGCAACTGCTAAATAATAACCGTATTGGTTTTTATTAAATAGTGCTATGCAATTTTTATAAGTTTCATTTTCTTTCCATGCGGGAAAAATCACCGTCGATTCCCAAGCAAACATATTCAAAGATATATTTTTAGAGGTTACTAAAATATTTTTATAGAATTCGATTATCCCTTCGTCACTTTTCTCACCAAGCGATTCCTTCAAGTAAATAGGGAGTTTATTTTTAAAACCTTCTATTTGCCCTTGGTGGAAAAGATGTGCCCCCGGAGAAACTGCCAAAAGAAATGCCGCGGCTTTTGATTTTTCCCTACCGAATACTGCGATAGCACGGTTCTCGTCATGATTTTCAATGAATTTCAATTTTTTACCGGCGGTTTCATTTTGTTCAGTCAGATTTCCCTTTAATTTCTCAATGTCAGAATATTCTAGGAAATCATAAAATGTTTTATCATATACGTAGTTAAATCCCAAATTCATCAATTCATATTCCAATCCCCAATATACCTCAGCGATAAAAATAAATTCCGGATATGATTTCTTAATATACCCGATTGATTCCTGCCAAAACTCTGATTCAGGCTCTGTAAATTTTCCGCTTCCAAAAACTCTCTCTCCCCATATCTGTTTTTGTACGCGCTTTAAAATCAACATTGCCATATCACAACGCACTCCATCACACAACGATGCCACCCTCAAAAGTTCCTCTTGTATCGCTTTTCGGGTTGATGGATTGTAATAATTCAACTGGACTACATCTGCCCATGATGGGAAATACGGGTCTTTACCATATGCAAGAACGGCCTTATTGTCCGCGCTGAAAAATAGCTCCGGATGATTCTGCAGTTCCTGTCTGGTTGCCCGAATAAAATATTCGGGATAGGCATGCACCCAGGGATGATCCAAGGCAACGTGATTGGGGACAAAATCCAAAATCAGCTTTATTCCATGACTATTTAACCTCTTCTTTAATTCAAGCATTTCTCGGTTATTGCCCAAAAAACTATCAACCTCGTATCCGGCTATAGCATACGGTGAACAAGATATCTCTTCTAGTTCTAACTGCGGCAACGCAGCATTCAATTCATCCCATAATTTCTGATTGCTGAGCGCTGCCTCTCTGCTCTTTTTACTCGATAACCAAACGCCCATAAGCCAAAGTGTATCAAAACCCAATTCTCTCATAAACAAAATTTCTTCTTCAGGGATATTGCCTAATGTTATCTTCTTTCGATATTTATTTGATAATTCCCTTAACCAAACGCGTGTGTTAATTTCGTAAATATTTGTGATTTTTTCTCGCATTTTCTCTTTAAATTATTTTCTATACACCTACGTGACGTTGTGCGAACCTTTATATTCGCAAAGAACGAACTAAAAGATAAGTAGTTATGCCTTTTCTCATTGTGCGCTGCTTTCTTTATTCCGACCATAATCTATTTCAGAAGCTGCCTCTTTATCAATTAAATAAAAAAGTCCTCCTCTTTTTGGCTTGACTAAAAAGGCAGGCAAGCGACTGTCTCCTTCTTCTATCATCTCCCTGATAATATGCGCTTTGCCGCTTCCGGTTACCAAAAAAATGATTGTTTTAGCGTTATTGATTATGGGCAAAGTAAGAGATACGCGCTCATTTTTTAAACCGCGGGATACGACTGTACATACCAGGCGTCTTTTTTCCGACAAAGCTTCATGATTCGGAAATAAAGAAGCTGTGTGCCCATCTTCGCCTACCCCTAAGATTATTAAATCGAACTGCGGCGTTTGATCGTCTTCTAATTTAAAAAAAATTCTTATACCCTCTTCATATTTAGAGGCCGCGTCCAGTGCTGTGCCATTGAAATAAATAGGGTGGATATTAGCGTTCGGAATATCTATTTTTTCAAGAAAATCATTTTTTATCATACCGAAATTGCTGTCAGGATCGTTATGCGGCACAAAGCGCTCATCAACGAGGAATATGTGCGTTTTATTCCACGGCAAATCTGCGCCATGGGCAACTAAACTATTATACAATGGGGATGGCGTCTTTCCTCCGGATAAAGCCACGGCAAACCTGCCCGCATGCCTTATGGCCATATCGGACGCTTCCCGCCACTTCTTCAGAAAATAATCAGACATTTCTTCGATGGTATCAAACACTAAAATTTTCTTTTTTCCCTGCTCTAACCTGAATACCGCCATTTCCGCCCCTCTTTTTCCATAAGCATTTCTGCTTCTTTCGGCCCCCAACTACCGGCTGAATAATTA
>PCTH01000067.1:352-21089 GCA_002771475.1 Candidatus Omnitrophica bacterium CG22_combo_CG10-13_8_21_14_all_43_16 | reverse complement strand
TGGCCTGCCTGACAGGACACCCTGCCCGCTCGAATCGGCGAGGCTTTTCTCAAAACCTGCCAGGGCTGGCTGTTACAATACTGTTACCTATCTATTCAAATAATACGCAAAACCAGAGTTTTTTTTCTTGACGCAACAAGGGGTATATGATAAACTTATGGGCAATGGAGAGAATGAATCGCAAGAGATTTATAAAGGCAAGCCTTATTTGTTTAGTTATTTTATTTTTCCTGCCCCTTTTAAATATAGCTTATATATATGCCGGTAAAGAGACGGGCGTGTCAAGCGATGCGGAGGCCTACAGGACAAAGGGGTATGACGCCCAGCAGCGCGGGGATATAGATACCGCGATTGAATGGTATCAGAAGTCAGCTAGCCTGATGCCGGATTACGCGGCTCCTCATAACGACTTGGGAATTTTATTTGAGACAAAGGGCTGGCTGGACAGGGCAGAATCAGAGTATGAAAAGGCGCTGACAATAGACCCTAATTACAGAGAAGTGCATACAAATATGGCGCTTCTTTATGAAAGAAAAGGTGAACTGGAAAAAGCTGCTTTTCACTGGATGAGAAGATATAAACTGGGTGACCCAAAAGATCCCTGGACGCAGGAAGCAAGAAATAGATTAGAGAAGCTCGGTCTCATTGATAAGGAAACAATAAGAACAGCGCAAACGGCAGAAAAGGAACAGGCCCCCAGGGTAAAACCCAAATATAAAGAGCCGGTTAAAAAAGAAGCCCCTTCCAGGAAAGTAATTGAAAAAAAACAAAAACCAGAGGCCAGGGTAAAAAAATCTTCTAAATGGACCAGGGTAGGCGCAGAAAAAAAACAAAAACCAAAGCCAAAGGCAAAAAAATCAGCGCAAGTTGTTTCCAGAAAAGAAAGAAGCCTTGATGAAGAGCTTCAGGAATCCCTGAGGCTGGCTGAGGAAAGGCTCAGGAAAGAAAAAAGCGGTAAAATGACGGCTGCCCCCATTGCAAGGAAGCAACCCGAATCAAAGGCTCTGGCTGCGGGGGAATCAAGCGTATCTTACGGAAGGGCAAAGGATTTTTACAATAAAGGCGAATACGCAAAAGCCTTGGATTTGATAAGAATTGCCAAAGAGAGTTCCGGCGGCAATAAGCAGCTTTTAGAGTTGGAGGGAACAATAAAGTCTAAGATGAAGGAGGAAAGGATAGAAGATCATTACAAAGAAGGCATGATACGCTACCGCCAGAAAGAATTTACAGGCGCAAAGAAAGAATTTGAAGCAATATTGAGCATTCTACCGGAATAAAAGCGCCTGTTTTATGCAGAAACATACCCTTCCTATTTTAGGAAATCCCTGATAAATGATGAATGACTAAAAAAGAAAAACTTTTTTTAATTGACGGAAACTCTTATTGTTACAGGGCTTTTTATGCCATAAAAGAGCTTAAGGATTCAAGGGGCAGGCCCACGAACGCCGTATACGGGTTTATCCTGATGTTTAAGAAATTATTAGAGAAAGAAAAGCCGGCCTATATAGCTGTTGCATTTGACATGAAAGGCCCCACATTCAGGCACGAGCAGTTTGAAGACTATAAGGTTCACAGAAAGCCCATGCCGGATGATCTGGTGAGCCAGATGGGATTGATAAAGGAAGCTCTTTCAGCTTACAAGGTGCCTATTTTTGAAAAACAGGGCTTTGAGGCGGATGATATCCTGGCAACCATTGCCAAGAAGGCATCTCTAGAGGGGACAGATGTGTACATAGTAACGGGCGACAAGGACATGCTTCAAATAGTAGATGAAAAAATAAAGGTTTACAGCACCCATAAAGACGATCTTATCTATGACAGCCAGGCTGTCGTAGACAGGTTTTCCGGGCTGGGGCCTAAAAATATAACTGATTTTATCGCGCTCGCAGGAGACGCCACTGATAATATCCCAGGCGTACGCGGCATAGGAGAGAAGACAGCCATAGAGCTGATAAAGGAGTTCGGCAGCCTGGAGAATCTTTATAAAAATCTTGATAAGATAAAAAGCGAGCCCAGGAGAAAGATGCTGTCAGAACAGGAGGATAGCGCAAGGATGTCAAAAGAGCTTGCTACCGTAGATACGGATGTTCCTATAGAGATAGATATTGAAAATATGCGCGTAAAATGCCCTGACTTAGAAAAACTGCTGGAGTTTTTTAAAGAGTTGGAATTCAAAAACTTCGCGAGGGAGATTGCGTCTTCGAATTCAGATGTCCATAAAGAAGCTTGCTATAAGACAATCCGCAGCCAGGCTGATTTCAAAGATTTTATCAAAGAGTTAAAAAGAAAATCAGAATTTGTGTTGGACATCGAAACTACAAGCGAACAGCCCATGAAGGCGGCTCTTGTGGGCATATCATTTTGCTGGAAAGAAGGCGAAGCGTATTATGTTGCGTTGTCGAATATCAGCGAGGCATTAAAAGAACTAAAGCCTATCCTGGAAGACGAGAAAATAAAAAAGATCGGCCAGAATATAAAATACGATAAGCTGGTGCTGTCAAATTATGGGATAGAACTCAGGGGAATAACTCACGATACGATGATAGCGTCGTATCTATTGAATCCTTCCAGGATGAGCCATGGCCTGGATGATCTCGCGTTTGAATATCTTGACCATAAAATGACGCCCATAAGCGAGCTTTTAGGCACAGGCCAGAAAAGGGTCACGATGGATATGGTGGACGTGGAGAAGGTTTCCATGTATTCTTGCGCAGACAGCGATGTCACTTTGCGGCTTAAGAACATGTTTGAGAAAGAGCTTTTAAAAAAGGAACTGGACCTGCTTTTTAACGATATAGAGCTGCCGCTTGTGGATGTGCTGAGCGATATGGAAAAAAGCGGGGTTAAGATAGATGTTGATTTTCTGGAAGAAACGTCCCTTGAGATGGAAAAAGAACTCTCAGGGCTGATAAAGGATATATACGGGATAGCGGGCGAAGAATTCAATATCAATTCCCCCAAACAGCTCAGTAAGATTTTATTTGAAAAATTAGGGCTGCCGGTCGTAAAAAAGACGAAGACGGGCGCTTCGACAGACGTAGAGGTGCTTGAAAGGCTTTCTTCCCTGCATGCGCTCCCAAAGGAACTTTTGAGGTACAGGGAACTGTCCAAATTAAAGTCTACTTACGTGGACGCGCTGCCGGAACTTATCAATAAAAAAACACACAGGCTCCATACTTCTTTTAATCAGGCTGTCACTGCCACGGGGAGACTTTCTTCTTCAAATCCGAATATCCAGAATATCCCCGTTAAAACAGAAGAAGGCAGAAAGATAAGAAAGGCATTTATAGGAGAAAAAGACAATCTTATAATGTCAGCTGATTATTCCCAGATAGAACTCAGGATACTGGCTCATCTGTCAAAGGATCGGGAACTGATAATTGCTTTTGAGAAAGACAGGGATGTGCACAGTCATACAGCTTCTCTTATTTTCGGGGTAGAAGAAAAGGACGTGACTGCTGAAATGAGGGCAAACGCCAAGACCGTGAATTTCGGGATTATCTACGGAATCAGCGCTTTTGGATTAGGCAAAGGGCTGGGCATAGATCCGGGAAGCGCCCAGCAATTTATAGATTCGTATTTTGAAAGATATCCAAGTGTAAGGGTTTATATGGAAGATAAAATAGAAGAGGCCAGGAGCGCGGGATATGTGACAACGCTTTTTAATAGGCGCAGATATATCCCTGAAATAAAAACAGGCGGCATGAGGGAACAGCAGCAGGCGGAAAGAATCGCCATAAATACGCCTGTGCAGGGCTCGGCAGCCGATCTGATAAAAATCGCCATGATAAATATCCACAGAAAGATGAAAGAGAAAAAATTAAAATCGCTCATGATTTTACAGGTGCACGACGAGCTTGTTTTTGAAGTGCCCAAGGCTGAGTTGGACAAAATGAAAAAGCTGGTAAAAGAGGAAATGGAAGGAGCCGTGAAACTATTGGTTCCGGTAAAGGTAAGCGTACAATACGGCAAAAATTGGCTGGAGATGGAGGAGTAATTATCTTGTTAGGCCTGGCTGGTCTAAAGAAAAGCCTCGCCGATTCGAGCGGGCACGGTGCCCTGCTTCTGGGCTGGGGCCATTCGGCGCTGAAATAATTTCGCCGTCCGCTACGGCTTACGGCTCATTTTTTATACCGAAGGTAGTCTTGACGGTATAAAAACTTCGCCATAATTCCTTGCGGACTTTTGCCGAAATTTTTCTAATGCGCCTCAGACCCCAACCCAGAAGCAGGGCGAGCGAGAATTGGCGCGGAGCGAAGGTTGCCTCGCTGGGGCAACCGAGCGTCTTTTCGTAGGCCAGCCAGGCCTAATAAGATAATTTGTAAAGGTAATTATGATTATAGGCATAACAGGAAGTTTTGGAAGCGGAAAGACGACAGTTAGTAAGATGTTTGCGAAGTTTGGCGCTTATGCGATTGACGCTGATAAGGTTTATCATTCGCTCATAAAGCCCGGCAAAAGCTGTTATAAGAAAATAGTCAGGTATTTCGGCAGAGGCATCCTGGGAAGATCCGGGTACATAGACAAGCAAAAACTCGGAAAAGTTGTTTTTAAAGACAATGCAAAACTTAAAATCCTG
Source organism: Candidatus Omnitrophica bacterium CG22_combo_CG10-13_8_21_14_all_43_16 (assembly GCA_002771475.1). Classification (GTDB taxonomy): domain Bacteria; phylum Omnitrophota; class Gorgyraeia; order Gorgyraeales; family Gorgyraeaceae; genus UBA10183. The sequence continues at coordinate 16,510 of PCTH01000067.1, read as the reverse complement.
AATAGTCTTACCCATCCGGAAGTCATAAAAGAGATAAAGAAGATTATAAAAGCCGGAAAAGGCAAGTTTATCGTTATTGAGGCGCCGCTTTTGATAGAATCCGGTTTTTACAAACAGGTGGATAAGGTAATATTGGTGGCCAATGATAGAGAAGAGCAGGTTAAGAGAGTAAGAGAAGCGAGAGGGTTAGCTGCCAGAGAAATCTTTAAGAGAATAAGGATGCAGATGCCTTTTAAGAAAAAACTGGCCTTTGCTGATTTTATCATAGATAATAGCGGTTCAAAAATAGACACACTAAACCAGGTCGCGGAGATCTGGAACAAAAGAGGAGCATGATATGGATGTAAAAGAAAAGCTGGATATTGAAAAGTTGAAATCAATGAAGATATCAGAACTTAATAAACTTGCGCACGGGCTGAATGTAAACAGCGTCAGCGGGCTCAAAAAACAAGACCTTATATTTAAGGTGCTTCAGGCTCAGACAGAAAAAGACGGGCTTATATTCGGGGAAGGAGTCCTGGAGATACTTCAGGATGGCTTCGGATTCCTGCGTTCGCCGAATTACAATTATCTGCCATGCCCGGATGATATCTATATATCGCCTTCGCAGATCAGGAAATTCGAACTCAGAACCGGCGATACGGTCAGCGGCCAGATACGGCCTCCCAAAGAAGGGGAAAGGTATTTTGCCCTGTTAAAAGTCGAGGCTGTTAATTTTGAAAGCCCTGAAGCTGCAAAAGATAAGGTGCTTTTTGACAACCTGACCCCTATATATCCTAACGTAAGATATAAGCTGGAAACGAAAACTGTAGATACGTCTACGCGCATCATAGATCTCTTGACTCCTATCGGAAAGGGCCAGAGAGGCATGATAGTCGCGCCTCCATATAGCGGCAAAACCATACTAATGCAGAAAATAGCCAACAGCATCGCAACTAATTTCCCGGAAGCCATTATAATGGTGCTATTGATAGACGAGCGGCCTGAGGAAGTCACTGATATGCAGAGATCCGTGAAAGGCGAGGTTATCGGCTCCACTTTTGATGAACCTGCTGAAAGGCATGTCCAGGTTGCTGAAATGGTGCTTGAAAAAGCAAAGAGACTGGTGGAACACAAAAAAGACGTCGTAGTTCTTCTGGACAGCATAACCAGGTTAGCCAGGGCGTACAACACTGTAGTGCCTCATTCAGGCAAAATACTTTCTGGAGGCGTGGACTCAAACGCGCTTCATAAGCCGAAGAGATTTTTCGGCGCAGCGAGGAACATAGAAGAAGGCGGGAGTCTCACTATAATAGCGACAGCCCTTGTGGATACAGGATCAAGGATGGACGAAGTTATATTTGAAGAATTCAAAGGCACGGGCAATATGGAATTACAGCTTGACAGGACGCTTTTCCAAAGAAGGGTTTACCCTGCTATTGATATCAAAAGGTCCAATACCAGGAAAGAAGAACTGCTTGTGGAAGCAAAAGAGCTTCAGAGGATATGGCTTTTAAGAAAAGTCCTTAATGAATTGAACAGCGTAGAGGCCATGGAGCTTCTTATAGAGAAAATCTCTAAGACTAAGACAAACGAAGATTTCCTGGACAGCATGAACAAATAAGGGGGATAAAATGAAGGAAAAAATTCATCCGGAGTACAAAGAAACAACCATTACCTGCGCATGCGGGGAGGTAATCCATACGCGCTCTACAAAGCAGAACGTGCGCGTGGAGATATGTTCTAAGTGCCACCCGTTTTTCACAGGCAAACAGAAATTTGTGGATTCCGCAGGCAGGGTGGAAAAGTTCTTGAAGAAGTATAAGAAAGAAGAGAAGAAATAAATTTTAATATTTTGCTTAGCCTGAGATCTGAGGCACATTAGAAACGTTTCGGCATCAGTGAGTCTTCCATATGAGCGCGCAAGGAATTACGGCGAGGTTTTTATACTGTCAAGACTACCTTCAGTATAAAAAACGAGCCGTAAGCCGTAGCGCGCGGCGAAACCAGTTTCAGTGCCGAACGACCTCAGGCTAAACAAAATTTGGAGTTATTTATTATGTTCGAAAAACTAGACTCTTTATTAAAACGTTACAATGAGCTGCATGCGTTGATGGCAGATCCTAATGTGGCAGGCAATCCTGACAGCTACCAGAAACTGGCTAAGGAGGTGTCGTCTCTGGAGGATGCTGTAAAAAAATACACAGAGTACAGGAAGGTGCTCGCTGAACTGGAAGGCGCAGGGCATCTTCTGGAAAAAGAGACTCACGAAGAATTGGTGGAAATGGCAAAAATGGAAATCGTTGAGCTTGAGAAAAAAGAAAGCGGGCTAAGGGCTGAGCTGGAAGAGATGATGCTGGAAGAAGATCCTGATGCCAACAAAGATGTTATTCTGGAAATAAGAGCCGGCACAGGCGGGGCAGAGGCGTCGCTTTTTGCAGGAGATCTTTTCAGGATGTATTCCAAATATGCGGCTAAAAACAACTGGAAAGTGGAGATAATAGATAATCATGTTGCGGAAGCAGGCGGTTTTAAAGAAGTAATATTTGCGGTTAAAGGAGCAGGCGTTTATAAAAAATTAAAATACGAAAAAGGCGTACACAGGGTTCAGAGGGTGCCTGCCACAGAGGCCTCCGGCAGGATTCATACCTCAGCTGTAACCGTGGCAGTGCTGGCTGAAGCAGAGGATGTGGAGGTGCACATAAATCCGCAGGATATCAGATTGGATGTTTTCAGGGCATCCGGGGCAGGCGGCCAGGGAGTCAATAAGATAGAGTCAGCTGTGCGCATTACGCACATATCTTCAGGCATGGTGGTTACCTGCCAGGACGAAAGGTCTCAGAATAAGAATAAAGAAAAGGCGATGAGGGTCTTAAGGGCAAGACTTCTGGAACATATAAGGAAAGAGCAGGAACTAAAAGTGGCAAAGGACAGGCGCATACAAGTCGGATCAGGAGACAGGAGCGAAAAAATCAGGACTTATAATTTTCCGGACCGCCGCGTTACAGACCATAGAATAGGATTTACTATACATGACCTTCCAAACGTAATGGAAGGCGATATGGATAAAATCATAGAAGCATTGATACAGGCAGAGAGGAAATTGAAACTGGGGAAACCGGGCGCATGATATTGAAAACAGCTGATTCAAAAAAGGATATATTCTATTTGATAAATAAATATTCCAGGGTTATTTCCAGGGTGGAAGCGGAAATGCTTTTGGAATTTCTATTTAACTGCGAAAAGCTGGATTTATACGTGAGAGATTTTATTATCAATAAGACGATAGAAGAATTATACGATATGCTGGCCAGCCGCAGGTTAAACGGAGAAAGCGTGCAGCACATCACAGGCCGCGCGGAATTCATGGGGCTGGATTTTATTGTAACAAAAGATGTCCTTATCCCGAGGCCGGAGACGGAAATATTGGTTAATGAGATTCTGGGGGCGGGATTTATCGCGCCAAAAATACTGGATCTTTGCACCGGTAGCGGTAATATTGCCGTAAGCCTGGCTAAATCAATGCCTCAGGCGGAAATAATTGCTACTGACATATCCGAAAATGCCCTGAAGATAGCGGAAAAAAATGCAGTTTTGCATCAAGCAAGCGCCGGTATAAAATTTTACAAAGGAAATCTTTTTAATGCTTTAATGTTTGCGAAAAATCCGAAATTTGATATAATAGTCTGCAATCCGCCTTATATAAAGGAGGCGGAAATCCCTTTTTTACAAAAAGAGGTAAGGTCGGAGCCTCTCATTGCCTTGAACGGCGGCAAGGACGGCTTGGATTTTTACAGGGACATAGCAAAGGAGTCGCGTAAGTTTCTGAGAAAAGGCTCCAGCATTCTATTGGAAATGGGTTTTGGCCAGAGAGAGGCCATAGAGGATATATTCTTATCTTATAATATATTTAGTATATATAGGGTAATCAGGGATTTTTCAGGAATTGAAAGGGCGATATGGATAAATTTATTGTAGAAGGCGGGGTGAGGCTGAAAGGAACCGTGGAGATAAGCGGAGCAAAAAATGCTGCGCTTCCCATACTCGCAGCCACGCTTCTTACGGATGAAAAATGCGTTATAAAAAATGTCCCGCCTTTACAGGATGTCTATAATATGCTTAGGATACTCAGGAATATGGGTGTCAAGGCTGATATGGAAGACCAGGTGGTTATTATTCATCCGAACGGATACAGTAATTATGTTGCGCCTTATAAGCTTGTCAACAAAATGAGGGCGTCTGTATGCGTGCTTGGGCCTGTGCTTGGTAAACTGAAACACGCGGAAGTGTCAATGCCCGGAGGATGCGTGATAGGGCCAAGGCCTATAGACCTGCACATAAAAGGCCTCAATGCGCTCGGCGCGAATATAAAAGTGGAACACGGTTACCTGATTGCGGACGTAAAACATCTTACGGGCGGAAGGGTTTATCTGGGAGGAAAATTCGGATCAAGCGTTCTTGCTACGGCAAATGTTATGATGGCCGCGACGCTCGCAAGAGGTAAAACAGTCATAGAAAATGCGGCCTGTGAGCCTGAGATTTGCGACCTGGCAGATTTTCTTATTAAGATGGGGGCCAAGATAAAAGGCCATAGGACTCCGATACTGGAGATAGAAGGCGTAAAATCTCTTCATGGCGCCGAATATTCGATAATAAATGACAGGATAGAAGCAGGCACTTTTATGGTAGCAGCCGCGATTACAGGAGGAGATGTTTTGATTAAAGGCGCAAACATAGAGCATCTGGGGGCTGTGATAGATAAGCTAAAAGACGTGGGAGTGAAAATTACAAACACAAAAGACGGGCTCAGGATTCTTAAAACCGGGCCCATAAAGCCTGTTGACGTCACCACTCTGCCTTATCCCGGTTTTCCTACGGATATGCAGGCGCAGATGACCGCGCTTATGTGCATAACCAAAGGCATCAGCGTGATAACAGAGAAAATATATCCGGAAAGATTTATGCATATAAGCGAACTGGCCAGGATGGGCGCGCATATAATATTGGAAGGCTCTAGCGCAATAGTAAAAGGCGTTCTCAAACTCAGCGCTGCGCCTGTAATGGCTTCTGATTTAAGAGCGAGCGCCGGATTGGTACTGGCAGGCCTTGTGGCAAAAGGCAAGACAGAGATATCAAGGATATACCACCTGGACAGGGGATATTATAATATAAAGGAAAAGTTAGAGAAGCTGGGTGTCAAGATAAAACGAGAAAAGGAAGATTAAAAGGAGGAACAATGGCAGTTAGAATCAGATTGAAAAGATTTGGGACAAAGAAAAAACCGCATCGCAGGATCGTTGTTTGCGACATAAGGCGCGCGAGAGATGGAAAGACAATAGAAGAGATAGGCTATTACGACCCGTCCAAAAAGCCGTCCTTTATAAGCATAGACAAGGAAAGGGCTAAATACTGGTTATCAAAAGGCGCTACGCCTACAGAGGTCATAAAAAGCCTTTTCAAAAAACACGGCGTCATTTAGATGCATGGGAGTCCGACTCCCATAGGGAGTCGGACTCCCATAGTGATACGGATGTTATGAGAATAGATGTAGTGACTATATTCCCCAGGATGTTTGATGCTGTCCTGGGGGAGTCGATTATAAAAAGGGCTCAAGAGAAAAAAGTCGTTGAGATAAATATAATAGACTTGAGGTTGTTTTCAAGGGATAAGCATAGAAAGGTGGATGACAAGCCTTTTGGCGGCGGGCCGGGCATGGTGATGAATGCAGAGCCGTTTTTTGAAGCAGTCAATTATATAAGAAGAAGAACAAAGGATCTGAGACTAAAAACAAGGACAATACTCCTCAGCCCTAAGGGCAGAAAATTTAATCAGGCGCTTGCTGCAAAATTGTCAAAATATGAGCATATGGTGCTATTGTGCGGCCATTACGAAGGCATAGACCACAGGGTGGCCGAGCACCTTGCAGACGATGAGATATCAATAGGAGATTTCGTAATGACCGGAGGGGAATTGCCGGCAATGGCTGTAATTGACAGCGTTGTAAGGCTGGTGCCGGGAGCGCTGGGAGACAAGGATTCATGTAAAGATGAATCCTTTTCAGAAAACCTTTTGGAGTATCCGCATTACACAAGGCCGGCTGATTATAGCGGCATGAAGGTTCCCAAGGTGCTTTTGTCCGGGGATCATGAGCAGATAAAAGAGTGGAGAAAAAAAGAGGCTGTCAAGCTAACCAGGAAAAAAAGGCCGGATTTGTTAAAATTAAAGGGGGAAAAATGGACATAATCAGAGAGTTGGAAAAAGATTTAATGAAAAAAGATGTCACTGATTTCAAGGTTGGGGATACCGTCAGGGTGGCAGTCAAGATCAAGGAAGGCGATAAGACAAGGAACCAGGCCTTTGAAGGGATCGTGATTGCCAGAAAAGGTTCGGGCATGAAAGAAACCTTTACCGTAAGGCACATATCTTTCGGAGAGGGCGTTGAGAGGGTATTTTTGATTCATTCCCCGCAAATAGACTCGATAAAGGTTGTTAAAAAAGGCAAGGTTAACAGGGCTCGGCTTTATTATCTGAGGAAAAGAGTTGGCAAAAGCACATCGGTTGAAGAAGAAAGAGATGTTGTCAAAGGCCAGACAAATGCTGGCCTGGGAGAAAAAAGCGCTGCTTGAAGGCGCCTCTATTGTAATAGGCGTTGACGAGGCGGGCAGAGGGCCTCTGGCAGGCCCTGTGGTGGCGGGCGCTGTAATTCTCAAATCCCCTGACTATAAAACCAGGATAGACGATTCCAAAAAGCTCAGGCCTTTACAGAGAGAAAAAGCGTTCAGGGAAATACGAGAGAAGGCGTTTTTCGGCGTAGGTATAAAAGATAATAAGTACATAGACAGAGAAAATATACACATGGCAACGCTTGCGGCGATGAAGCAGGCAGTTAAAAATCTGGTATCCAAGTTTTGCCGCCTGACTGATAAAAAAGAAAAGAACATCCGAAAAGACATCTGCGTTCTTGTGGACGGATTATTCGGCGGTTTTCTCCCTTATAAAACAATCCCGATTGTAAAAGGCGATTCCAAAAGCCTTACCATAGCAGCGGCATCAATAGTCGCAAAGGTGACGCGCGACGCGATAATGAAGCGATATGATAAATTATATCCGCGGTACGGTTTCTCAAAACACAAAGGATACGGCACTAAAAATCATCTGGAGGCCCTGGGACAATATGGGCCATGTCCGATACACAGAAAAACCTTCGCGCCATTGAAAAATGACATTCGACAGAATTAGTTCAGGAAGAAAAGGGGAAGAAGAAGCTGTTTTTTATCTGCGCAAAAATGGCTATAAGATAATAGAAAGAAATTACAGGACAAAGCTCGGGGAAATAGATATAATAGCGGATTATAAAGGCTGTATTTGTTTCGTGGAAGTGAGGGCTAAAAATAGTCCCGCGTTTGGTTCTCCGGAAGAAACGATATTAAAAAAGAAACAGCTCCGGGTTTCAAAGGCAGCACTGGCGTATATAAAAAAATTCAAACTTGAAGATAAAAGCTGCAGGTTTGATGTGGTTTCAGTGGAAGGCGTGGATAGGCCCAGGCCTGAGGTAAGATTGATTAAGAATGCCTTTGAGCTGGATGACAGGTGGAGGTAAAGATGAAAAATATCCCAAGCGATCTTGAAATAGCCCAGTCTGCCAAACTGAAACCCATTCTTGAAATAGCAAAAAAAATAGGCATAAAAGAAAACGAGCTGGAGTTATACGGTAAATATAAAGCCAAGATAACCCTTTCCATAGTAGACCGCCTGAAAGATAAGCCTTTTGGAAAATATATAGACGTTACTGCTATTACGCCCACTCCTTTGGGAGAGGGAAAGACCGTAACAACTATCGGTCTGAGCCTCGGCCTTAACAAGCTGAAGAAAAAAGTCATAACTACGCTCAGGCAGCCTTCGATGGGCCCGGTATTCGGGATAAAAGGCGGGGCTGCGGGAGGAGGATATTCCCAGGTCCTGCCAATGGAAGACATTAATCTTCATTTCACCGGAGACATACATGCAGTAGGCGCTGCCAATAACCTTCTGGCTGCGTTTATCGACAATAGCGTCACAAAGGGGAACAAGCTCAACATAAATCCGGACACTATTATTACGCGCAGGGTTGTAGATATAAGCGACAGGGCTTTAAGACAGATAAAAACCGGGTTAGGGGGAGAAGAAAACGGAATCCCCAGGGATACGGGCTTTGACATAACAGTCGCAAGCGAGGTGATGGCGATACTCGCGCTTTCAAAAGATCTTTCTGATTTAAGAAGCCGCATAGGGAAAATAATAGCAGCCTTTACTTACGACGGAATGCCCGTTACAGCCCAGGATCTGAAATGCGCCGGGGCCATGACAGTGCTTCTCAAGGACGCTATCAAGCCAAACCTTGTCCAGACGACAGAAAATACGCCGTGCATTATGCACGCAGGGCCTTTTGCCAATATCGCGCACGGCAATAATTCTATATTAGCGGATATGATAGCTTTGAAATTGGCGGATTATGTGGTTACGGAGAGCGGTTTTGGAGCAGACTGCGGAGCGGAAAAATTTATGGACATAAAATGCCGGGTAAGCGGGCTTAAGCCGCCTGACGCCGTGGTGATAGTATGCAGCATCAGGGCTCTTAAGATGCACGGAGGGGCTTTTAAAGCAGCGCCTGGCAAAAAGATAAATGAAGAGGCCCTGAAAAAGGAAGACGTGGAAGCTGTTAAAAAAGGCAGCGCCAACCTGGAAAAGCATATTGAGAACATGAGGCTATTCGGAGTGCCCGTAGTAGTGGCCATAAATAGATTTTTATATGATACGGACAGCGAGATAGCTGTAATAAAAGAGATAGCCGTAAAGGCAGGGGCGAGCGACGCTGTTGTGAGCGAGGTGTGGGAAAAAGGCGGGGCAGGCGGAATAGAATTGGCCAAGGCCGTAATAAAGATATGCGGAGAAAAGTCAGATTTCAGGTTTTTATACCCCCTGGATATGCCCATTGAAAAAAAGATAGAGACGATAGCGAAAAAGATTTACGGGGCAAAAGAAGTGAGTTATTCAGAGGAAGCTAAAAAAAAGATAGAGCACTATACAAAACTTGGCTATGATAAATTGCCGATATGCATGGCAAAGACCCATCTGTCTCTTTCCCATGACCCTGAGCTTAAGGCAAGGCCGATAGATTTTATTTTACCGATAAAAGACGTAAGGATTTCAGCAGGCGCGGGTTTTTTATATCCGCTATGCGGCCAGATGCGCACTATGCCGGGGCTTCCGTCTGTTCCTGCAGGAACAAAGGTGGACATAGATAGCGATGGTAAGATAGTAGGATTATTTTAAGCGGAGGCGGTTATATGTATATAAATGAACCGGTAAGCAAGTACCTTAATGACCTCGCTGCAAAACAGCCTACGCCAGGCGGAGGAAGCGCGGCAGGCTTGACCGGAGCGCTGGGCATAGCCCTGTTGGAGATGGCGTGCAATTTTACAATCGGAAAGAAAATTTATAAAGATATCGAAGCGGCGGCAATGGCCCACCTGGCAGCTTTAAAAAAGATAAGAGAAGAGTTTATGTCTCTGGTGGACGAGGATGTCAAGACATATGAAACTATACTAAGCGCATTCAGGGCAAAAGATGAAAAAAATATTGATAAAGCGCTGAAAAGCGGTTATCATATTTCTTTAAAAATGTGCGAGCTTGCAAAGTCAGGCATGTTGATTGCGTCTGAGGTGGCGGAGAAATCAAACGTCAATCTGATAACAGATGTGGGTTGCGGCTCAGAGCTCTTAAAGGCAAGTTTTAATTCAGGCGTTTTTAATTCCGAAATAAATCTTAAGGGCATCAAAGACGTTTCTTTTGTAGAAAGAGAAAAACTGGTCCTGAGCGCCCTTAAAAAAGAAATAGCAGATCTGTATAAAAAAGCTGTTTCCAAGACAAACGAAAGGATGGTATAGGCATGCCTGGTAAGCTTCTGGAAGGTAAAAGCGTCGCTTTAAAAATAAAAGAAAATATAAAGCTGGAAGTAGGATCGCTGAAAACTAAATACGGCTTAAGTCCGAAACTTGTCAGTATGCAAGTAGGGGAGAATCCCGCTTCAGAAATATACATAAAATCCCAGGAAAAAACAGCCAGGGATCTCGGAATAGACTATGAGCTCAAAAAACTGCCGTCCGATATCAATCAGGATGAGTTTATAAAGGCGATAGAGTCTCTCAATAAAGATAAATCAGTGAACGGGATAATAATTCAGATGCCCCTGCCTCAGCACATAGATGCGAAACTAATTTCCAGATACTTGTCCCCGCTGAAAGACATAGAGGCGGTCCATCCCCAAAATATGGGCGAGATAGTTTTTGGAACAGCCAAGATCTTGCCGTGCACGGCAGCCGCATGCATGGAGCTTTTGAATTCCATAGACTTGCTTGAATTATACGGCAAAGAAGCTGTTGTCGTGGGCCACAGCGAAATCGTAGGAAAACCGCTGGCGCTGCTATTATTGAATAAATTTGTGACGACCACGGTCTGCCACATAGCTACAGGCAAAAGAGGCACGCTTCCGGAATTCGTAAAAAAAGCGGAGATTTTAATAGTGGCTGTAGGAAAAGCAGGGATTGTAAAAGGCGAGTGGGTAAAAGAAGGCGCAATTGTAATAGATGTCGGGATCAATCGGGTGGAGGGAAAGATAGTGGGCGATGTGGAGTTTGAGAGGGCTGTTGAGAAAGCCTCTTACATCACTCCCGTCCCGGGCGGGGTGGGGCCCTTGACAGTAACAATTTTAATGCGTAACGTGGTTGAGGCATTCAAACAGCAACAGGGGGTTTAGGATTATGGCGCTTTGCGATAAAATAAAATCTGGAAAGTTTATAATTACGTCGGAGATAGCTCCTCCCAAAGGTATCGATGTTGAAGAAATATTAAAGGATGCCGAGCTTGTAAAAGGCAGGGTGGATGCGATAAATGTGACTGACCTGCAGAGCTCTGTAATGCGCACAGGCTCGCTTGCAATATGCAAACTTTTAATAGAGCGCGGATTAGAGCCTGTGTTCCAGATAACCTGCAGAGACAGAAACAGGTTAGCGCTTCAGTCAGACCTTTTATCAGCGGCTGTTTTCGGAATAGAGAATGTGCTGGCCTTGACCGGGGACCATCCCGCGCTGGGCGATCACCCGGGAGCAAAGCCCGTTTTTGACCTGGATTCAATGCAATTATTGGAAGCTATAAGAGATTTGCAGGCAGGCAAGGATATGGCTGGAAAAGAATTGAAAGGTTCTCCTAAATTCTGCGTCGGGGCTGTTGTGAATCCCGGGGCGGATCCGATCGAGCCAGAGATAATGAAAATGGAAAAAAAGATACAATCAGGCGCGCAGTTTTTTCAGACGCAGGCTATCTACGAGATGCACCTTTTTGAAAAATTCCTCAAAGCGTCGGAGCATTTACATACAACTATCATAGCGGGCATAGTGCTTTTAAAATCAGCAGGCATGGCAAGGTACATGAATAAAAATGTTGCCGGGGTATTTGTGCCTGATAATTTGATCGAAGAGATAGATAAGGCAAAGGATAAGAGCGCCAAGAGCATAGAGATAGCGGCGCGGCTCATAAAAGAATTGAAACCCATGTGCCAGGGCGTTCACGTTATGCCCATAGGATGGGATAAAAAAGTTCCGCTGGTATTGGATGCCGCGGGATTATAAAACACGGATTTCCTTAGGTGTCATTGCGAGGAAGTCGCTAAAGGCGACTGACGAAGCAATCTATAGAGATTGCTTCGCGGAGTTTACACTGAGCGAAGCGAATGTGCTCGCAATGACGTGAATCATGAAAATAGCGGTAAGCGGAAAAGGCGGAGTAGGAAAAACTTCAGTAGCAGCGGGACTTGTAATATTTTTTGAAAAACAGGGCAAGCGCGTAATAGCTATAGACGCTGACCCTGATGCAAACCTTGCGGCCACGCTTGGGTTTTCGGTTTCCGAGAGACCCTCGCCTATATCCGAATTAAAAAAGATTATTCTAGAACGCACAGGCGAGGTAGGGACGTTTTTTAAATTAAACCCCAAGGTGGACGATATCCCGGATAAATTTTCTGCCAGGAAGGGCAATATCAGGCTCATTGAAATGGGCACTGTGAAAAAAGGCGGGGCAGGCTGCGTTTGCCCTGAAAGCGCTTTTTTAAAAGCGTTATTGAGCCATATTTTTTTAAACAGGGATGAGGTCGTAATCGTAGACATGGAGGCCGGGATAGAGCATCTTGGAAGAGGCACTGCGCAGTCTGTTGAAAAATTTTTAATAGTAGTGGAGCCGAACAACACTTCGCTTGATACTGCAAAAAAAATAAACTCTCTTGCGGAAGGCCTTGGGATCAAAGACGTTTCGGTCATAGGAAATAAAATCAGGTCAGACAAAGATAAAGATTTTATAGATAAAAATTTAAAGGAGATTAAGGTGCAGGGATATATAAGTCTAGACGAGGAGCTTTTAAATTCCAGGGGCATATTGCCGGAAGATTCGAAATTTATAAAAAATTTGGCGGAGGTATTTAATGGCAAAACCAACGGGTAATCCTATTAACGATCATTTACTTGAGATAGCTGCTCAAAATAACATTTCTACCATATGGGACCGCTTTATGGAGCAGGAACCTCATTGCGGATTCGGGACGCTGGGAGTCTGCTGCAAGATCTGTAATCTTGGCCCATGCAGGATTGACCCATTCGGAGAAGGCGCCCAGAAAGGCGCGTGCGGGGCAGACGCTGATACCATAAGCGCAAGAAATCTGACGCGCAATGCTGCAGCCGGTGCTGCCTGCCATTCTGATCATGGCCGCACAATGGCAAAGACTCTCCTGGACACGGGAAAAGGCATAGCAAAGGATTATTCCATAAAGGATCCGGAAAAATTAAAAAAACTCGCTAAGGAATTTGGCATAAAAATAGAGAATAAGAATGATTTAAAAATAGCTGAAGAGCTCGGAGAGGCTATATTAAAGGAATTCGGGCAGCAGGAAGGGGAGTTAACTTTAACAAAAAGAGCGCCGAAGAAACAGCAGGAGATATGGAAAAAAACAAACGTTAATCCGAGGGGCATTGACATAGAAATTGTGCAGGCAATGTCCAGGACTCACATTGGATGCGACAGTGAATACAAACATGTTTTGGAGGCTGCTATAAGGGCGTCGCTTGTGGATGGCTGGGGCGGGTCCATGATAGCCACGGAGCTTAGCGATATATTATTCGGTTCTCCTCAACCTATACGCGCGGAGATAAATTTAGGGGTATTAAAAGAAGATGAAGTAAATGTTCTTTTGCATGGTCACGAGCCAGTGCTTTCAGATATTATAGTTACGGCAAGTCAGGATAAGGAAATCCAGGAACTCGTAAAAAAGAACGGGGCTAAGGGGATTAATCTGTCTGGCATTTGCTGCACTGCAGCAGAAGTCCTGATGAGGCACGGGGTTCCGATGGCTGGGAATTTTTTGCAGCAGGAGCTCGCCATAATTACGGGCGCTGTTGAAGCAATGGTAGTCGATGTTCAGTGCGTTATGCCGAGTTTAAGCGAGGTGGCAAAATCCTTTCATACAAAACTTATTTCCACTTCTCCGAAGGCAAAATTTGTCGGCATGGAACATATAGAATTCCACGAAAAAGAAGCGTTAGAGACAGCAAAAAAGATTTTAAGGATAGCCGTTGAGAATTACAAAAACAGGGATCGCTCTAAAGTAAATATTCCCAGGGAAAAGATGACCCTTGTAGCCGGCTTTACCATGGAGAATGTTTTTTATAATTTGGGCGGGAGTTTCAGGCCGTCGTACAGGCCTTTAAATGATGCGATTATAAGCGGAAGGATACGAGGGGTTGCAGGCGTAGTGGGCTGTGATAACCCTAAGAATGCGTCTGGAATGTGCCACGCAGACATGGTAAGGGAGCTTATAAAAAATGACGTACTGGTTGTGCAGACAGGATGCTCAGGCGGCGCGTGCGCAAAGGCAGGGCTGTTGACCCCGGAAGCTGCTTTCAAGTTTGCGGGAGAGGGATTGAAAGAGATATGCGAAACGGTCGGGATACCTCCGGTATTACATACAGGGTCATGCGTTGACAATACGAGGATTCTTACAGCTTGCTGCGAGATGGTAAAAGAAGGCGGGATCGGGAACAGCATTGACGAACTGCCGGTCGCAGGCGCTGCTCCTGAATGGATGTCAGAGAAAGCGATTGCAATAGGATGGTATTTCGTAACATCTGGGATATTTGTGGTTATCGGGACGCCTTTAAGGGTGCTGGGCAGTAAAAATGTCACAAATTATATATGTAATGAAATAGAGCCGATATACGGCGGCAAGTGGGCATTTGAAGGCGATCCGATAAAAGCAGCGCATTTAATGATAGCGCATATTGATAAAAAGCGCGAGGCCCTGAAATTGAAGCCTATGATGTACGCTAAAGCATAGCATAAACCCTGGTCAACCTGTCAGGTTACCCATCTGGGTAACCTGACAGGTTGACCAAAAGCAAGAAATATGAAAAAGATATATTGTAATATCAAAAAATGTCTTGGGTGTGGATCTTGCGAGATTGCATGCGCAGTAGAGCATTCCAAATCCAAGGAGTTGAACAATACGATTTCGGAAAGTCCGCTGCCTATCAAAAGGAGAAAGGCGGAATTTGTTGAAGAGGGCGTTGCCATATCTGCAGGCTGCCAGCATTGCGATAACGCAGCCTGCGTTACAGCATGCATGTCCGGCGCAATGTACAAGGAACTAAAAACAGGGCTTACCCGGCACGACAGGGATAAATGCGTTGGCTGCTGGATGTGCATCATGTCATGTCCTTTTGGGGCTATTACCAGGGAGAAGCAGGAAAAACAGGTTGTAAAATGCGACCTTTGTCCGGACAGGGATAAGCCTGCCTGCGTAGAGGCCTGTCCTACAAGGGCATTGTCTTTAGGCACTTTTAAGGAGTTTAAAAAGTTATGCAATATGTAATTATCGGATCCAGCGCAGCCGGAATAAATGCAGTAGAAGCCATAAGGGCTAAAGATAAGGATTCGAAAATAGTCGTTATCTCTGACGAGAAAAAACCGCTTTACTCCAGATGCCTGATTTCTTATCTTTTGGCAGGCACAATAGATGAGAAAAAGATTTGGTACAGAAAAGACAGTTTTTTTAAAAATAATAAAGTAAACGCTTTTCTCGGCATAAAGGCCGTAGAAATAAATGCAAAGAAAAAAGAAGTTCTTCTTGATAATAAAGAAAAGGTTGTGTTTGACAAGCTGCTTGTTGCAACAGGCGCTTCGCCGAAATTGGAAAATATTCCCGGCATAGATAAAGCAGGCGTTTTTCCTCTGAGGACCATCGGGCATACAGCTGAAATCCAGTCAATGCTTGAGAAGGTAAAAGCCGTGGCAGTGCTCGGAGGCGGGTTGATAGGCTTGCGCGCCGCGTATGCCTTGAAAGCCAGGGGCAAGGATGTAAGTGTTTTTGTAAAATCAGGCTCTATTCTTTCCCAGATAGTGGACAAAGACGCTGCCAGCCTTATGCAGAAGCGCATAGAAGAAAAAGGCATAAAGATATTCACAGGTGTGGCCGCGAAGGAGATTACGGGCGACAGGTCAGCGAAAGGCATAGCGCTCGACAATGGCTTGAAACATGGCTGCGAGCTCGTGATTATAGGCAAAGGGGTTTCGCCCAATATAGAAATAGCCGGTGGTAG
Organism: Candidatus Omnitrophica bacterium CG22_combo_CG10-13_8_21_14_all_43_16; assembly: GCA_002771475.1. GTDB lineage: Bacteria > Omnitrophota > Gorgyraeia > Gorgyraeales > Gorgyraeaceae > UBA10183. The sequence continues at coordinate 854 of PCTH01000067.1, read as the reverse complement.
CGGCATAAAAACAAACTGGGGAATTTTAACAAACGATTCCCTCGAGACCAATGTAGAAGGTATATTTGCCGCGGGCGATGTGTCAGAGACTAATGATATTGCGCTCGGGGAAAGTTCTATAAATGCAATCTGGCCGGCTGCGTGCGAGCAAGGCAGGATCGCAGGGTTGAATATGGCAGGCGAAAGAGAAATATACGAAGGGTCCCTCGCTATGAATTCCATAGAATTTTTTGGCCTTCCGGTAATTTCAGTGGGCATAACAAAGCCGAAGAGCGATGCTTACGAAGAGATTGTCAGAAAAGATGCAGCCAGAAATATTTATAAGAAGGTAGTATTAAAAGACGGCGTTGTTGCAGGGGTTACGTTTGTAAATTCAATCGAAAATATAGGCATTATCGGATCCTTGATCAAGAATAAAACGAATATCGAGGGAATTAAAAATATAATTTTAGAAGATTATTTTGATTACGGGAAAATAATCCCCCTTATCAAAAAATCTAAG
>PCTH01000067.1:0-340 GCA_002771475.1 Candidatus Omnitrophica bacterium CG22_combo_CG10-13_8_21_14_all_43_16 | reverse complement strand
CCCTTATCAAAAAATCTAAGAAGGGCTTCAGAGAGCCGGAGTTTAAAGAGACGATACTGACTTTATAGCGAAGGAGAGGCAATGTCAAAGATAATTGCGTCATGCGCCATAAGAGGCGCAAGAGAAATCTACAGGCAGGCAGAGGAATTTCTGGAAAAATCAATCAGGGAAAAAGGCGAATCTTGCGAGGTAAAATTTCCGGATACTGCTTTTTATTTTCCGATGGCCTATGCGCTTTTGGGCGAAGAAGTGAAGAAGCTCAGCGATGCCAAAAAGGTTTTATTGTATGCAAAGACGCTTTTGCATGAAGACCCTTCTGAAAAAATATGGCTTCCTTATC
>PCTH01000082.1 GCA_002771475.1 Candidatus Omnitrophica bacterium CG22_combo_CG10-13_8_21_14_all_43_16 | reverse complement strand
TCCGCTTCCCGCGGTAGCCATGCCGGGATTACCTGTATTATTTATATAACAATCCTTGTTTGGCGCAACCACTATAGTACCTGCGCCTTTTAAAACCACCACAGCATTATAATCACGCGAGAATTTTTTTGCAACAATTAATCTATTATTTTTTATATATTCCCTGCCCTTATTGATGAGCCTGGCCATCTCTCCCTCGTGAGGGGTGACAACATACCCGGTTTTTATTTTTTTGAGCGCGTCTGGATTTTTGCTTATCGCGTTCAATGCATCCGCGTCCAGGAGCATCGGCTTATTAATTTTAAGAATCAGCCCGTTGATTAATTTTTGCGTCTCAGGATACTGCGAAAGGCCGGGGCCCAAAACCACAGCATCCGATGATCCAGCTTTTTTCAATATTTCTTTCTCTGCCTTTAGGGATACTGTTACCTTATCTGTTTCAGGCAAACTGGCGGTCATTACTTCTGTAAGCTTCCTGGACATTATTGGATTCAGAGAAACTGGTATGCCTAAAGTAACAAGCCCCGCGCCTGAGCGCATAGCCGCATTTGAACACAATGCCGCAGCGCCCGTCAAACCCCTGGAGCCGGCCAGAATAAAAACGTGGCCAAAATCTCCTTTACGGCTGTTTCTCGGGCGTTTTTTCAGAAACCCCCTGAATCCATTATTTACCTTCACTTCTTGTTTCTCCAAAGTACTGCGTTGCTCACCGCATAATTATTCGTATGCGACATGCTTACTATTATCTTATCCAGTTTATTCTTGTCAGCGAATGCCCTGGCTTCCCTGTGCAATATTACCTCTGGTTTGCCTTTTGAATCATTAAGTATTTCTATGTTCTTTAAGCGTATGCCTACCCTGGTATCCCCGAATGCCTTCAGGACAGACTCTTTACAGGCAAACCTCGCAGCCAGATTTTCATGCGAAAACTTTTTTTTGCTTGCGTAAGAAAGCTCCTTTTTTGTAAAAACCCTGTTCAGGAATTTATCGCCCCACATATCCAGGGCCTTCTTTATCCTCGATACTTCAATTATGTCAATCCCGGTCCCTATAATCATACCAATGCCTTCATGTCTTTAACTGCCTTGTGTAACCCGCTAAACACAGCCCTGGCTATTATAGAATGGCCTATATTAAGCTCGTTTATACCTTTAATACCTGCTATTTGCTTAACGTTTGTATAATTAAGGCCGTGCCCCGCATTCACAATAAGCCCTTTAGACATAGCGTATTCAGCTGAGTCTTTTATTTTCTTGAATTCTTTGGCCCTGGACTTCTTGTCTAAGGCCAAGCTATATCTTCCCGTATGTATTTCTATAATACCTATACCTATATATATAGCGGAGCATATCTCATATTTGTCCGGATCAATAAAAACGCTCACATCTATGCCTTTATTATTGAACAAAATGGCTATTTTCGCTAACTTTTTCTCGCATCTTGCAACGCTCAGGCCGCCTTCCGTGGTAAGCTCCTGCCTTCTTTCCGGCACGAGAGTAATCTGATCCGGCCCGATTTTTAAGGCAATGTCAACTATTTCAGGATTCATTGACATCTCAAGATTAAATTTTGTGTTTATCCTTTTTCTTAATTCAACAACATCCCTGTCGTTTATATGGCGCCTGTCTTCCCTCAAATGAGCCACTATGCTGTCGCAACCTGCTTTCTCGCACATAAGGGCAGCTTCGATTGGATCAGGCTCCAACCCTCCCCTGGCCTGTCTTAAAGTCGCGACATGGTCTATATTGACACCTAATTTAGGCACTGGTTTTATTCTCCTTAAAATAAACTTATTTTACCGGTTTTTTACCATGGGATGGATTCTGAACCTGGCTTATAGCTGAGGATTTATATAACTGCTTGGCCATTCTTCTCTCTTTGATCAACTCTTCATTGACATAAAACCAGGTTATTATGGCGAGAATCAGCGATACTACCTTTATCCAGAAATTATTTACTATCCAGTTGTTCATATTATTTCCTATTTTTACTATCCGGCCTGTACAGATTACCCAAAACCCTCTCAAGGGATTCCCTGTCTAAATCATGCGTAAGCCTGCCGCCTATAGCTACAGAAACCCCGCCTGTTTCTTCAGACACAATAACCACTATTGCGTCAGTCTCCTCGCTTAAACCAAGAGCTGCCCTGTGCCTTGTGCCAAGTGTTGTTGAAACCTTTGGGTTCTGGGTAAGAGGAAACAGGCATCCGGAAGCAGCCACCCTTTCCCCGGAAATAACTATACCGCCGTCATGCAGCGGCGTATTCGGCGTGAATATCGTTATCAAAAGCTCTGAATTCACCTTTGCGTCTATTTCTATGCCGCTTTCTATATAGTTTTCAAGCCTTGTCTCTCTTTCTATCGCGATAAGCGCCCCTGTCTTTTTTTTGGAAAGAAGGAAACACGCCGTGGTGATTTCGCTTATTATCTCCGTCTCTTTGAGAAAAAATCTGGACCATCTGCGCTGGCCTATGCTCGCAAGGCCGCGCCTGATTTCCTGTTGGAATATTATAAGAAACGCCAATATCGACAACGCGAATATCTTTGTGAATATCCAGTTTATCCTGTCAAACCCCAGCTGTTTGGTTATAATAAATATCAGGGTTATTAAGATTATGCCTCTTAAAACATATACGCCTCTCGTGCCTCTCGCAAATAGCAAGATGCCGTAACATACAAACCATAATATGCATATCTCTATGAGTATCTTGACTAACGATATGTGATTATGCATTATTTATCTCCGCTGCGGCTGATCGCATCGCTGACCACAGCAACCTGTTTCATCTCTTTAACGTCATGGACCCTTATTATATCCGCGCCATTTTTTATAGCCAAAGCCACTGATGCCGCTGTCCCGAAAATCCTGCCGCAAGGTTCTTCGCCTGTAAGTTTTCCTATAAAAGACTTCCTCGAAGGCCCTACAAGCACAGGCTGTTTCAATTCTTTAAATTCAGAAAGCCTGTTTAAAATCTCCAGGTTATGTTCCAATGTTTTTCCAAACCCAATCCCCGGATCTACTATTATATTTTCTTTTTTTATCCCGCCCTTTACCGCTTTTTCAATAATATTCTTCAGCTTATCTTTGATTTCTTCAATCAGGTTCCCGTAACTGGGGTTCTTTTGCATCGTTTGTGGAGTGCCTTTTATGTGCATCACCACAACATTCGCATTGAATTCCCTTATTATACCTATCATTCCGGGATCTGATTCAAGCCCTGTTATATCATTTACTATCAATGCGCCGTTATCAAGGGCCTGCTTTGCGACCTCTGACTTGGCTGTATCTATTGAAATAGGGGCGCTTATTCTCTTTGACAGCTTTTTTATAACAAGTATCACCCTTTTTATTTCTTCTTCAGTTGTAACAGGCTCTGCGCCCGGCCTTGTGGATTCTCCTCCTATATCAATTATATCAGCCCCATCCTCAACCATCTTCAGGGCCGCCTCAACCGCTTTATCCGCATCCTGATATACCCCGTCTCCGCTGAAAGAATCAGGCGTGACGTTCAGCACTCCCATTATATAAGTGCGGACGCCGAATTTAAAATCTATCATGCTTTGATCTCAGGCTTCTCGGGAAAAGCTATGTTTTTTACTTCTTCTGAATCTAAAACTTCCTTTTCAAGCAATTTCTCGGCGAGGGCTTTTAGTTTATCGACATTATCGCTCAATTCATTCTTTGCCCTCTGGTAACATTCTTCCACTATCTTGCGTATCTCTTTATCTATTTCTACGGCAGTCGCCTCGCTGTAATTCCTTTCTTCGGCAATATCGCGTCCTAAAAATATCTGCTCTTCCCTTCTGCCAAATGTGAGATGCCCCATTTTTTCGCTCATGCCCCATCTCATCACCATGTCCCTTGCGATATCAGTCGCCTTCTCGAGGTCATCCTGCGCGCCTGTTGAAAGCTCTGCGAATATAATATCTTCGCTCGCCCTGCCGCCCAGTATCCCCACTATCCTTCCCAATAGTTCTTTCTTAGTGACTATATATCTGTCTTCCAGAGGCAGCCTCATGGTATAACCAAGCGCGATCCCTCTGGGTATAATAGAAACCTTATGCAAAGGATCTGCTCCGGGAATAAGAAGCGCTAAAAGAGCGTGCCCTGATTCATGGTACGATACTATTTTCTTTTCCTCCGCGTTTATAACCCTTGTCTTTTTTTCAGGGCCCGCGATAACCCTCTCTATGGACTCGCCGAGTTCTTTCATTTCCACTGTCTCTTTGCCCCTTCGCGCGGCTAAAAGAGCTGCCTCATTCACGAGATTAGCCAGGTCTGCCCCTGAAAAACCTGATGTTTGCCTTGCTATGTACTTAAGGTCAGCGTCTTTGCTGAGCTTGATGCCTTTTGCGTGAACCTTCAATATCGCTTCCCTGCCTACAATATCAGGCCTGGAAATAACTATTGTCCTGTCAAATCTTCCCGGCCTCAATAACGCCGGATCCAAAACATCCGGCCTGTTGGTGGCGGCTATCAGGATTACGCCTTCCTGCGTATCAAACCCGTCCATCTCCACGAGAAGCGCGTTCAGCGTCTGCTCCCGCTCATCATGCCCGCCTCCGATTCCGGCGAATCTCTGCCTTCCGACAGCGTCTATTTCATCTATAAAAATAATGCACCCTTTGCCGATCATCTTTGAGGAGCGCTTGGCCTGCTCAAAAAGGTCTCTTACCCTGGAAGCGCCTACGCCCACAAACATCTCTACGAAATCAGAACCGCTTATACTGAAAAACGGCACGCCCGCCTCTCCGCTGACTGCCTTTGCCAAAAGGGTTTTTCCTGTTCCTGGAGGCCCCATGAGCAAAACGCCTTTGGGAATCTTGCCGCCTAATTTCTGGAATCTCTTGGGGTCTTTTAAAAATTCTATTATTTCTTTCAGTTCTTCTTTTGCCTCGTCAACGCCCGCCACGTTATCAAATGTTATTTTTAACTTATCCCCAGATATCTGTTTCGCGCGGCTTTTGCCGAATGAAAGGATCTTCCCTCCGCCCTGCGAGCCCCTGTATACAAAAAACCACAAAAATCCGATGAATAAAAGCATCGGCCCCAGGGAATAAAAAATATTCGCCCACATAGTCTTGGGAGGCTTCACGTCAAAATCAGCCACATTGTTGCGCAGCGAACTTAAAAGCTCAGGGTCTTCCTGCGGTATGTGCACTGTAAAACGCGTCCCGCCGGAAAGGACGCCCTTAAGCTCGTCTTCCACCTTTACGACAGACTTAATAGCAGCTGTTTGTTTATTTGTTTCAAGGAGCCTGTAAAATTCGCCGTAACTCAGCTCTTTCGGTAGCGTTGCCTGGGAAAAAGAATCAATCCTGAATATGTAGATAAGGAGCAAAAATAGCCCTATCCAGAAAAAAATATTTTTATTTATCTTATTGCCGCCCTTGTTTTGCGTTTTCATATATCTCCTAGATTAGATACATATCTTACCACAACTTATTTTAATAAATCAACTTTTTATTAATTTTAAAATAATATTAGCCCTGTCTTTTGTAATGCTTATGCCGGCTGGCAGGTCTACTATTGAATTTACAGGTCTCGAATCAATCAATTCCTCTATCTCCTTCCAGTGCTGATATGTAAGCCTTCTTAAATCCCCTTTAAGTTCTTCCAGGCCTGCCCTTAAAACCCTTTTCCTTACCGCCTCAGGAAGTTTTTTAAATTTTTTGCTGTCTATCAGGATCTGCTCCTGCCTGATTTTCGAAACGCTTTTAAATTTTCTCTTTGCGTACCTGCTTAAAAATTCATTTTCTATCTGCAGGTTCTCCGCCATATTGCTGAGGACTTCCTTGATATTCGGATTAAATCCTTTTTCCAATAACGGGATCAGCTCCAGCCTGATCTTATTTCTTGTATAGACAGATTTCTCGTTCGAGGAATCTGTCCTGAATTCCAGGCCCGCTTCCGAAATAAAATCTTCCACATCTTTCCTGGATATCTCGATCAAAGGCCTTATTATTTTATTGCCCCCCATCTCCTTGACAGGGCTTATGCCTCCCAGGCCCTTCATCCCAGCGCCTCTTATGATCCTCATGAGGACTGTTTCTGCCTGGTCATCCCTTGTGTGGCCTACTGCTATCTTATCTATATTTTTTTCTTTTGCCAGCCGTTTAAAAAAATCATATCTCTCGAACCTCGCTGCCTCTTCAGGAGAAATGCCTTTTTCTTTCGCGATCTTCGGCACATCTATTTCTTCCCACGCGATCTCGAGATTATATTTCTTCGCGAGATTTTCGCAGAATTTCCTGTCGCCTGCTGATTCCTCGCCCCTGAACTTATGATCCAGATGCGCGATAATGATATTTAATGAATATTCTTTTTTCAGGCCATTAAGAACATGGAGCAATGTCACCGAATCCGGCCCTCCCGACACCCCTACCAGGATCCTATCATGCTTCTGAAGCATATTATGTTTTCTGATAGTAGACTTTATTTTGTCAGGGAAAGTGGTGGGCATTATATGTCTTATTTGGTAGCGGCGACTGGATTTGAACCAGTGACACGCCGGGTATGAGCCGACTGCTCTGCCAGGCTGAGCTACGCCGCCATGAATTATTTCAATACTTCGTTGAGGCTTCCCGTCCTATATCCTTCCAAATCAAGCGTAATATACTTAAATCCAAGCTGTCTTAAGCGTTTTGTTATTTTATCACAAATCCTGTTATTCACAAATATTTTTATATCTCTTTTTTCCACCTCGACCCTGGCGATATTGCCGTGGCATCTAACCCTTACCTGGGATATACCCTGTTTTTTTATAAACTCCTCAGCCGCTTCTATCTTTCTTAGCGCCTTTCCATTTATCTTTTCGCCATACGGAAACCTGGAAGCCAGGCACGCCATTGAGGGCATGTCCGCGGTATTTAATTTTAATCTCCTGGAAAATTTCCGTATCTCGTCTTTTGAAATACCAGCCTCCATAAGAGGGCTCCTGACCTTGAATTCTTTTTTCGCCTTACTGCCGGGTCTGTAATCTTTCACGTCATCAGCGTTTGACGCATCTAAAACATAATTAAAACCATTTTCCTTCTTAATCCCGTCCATTTCTTTAAACAGCTCTTTTTTGCAGTAATAACACCTGTTTACGGGATTTTTCGTAAAATTCCTGTCTTTCAGTTCGTTTGTATAAATTATTTTATGTCTTACGCCCAGATCTTTGGCAAATCTCTTTGCCTGCCTGAGCTCAGAGCCGGTATATGTCTCTGACACAGCCGTAACAGCCAATACGTTTTCGTCCGATAAAGCGTCTTTTGCCATCTTGAGCAGGAAACTGCTGTCCACCCCGCCGGAAAATGCCACTGCCACCCTGCTCATCTTCCTTAAAATATCTTTCAGCTTTTTAACCTTATCCATAAATTATATCTATCCATCCGCCGCCCGCCACATACTCGCCATCGTAAAAAACAGCTGCCTGGCCGGGTGTTATCGCATTCTGCGGTTCTTTAAACTCCACTTCCACTTTTCCGCCTCCTATATCCTTTATGGAAGCCGGGGACTTTTTATGATTGTATCTTATTTTTACTTCAAGCTCTGTTTCTTTTTTAATATCTTCTGTCAGCCAGTTCACGCCTTTTATCAGGAATCTTTTTTTCTTCGCTTCGCTTGCCCCGCCTGCCACAATAACATTCTCCTTTGCCCTTATCTCTATAACATACAAAGGATTCTTGGCAGCTATCCCGAGCCCCCTGCGCTGGCCTATGGTAAAATTCCAAAAACCCTGGTGATAGCCCAATAATTTTCCGGAACTATCCAGCACCTCTCCTTTTTTGCTCTCCAAGCCGCAGTATTTTTTTATAAACCCGGAATAATCGTTATCCGGGATAAAACATATCTCCTGGCTGTCAGGCTTTCCTGATATGTGCAGGCCGATTTGTTTTGCCCTGGCCCTTACATTATCTTTGGTAAGTCCTCCCAGCGGCAGAAGTATCTTTTTAATCTGCCCCTTGTTTAGCGAAAACAAAACATACGACTGGTCTTTCGTCTTGTCGATAGCCTCTCTCAGCCTGCAAGAGCTGTTTCGCTCTATCCTTGCGTAATGCCCTGTCGCTATAAAATCGCATTCCAGGGCCTGCGCCTTTTTAAGCAGGCTTCCAAACTTTACCTTTTCGTTGCAGACAATGCACGGATTGGGTGTCCTGGCGGACAGATATTCCTTTGTAAAATAATCTATTACATTTTTTCGGAAATCGGTTTCAAGATTTAAAACGTAATGCCTTATGCCCAGGTTTTTGCAGACCTTTCTGGCGTCATCTATATCTTTTAAAGAACAGCATGATTTTTCTTTTTCCCGGCCGCATAATTCTTTGGGCCAGATCTTCATGGTAGCGCCTACAACCTCATCCCCGTCTTCTTTTAAAATAGCCGCGGCCACAGAACTATCCACTCCGCCGCTCATGGCAATCAGGACTCTTTTATTTCTCATTTTCTAAATACTTATGCATTGCCTTTGCTGCGCGCTTTCCAGCGCCCATAGCCGCAATCACGGTATCATCGCCTTCAGTAGCGTCTCCGCCGGCGTAAACGCCTTTTATGTTCGTGGCCTGGGTAGCAGGGTCTATTATTATTTTATCCCACTTGTCCAGCTTAAGCTCAGGCGTTGCCTTTAAGAACACGGGATTCGGGCTCTGGCCTACGGCTATTATTACCGTATCCACGTCCATTGTAAACTCAGAACCTTTTATCGCCACAGGCCTTCTTCTCCCGGAATCATCAGGCTCCCCGAGTTCCATTTTTATACACTCCATGCTATTGACAAATCCTTTATCGTCTCCTGATATCTTTTTAGGGAGCGTAAGGATGTGAAACTCTATGCCTTCTTCTTTCGCGTTTTCTCTTTCTTCTTTCCTTGCCGGCATCTCGTTTTCCGTCCTCCTGTAGACAATATAAACCTTTTCCGCGCCGAGCCTCAAGGAAACCCTCGCGGAATCCATCGCGGTATTGCCCCCGCCTATAACAGCCACCTTTTTGCCTACATTGATAGGCGTATCGTATTCAGGGAACAAATATGCCTTCATGAGATTCACCCTGGTCAACAGCTCATTGGAAGAATATACCCTGTTAAGGTTTTCTCCCGGGATATTCATAAAACTCGGAAGCCCAGCGCCTGTTCCCGCGAAAACAGCTTTATAACCCTGTTCAAATATGTCTTTCAGTAAAGAGGTCTTGCCTACAATAAAATTTGTCTTAATCTTCACTCCCAGGGAAGCCAGGTATTCCACTTCCTTTTTTACAATTTCTTTTGGGAGTCGGAATTCCGGAATCCCGTACATGAGTACTCCTCCGGCAATGTGCAATGCCTCAAACACAGTAACCTGATAACCCATCCTGGCTAAATCCCCGGCGCAGGTTAACCCCGCTGGTCCGGAACCTATAATAGCTATCTTAATCTGTTTTGCGGTTAAAGGTTTGGGGCTAGGCGCTGAAGGTTTGCTTTTTAATTCATAGTCCGCCGCGAACCTTTCAAGGCCGCCTATATTTATCGGGGCCTTTTTAGCGTTTAAAACACAAGCTCCTTCGCATTGATTTTCCTGCGGGCATACCCTGCCGCATACCCCGGGAAGATTGTTTTTCTCTTTTATCACCTTGATCGCCCGGTCAAATTCCTTTTTCTTTAAGGCATTTATAAAAGCCGGTATATCGATTTCAACAGGGCAATTCATGGAACATTTCGCTTTCTTGCAAAAGAGACACCTGGACGCCTCCTTTAACGCCTCTTCCTCTGATAAACCAAACGCTACCTCTTTAAAATTCTTTATTCTTTCTGTTGGGCTTTGTTTATTCACTTCTGTCCTCCCTTAACAACTAGAAAAACGACAATGTTGAATTTATAGTTGATTAAATGCCGCGTATCTTGCAGGCGTGGTTTTCCTGTTCTTTAAACAGGCTCTGGCGGGCCTTCAGTTCTTTGTAATTCACCAGATGGCCGTCGAATTCCGGGCCGTCCACGCAGGCAAACTTTGTCTCGGTTCCGACCTGTATCCTGCACGAACCGCACATGCCTGTGCCATCCACAAGCACTGTATTCAATGAAACTAATGTTTTTACTCCGTACGGTTTTGTTAAGTTAGACACGGCTTCCATCATTACCCCGGGCCCGACCGCGTAAACAAGGTTTATAATCCTGCCTGTGTCTATAAGCTTTTTTAAAACATTTGTCACAAACCCTTTTTCTCCGAATGATCCGTCATCCGTAACCACAAACATCTCCGCGCCCAGAAACTCCAGTTCTTTTTTGAATATCAAAAGCTCCTTGTTCCTGGCGCCTATGATGATTATCACATTATTGCCTGCGTTTTTATAAGCCTTTGCGACAGGATAAAGCTCCGCGATCCCGACTCCGCCGCCAACGCAGCATACTGTGCCTATTTTATCCGTATCTGTAGCGTGGCCTAACGGCCCTACCACGTCTGAAACATATTCCCCGGATTTTTTTTCTGTCAGTCTGTGAGTAGTCACGCCCGCCACCTGATAAACTATGGTGATGGTTTTATCGGATATGTCCGCTATGGTAAGCGGTATGCGCTCTCCCTGCTCATCTATCCTTATCATCATAAACTGCCCTGCCCTTGCCCTGGCGCTGACCAAAGGCGCCTCTAAAATCATTTTAAAAATACCGTCTGCTATCTTTTCGTTTGAATAAATCTTAAACATTTAAATCCTCGCTTATTAATTTTAAGCCTTTGAGCGTAAGATCCGCGTCTATCTTGTCCGCGCTTTCGCAGTAAGGGCCTATAAGTTTAGAAAAACCTCCGGTGATCACAACATTTGCATCCCTGTAGTATTTCTTTTTCAGTTTATTAACTATGCCGTCGCACAAACCGCTGAATCCGTATATAATGCCCGCGAGCATGCTTTCTTTTGTGTCCCTCCCCAGTATCGCCTTAGGCCTTTTAATAGTAACCTTCGGCAATAACGCTGTTTTCTCCGACAATGCCCACAATGAAATCCCGGGCCCTGGCGCTATGACCCCGCCTATATACTGCCTCTTCTTATTCACGATATCTATTGTGATAGCTGTGCCGAAATCCACGATTACGCATTCTCCGCCGTACAATTCATAAGCTGCCCTTGCGTTTACAAGCCTGTCAGAACCTACCTGTTCAGGGTTTTTATAGAGATTTTCTATGCCGCTATCCACATCCCTGCCCACAACTATAGGCCTTTTGCCAGTGACATGCTTGACAGCCTTTTCGACTTTTTTCAATACCTCCGGCACAACGCTTGTTATGATCACGCATTCTATATTCTTCACGCAGGTTTTTAATTTTCCTGCGTACAGCGAATCCAGGTTCTTTGAATACGCTGGGATCCTGAAGGTTTTCTTTAAAACCTTTTTATCAAAAATCCCGCTATGGATGCTCGTATTCCCGATGTCAATCGCCAGTAACATAACTACCTCAACATTGTTACATCGCCCGCTAAAATTCTTTCGTTAAGCCCTGAATCCATCCTTAATATGAGGGCGCCTTCTTTATCCACATCCACGACATAACCTTCTATTTTTGTATCGTGGTATGTCACCTGGGCCCTTTTGCCCAAAAAGTTTGAAAATTCTTTATACTCCCTTATTATTTCAGCTATATGGCCGCCGTTAAAAAGCCTGTAATATTTGTCCAGATTTTTAAAGATGCCTTTTACCAGCTCAACCCTTGAAATCTCCGCGCCTTTGGCCTCCATTATGGATGTGGCGCCTTTGGGCAGAAACTCTTCTTTCGTATTTATGTTAATGCCGATGCCTATTATAACAAAATTAATTTTATCTGTCTCGGCATTCATCTCTGTCAGTATGCCGCATATCTTTTTATTGTTTATCAAAACATCGTTCGGCCATTTTATAAAAGCTGCCAGGCCAGCCATTTCCCTTATAGTTTTCGCCACGCTCAGGGCGGAAAAAAGCGTGATGCTGGAAACCTCTTTCGGCAATATATCCGGCCTGAGTATTACAGAAAAATAAGCGCCTTTGGATCTGGGCGAAACCCATGACCTGCCCATCCTGCCTCTTCCGGCAGTCTGCGATTCCGCTATAATCACAGACCCTTCTTTCTCGCCGCTCGCTGCCAGCTGATACGCGGCGTCATTGGTGGAAGACGTCTCTTTGTAAGAATAAATTTTTCTGGCTATTATATCTGTTTTGAGCTGCCATTTCAACTCTATTTCTGTCAGGCGGTCAGGTATGGAAATCAGCCTGTATCCCAGATGCGGAAATGCCTCGATGTCATAGCCTTCTTCCCTCAGGCTTTCAATATGTTTCCACACGCCTGCCCTGGAAATCCCGAGCTCGCGGCTCAGGTCTTCGCCCGAAACATAACCTTCTTCGTGTTTCTTAAAATAATTTAATATCTTATCGTCCAGCATTATTTTTTTAACCTCTTTATCTTGTCCCTGAGCTGAGCCGCGGCCTCAAACTGCAGATTCCTGGCGCGAAGCTCCATCTCTCTTTCCAGTTCAGCTATGAGCATTTCTTTTTCATATTCTTCTTCGCTCTGCCCGGCTGCCTCCATGACAATCTCTTCCGCCTTTTTAAACGATTCTATCCCGTCTTTGATGGATTTCTCAATTGATCTGGGCGTGATGTTATTCGCCTTATTAAACTCTGTCTGTTTCTTTCTCCGCCTGTTTGTCTCGTCAATCGCCTTTCTCATTGAATTCGTCACGGTGTCAGCGTACATTATGACATAGCCGTCTATATGCCTGGCTGCCCTGCCCGCGACCTGGATCAAAGATGTCTCAGATCTCAGGAATCCTTCTTTATCCGCGTCCAGGATAACCACCAAAGATACCTCCGGCAGGTCCAGGCCTTCCCTTAATAAATTTATTCCTACCAGGCAGTCGAATTTCTGCATCCTCAGGTCTCTTAATATCTCCGCCCTCTCAATGGTATCCAGTTCTGAATGTATATATTTTACCCTTAAATCCAAATCTTTCAAATATCCGGCAAGATCCTCTGACATCCTCTTTGTCAATGTAGTCACGATGACTCTCTGCCCCTTAGCCGCTCTTTCTTTTATATTTTCAACAAGGTCCTGTATTTGATTCTCGCTAGGCTTCACTATTATTTCCGGGTCCAATAACCCTGTCGGCCTTATAACCTGCTCGACTATCCCGCTTGAATTTTGCAGCTCGTATTCTGAAGGAGTAGCTGAAACAAATACCATCTCCTTGATAACTCCCATGAATTCTTCAAAATTTAAAGGCCTGTTGTCCAGGGCTGAAGGCAGCCTGAACCCGTAGTCAACAAGCGTCTGCTTGCGCGAACGGTCTCCATTGTACATGCCCCTTATCTGAGGCATTGTAACATGCGATTCGTCGATTACTGTTAAGAAATCTTTCGGGAAATAATCCAGAAGGCAATAAGGCCTTGAACCCGGAGCCCTGGCGCTCAGATGCCTTGAATAATTTTCTATGCCGTTACAAAATCCCATTTCCCGGAGCATTTCAAGGTCATAATGAGTCCTGGACTCCAGCCTCTGGGCCTCCAGCAATTTATTCTGCAGCCTTAATTCTTCAAACCTCTCCTTGAGCTCTGCTTCTATCGACTGTATGGCAGTATTTATCCTGTCCTCGGTGGTGACAAAATGCTTGGCAGGATATATCGCTATCTTTTCAATAAAATCCGCGAGTGCATTTCCGCTGACAGGGTCTAATTCAGAGATCTTTTCTATTGTCTCCCCGAAAAAAATCACCCTGAAAAATGTCTCTTTATACGCGGGAAATATATCTATAGTATCGCCCCTTACCCTGAAACAGCCCCTCTTAAAATCAATGTCATTCCTCGCGTAATGTATTTTTACAAGCCCGGACAACAGGTCATTTCTTTTTATCGTATCCCCTTTTTTCAAAAATAACAGCAGATCCTCGTAATCTTCCGGGGAACCAAGGCCGTAAATACACGAAACACTCGAAACTATGATAACATCCCTCCTGGACATCAGAGAACTGGTAGCGGAAAGCCTCAACCTGTCGATATTGTCATTTATGGACGCGTCTTTTTCTATGTAAATATCGGCCTGCGGCACGTACGCCTCTGGCTGGTAATAATCATAATAGCTCACGAAATATTCTACGGCATTATGCGGGAAAAATTCTTTAAACTCGCTGTATAGCTGGGCGGCCAGTGTTTTATTATGCGATATCACAAGCGTCGGCCTCTGGACATTATTGATGACATTTGCCATCGTAAATGTCTTGCCGCTGCCTGTGACCCCGAGAAGCGTCTGGCGTTTCAGGCCTTTCTCTAAGCCCTTGGTAAGCTCATCAATAGCCTGCTCCTGGTCCCCGCACGGCTTAAATGGACTGACTAATTCAAATTTGGACATAGTTTATTAGGTGTAGCAAACCTCTGGCAGGCCTACGAAAAGACGCTCGTCCTGTCCAGGCAGGCCTGAGGCACATCAGAAACGTTTCGGCATCATAGATATCTTATATATAAGCGCGCAAGGAATTACGGCGAAGTTTTTATACTGTCAAGACTACCTTCAGTATAAAAAATGAGCCGTAAACCGTAGCGCGCGGCGAAACCAGTTTCAGTGCCGAACGACCTGCCTGGACAGGGCACCATGCCCGCTCAAATCGGCGAGGTTTTTCTTTAGGCCAGCCAGAGGTTTATGCTACTGCTTATATTTCTAATGAAAAATCTATTGAAGGAGCTGAGTGGGTAAGCCTGCCTATAGAAATCCTGTCTACCCCTGCCTTGGCAATCTTTTTTATGTTTTCCATGCTTATTCCGCCGGAAGCTTCTAAAATTACCTTTAAACCTTTTCTAAGCTTTGCCGCCTTTTTAATATCCTCTATCTTCATATTATCCAGCATTATTATATCCGCGCCTGCTTCCAGCGCATCCTTGAACTCCGCAATATTATCCACCTCGACTTCTATATTTTTATATCCTCTATTTTGAAACATCCCTATGGATTCCCTTATGGCGTTCACCCTTATAGCTTCTAAATGATTATCCTTTATCATTACCCCGTCCCATAATCCAATCCTATAACTAAATCCTCCTCCTATATTGACGGCATACTTTTCCAGTTCTCTCAGCCCAGGAATAGTTTTTCTGGTGTCATATATCTTCGCGCCTGTTGATTTCACCTCTCCGATAAACTCAGCTGTGAGAGTCGCCACGCCTGAAAGATGCCCTAGAAAATTTAAAACAGTCCTTTCCGCTGACAATATGTTTTTTGCCGACCCTTTTACCGATATGATCCTTTTGCCTTTTTTAATTTTATCGCCGTCTTTACATAAAGCCGTAAATAATATCTTTTCATCCACCGCGTCAAAAATCCATTTGGCAATATCCATCCCTGCCAGGACACACTCTTCTTTGGTTGTAATAT
>PCTH01000021.1 GCA_002771475.1 Candidatus Omnitrophica bacterium CG22_combo_CG10-13_8_21_14_all_43_16 | reverse complement strand
TTTCTTTTTCTATAAAATCTTCTATTGTTTCGGGATCCCCATGCCTTTTTCTCTCCATGGCCCGCCTGAACCTGATTTCCGCCGGAGCATCTATTCCTATCAGCGTAAAGCCTTTTAATTTTCTCAAGGCCTTTATTTCAAAAGGGTTCCTTATGGAATCAACTACGCAGTCTTTTTTATCTTTAATCTTTTTTACAGCAAGATCTGCCAGCACAGAGGCGCCTTTTTCTTTTCTCAATTCATTGCCTAGCTTTATCAGGTTTTCGCGCGACGGCTCTATTTTTCTGCGCCCTGCCTCTTCTCTCAAGATATCAGACAGCGAATAGTATTCAAAACCCTTTGATTTTAAATAGCCGGCTGCCTCGCCCTTGCCGGAGGCGTTTGCGCCTGTTAAACCGATAATCATTTAACGATACTTCCCGTAGCAACAGGCTTATCAGGCGAAAGGACAGCTAATGTTTCTCCGTCCTGGGTTGCAAGGATCATGCCTTTACTCTCCACGCCTCTTATTACAGCCGGCTCCAGATTTTCTATCACAGCCACTAATTTACCCAAAAGCTCTTCTTTATTATAGCCTTTTTTTATACCGGCTACAACGTCTCTCTCTTCCTCCCCTATCACCAGGCGCACAACATACAGCCTGTCGGCATTAGGATGGTCAATAACATCTTTTATTTTCGCGATTCTTATATTGAGCTTTTTAAATTCTTCCAGAGTTATCATCGGGGCCTTCTAAGGGTATTAAGATGCGTTATCAGTATAGCCTCTGCTTCAGGGCCTATTTTTTCAAACCTCATGCCTGTATAAAACATCCTTCTGCCGTGTTCATCCGGGGACCGCAATTCTTTTACCCACATAACGTGGCCGGTAAATTTTATCGGTTTGGAGAAGCCAGGCACTTCTATTTCTATTTCCAGCTTGTCTTTTCCTTTAAGCTTTTCATAAGTAGAGATGCACAGGCCTTTTCTGGAGATATTGCGCATCTTGGCGCTATCCTGGCTATGAGCGGAATCGATGCGGTGGTACCTTAGCTTCATGTCCTCCTGGAACCTTACGAATCTCCTTTTTTCTCTCAGCACCCAGTATTTATTTGCGATGCCGTGCGTTATTCCCCGCCTGGTTCTTATCTCTTCCGCCAGAGTGATTAGCAGCACGAAAATTAAAATGAGAAGGATAACAGTGTATATCAGGTACATTTTCAGATCTCCGATATTTCGTACTGGCTGGTTCCCAACTTTACTTTTTCGGCGTGCCTTATCTGCGTAAGCGGGTCTATTTCAGGAAAAAGCTCCTTAAAGTTATCTATCCCTACCAGGTCCATTGAAGCTTTATCCGCTGCCACAGGATCCATGCTGCATATTATCCCTATATCAGGCGCAAAAGGGGTTTCATTTTTTGACATACAGTCGCAGTTTTTAGTCGCGTTCTCCAAAAAGTTTAAATACACTATTCTAGAGTTCAAAGCCTTCTTTACGCCTAAAGCATATTCTACCATTTTTTCCTGGAATTTTACAACATTTTCGTCATATTTTATATCAATAGCGCCTGTCCTGCATGCTACGGTGCATTCTCCGCAACCGATACACCTTTCCTTTACAAGCATGGCTTTTTTCTTTTTTATGCCTATTGCATTAGCCGGGCACACGCTCATGCACGCGCCGCAGCCTATGCATTTTTCAACGGTTATCTCGGGGAGGGTTCCTGAATGCTGTAAAAGTTTTCCCTGGCGGGAAGCGCAGCCCATACCGAGGTTTTTAATGGCTCCCGCGAAACCTGACTGCATATGGCCTGTTATATGGGATATGCAGATCATATTATCGCTTTCGCATATGCCTCTCGCTATCTTGACATTTTCAAAATGATCCCCGCGTATTGATATATTTTGCCCATCCCTGCCCCGCAGGCCGTCAGCTATAATTACAGGAATCCCTGTTTTGCCCAGACTGTAGCCGTGGCTTTCGGCTACGCGAAGATGCCCTACCGCATTTGACCTTTTTTCCCTGTAAAGCGTATTGGTCTCAACTATAAAAGCATTTTCCGTCTTTTGGCTTAAAGAATTTAAAAAGCCTGTCAGCCATGCCGGCTTAATGTATCCGGATGTGCCTTCTTCCCCAAACGTAAGTTTTATGGCGGTGAAGCTGTCTTTGCTTATAAAATCAAGCATTGGTTCTATATGCTGCCACATAGATAAGACAGTTTCGCTTATCTTCTGGTCATCGGACCAATCCTGAAGCCTTTTCAAATAAACCTTACTCGGGGTTATTTTTTGAGTTTTGTTTGAAGGTTTCTGCAAGAGCTATCCTCCTAGATATGGGCGGATGGTCATAAAGCATGATTTCGTAAAATCTGCCGGGATTCACATCTGCCAGGTTTTGTTCTCCGAGCCTTTTCATGGTTGATATAAATGCGCTGACATCGTCTGTGGCTTTCAGGGCGAATTCGTCAGCTTCCTTTTCCATCCGTCTTGAAAAAATATTTGTAAGGGGTGTTAGCGGCACATTCAGAATCGTGATGATAAAATAGATCAGCACTATTGATTCGTAATCCCATATCATCTTGTAGCCGAAAAAATTATGCAGTTTTAAGAATATGTTGTTTGCGAAAAAAAATGTTATAAAAGTAAAGGCCCCTCCTGATATTATAAGTTTCCACATGTGGTTCAGTTTGTGATGTCCGAGTTCATGCGCCATTACTGCCTCTATTTCCGGGTGGCTGAAATTTGAAAGGAGAGTATCGCAAAGCACTATCCTCTTCTGTTTTCCAAGCCCCAACAGCGCCGCATTAGCTTTTTTTGTATCTTTGCTTATGTTAAGCTCATATACGCCGCTTGCCTTAAAGCCAAACCTGGACACAAGCCCGCTGAGCTTTTGCGCCAGGCCAGTGTCTTTTACAGGGGAATACTTATAAAAAAGAGGGACTATTGTCACAGGGGCGAATTTTGCCAGGATAATTGAAACAAAAAACCATAAAGCAGCTGTCCACAGCCACCAGTCTAGAGGCGATATCTTTAAAAAGATATATAATGACAAGGCCAAGGGCGCGCTTATTATAAAGGCCGCGATATTTTTTTTAACTTCTCTTATCACCCAGTTTTTAAACGACTGGTTGGAAAGGGAAAATTTGTGTTCCAGCATGAATCCGGAATAAAATTCCAGAGGCAGGCTTATTACATAATAAAGAGCGCCTATGAGCGCATAAAATATAATGAGGCCCGCATAATTGTTGCCGGAAACAAATTTGGCAGCATCTTTAAAATAAGCCGGAATGCCAAGCATTAAAAATATCCACAATAATAGCGGCATTAAAAAAATATTTATTACCGCTATCCTGTGTTTTATTATAGAGTACTCTTTTGCTTTATCCCGCATGATTTTTC
>PCTH01000050.1 GCA_002771475.1 Candidatus Omnitrophica bacterium CG22_combo_CG10-13_8_21_14_all_43_16 | reverse complement strand
CTTTACCCTTTTAATTTTAAAGGGTACCTGCCATCTAGTCTCTACACACTTCCCTTGATATTATCCAAGGTTTTGGCTCGGTATTACCAGTTAAGGCTTCACCGAATTTGACAGGTAATCTTCCCTTGCATTGCTGCAAGGACGCCCATATTACTGAGCCCGACGAGCTACCAGACTGCTCCACCCCGCAGTATTATTTAGTTGTATTTCGCATTATAGACTTACATCTGCCCGGTGTCAATGCTTTTTAACGCTCTATCCTGATTGGAATTTCGCCTTTTTTTGTGACGCCCATTGATTCGCGCGCGACCTTTTCAACGTAATTTATGTCTTCTTCCAGCTTCTTTTTTTCCTTGTAAAGTTTGACGTTTTCTTTTTCCAGCCTGGTAATTTCTGATTCCAGGCGCATATTCCTTACCTTAAGCTGTATAAGCCTTATATATCCGGGGAGAAAGATTGCGCCTATAACAGCAGCTATTACTATATGGACGGGCTTGATTATTATTTTGGCCATGGCATAGAGCCGTATACTGCTTTTGCGCCTAAATCTTCTTCTATTCTTAAAAGCTCGTTGTATTTACAGATCCTGTCTGTCCTGCAGGCAGAACCAGTTTTTATCTGGCCTGTTCCCATCGCGACTACCAGATGGGAAATAGTGGTATCTTCTGTCTCGCCCGAGCGGTGCGACACAACTGCTGTGTAACCTTTTTTCGTTGCAAGCTTAATAGCCTCAATTGTTTCTGTAAGCGTGCCTATCTGATTTACTTTTATGAGTATTGAATTTGCAACATGCTTGGCGATGCCCATTTTAAGGCGTTTTGTGTTCGTGACAAATAAATCATCGCCTACAATCTGGATTTTACCGCCCAGATTCTTTGTCAGCTTTTTCCAACCATCCCAATCGTCTTCAGCCAAACCATCTTCAATGGAAATAATCGGATACTTTGAAACCCAGTTTGCGTAAAAATTTACCATATCCTCTGCGCTTTTTTCCTGAACAGCCTCTGCTTTCAGGATATACTTGCCATTTTCGTAAAAAGAACTGGCTGCGGGATCCAAGGCAATAAACACGTCTTTTCCGGCTTTATATCCTGCTTTATCTATTGCCTTTAATATCACTTCTATTGCTTCTTCGTTGGATTTGAGATCCGGGGCAAAACCGCCCTCGTCTCCCACGGCGGTTGAAAGCTTAGCGTCATGCAGAATCTTTTTCAGGTTATGGAATATCTCGGCGCCCATCCTTAATGCCTCTTTGAAAGAAACTGCGCCTCTCGGCATGACCATGAATTCCTGAAGGTCCACATTGTTGTCAGCGTGGGCCCCGCCGTTTAAGATATTCATCATCGGAACAGGCAGGATATTCGCATCCTCTCCGCCCAGGTATTTATAAAGCGGCATTTTCTTCTGGATGGCGGTTGCCTTGGCAGCTGCCATTGAAATACCCAGGATAGCATTTGCCCCAAGGCGGGATTTGTTCTCGGTACCGTCCAAATCTATCATTAACCTATCAATCAGTTTCTGTTTTGAGGCGTCTTTCCCGGTAAGAGCGGAATTCAGCTCGTTATTAACATTACTAACAGCCTTTAATACGCCTTTACCTGAATAACGGCTATCATCCCCGTCTCTCAACTCCACAGCTTCATGTTCTCCTGTGGACGCTCCGCTAGGCACGCTGGCCCTGCCAATCACGCCTGATTCCAGGATCACATCCACCTCAACCGTAGGGTTTCCGCGGGAATCAAGGATTTCTCTCCCGATAATTTTCTTTATCAAAGTTTTTCTTCCCATCACACTCTCCTTTTTTTTAGATTGAGGTATATTAACACACTGCCCTGACATTGTCAACTAAGCCTGATTGACACGCCTATATTAGTATGCTATACTTTATTTCACGAAAATAAGGAGAACTTTTATGGCGCTTATGAACTACCGCAAGCTCAGGATGCATTTCACAGAGCATTGGGTTAAAATCGTCGTGGGATTAACGATAATTATACTTCTAATACTGGCTATCTGGGGGATGATGTCCCTGGAATCTTTCTACCGCCATCTCACAATAGCCCAGATGCCTATAAGCATACTCCTGGCAGGCCTTAACGCAGGCATATTTGTATTCATGTATATGATATTCCTGCATGGCGGGTTTTCAAAGATAAAACAAGCAACAGTAAAAGGCCAGAATGTAAATATCCACTGGGAAGATGTTATAGGCATGGAAGAGGCCAAGCAGGAAGCAATGGAGGTTGTTGGCTTAATAAAAGACAGGACCAAACTTTTAAAAATAGGCGGAAAAATATTAAAAGGCCTTTTAATGGTAGGGCCTCCTGGCTGCGGCAAGACATATCTTGCCAAGGCAATCGCAACAGAGGCTGGCATACCTTTTATATCCATGTCAGGCAGTGAATTCACGGAAATTTTCGTAGGGGTCGGCGCATCCAGAGTAAGAAAATTATTCAAGAAAGCCAGGAACCTGGCCTACGGCCATGGCGCGTGTATTATTTTTATAGACGAGCTGGACGCCATAGGAAGACAGAGGTCTTTCAGTTTTATGGGAGGCGGCCAGGAAACCAACAGCACGCAAAATCAGCTGCTTGTGGAAATGGACGGGCTTCAGGAAAAAGATTATAACGTGATTATTATAGGGGCTACCAATGCCGCGGAAGGCGTGCTGGATGAGGCGCTTTTGAGGCCAGGGAGATTTGACAGGAAAATCTACATAGACAGGCCCAATCTGCAGGAAAGAGAAAAGGTATTTGAATATTATCTCAATAAAGTAAAACACGACCAAGATGTAGATATAGGCCGTCTTGCCAGGCAGGCCGTTCACAAATCCCCTGCCGAGATTGAGAACATGATAAAAGAAGCTGCCCTTATAGCAACCAGGAATAAAAAAGAAACTGTAGGACATAAAGAACTTTCCGAAGCAATGGAACGCATAGACATGGGGCTAAAGCACAGGAAACACATGACAAAAGAAGAAAAAGAAATGGTCGCTTTCCATGAGACAGGGCATCTCGTAGTCATGTACATGCTCCACCCTACTGACGACGTATTTAAGGCCTCTATTATATCGCGCAAAGAATCCCTGGGGGCAGTGCATCATCAGCCCAGAGAAGAACTATACACCAATAGCAAAGAAAAAATACTTGCTGATATAAAAGTAAGCATAGGGGGATATGTCGCGGAAAAAACCAGGTTCGGCACTACAAGCGACGGGGTTGCCATGGATTTCCGGAACGCAATGTGGAAGGCCCATAATATGGTCTGGATGGTGGGAATGAGCGACGCAGGCTATATAGGAGACTATACCATAATACCTAAATCCCAATTATCAGAATCGCTAAAAGAAAAACTCAACGCTGAGACAGACAAGATAATAAAAAGCTGCCTCAAGGATGTCGAAGACCTCCTCAAAAAAGAATGGCCTATCGTAGAGCGTTTCGCAAAAGAACTTCTTGAAAAAGAAGAGCTGGAATACGACGAGATTGAAGCTATATTTAAGGAATGCGGGAAAAGTCATAATTGTAAAAAACCTGCATGAACGCCTGCCTGAAAAAATATAAAATCCTGACTATATTTTTAATCCTAATGGGGTTTTCTGCCTGCAATAAACCCTCTTACCCGACAGGAAAAATAGAGGACTCTGTCCTGGCTCTCTGCAAAAATGAATACAAGTTAGACAACGTACAAGTAAAGGTCATAGGCTCTACTTTAGGCGTGTATATCCCCGTGGAAGGCCTTATCGACCCTGATCTGAAATTAAACGAGAAAGCCGGAAAAAAAATAGAGGATGTGGCTCTTTCTATCCACCGCGTCACCACCTCCACAGATATGCCTCTGAAATTCTACGTCCTTACGGCCAGAGACACAAAAACTCCCGGCGCAGAATTCATCCTCACGGGTTTTATATATGACGTGGTAAGGGTGCGATTATATGACATATCAAGGGGCGAATATTTTCAGAGAATCTTAAGGGATTTCAGGTTCAACCCTGCCATACTGGGAGAGCAAAAAGCAAGAGAGCTATTTGATGGATTAAATAAAAACAGCGCCCTGGCAGAAAGCCTGAAATCAATATTTTATCCCATATATATAATAGGTAAGTCCGGGTCTCAAAAAATAGAAATAACTGACATGGAATCAAAAGAATTGTCGGAACGGGAATCACTTCTCTACATAAAAACAATCGAGGCCTATGAGCCTTCTCCGGGATT
>PCTH01000080.1:3300-6541 GCA_002771475.1 Candidatus Omnitrophica bacterium CG22_combo_CG10-13_8_21_14_all_43_16 | reverse complement strand
CTTTCAAGGCGGTCCCATTCAACCGCTCTGGCACTCCTCCAGCAATTGCTTTTTTAAATCCCCTATCCAATTTTTTACTATAAGATAGAGTTTTAAATTATGAACTTTTATTTTAACAGTTCCATTATAATCTTCTTTTGTAGAAATCTTGTCTGTATAAGAAATATTTTCAAATTGAAAGGGCGGGATATCTAAGATTTCAGACCAATATTTTTTTAACCGAATCCCATCTTGATTGTTATGTAAATAAATCCTGATTCTTACCTTATCACGCCTTAAGCCACAAATTTCAAATAAAAATTTAAGCCATATGCGGAGCATATTTGCATCTTTATTAGTAAAAGCTAGCGTAGTATTCTTTTTATCGCCCCTTCTATCGCCTGTGCCTTCGCACCAATAAAGAGTCAAAGCCGTTTCCTTTAACAGTTTCTCTTTGCTGTTTAAATTGCCTTTTATGTCAAAACATTCTTCCTTATTAAAACGGTTATAAGTCGCTTCGCTGCTATTACGCCTTTTGAGTCCATATTGATCCATCAGTCTGGCTACTGAAAAAATACAAGTATCAAATTCAGTTGCAATTTGCTGTAATGTATTTTTTCTTTTATAATACATCTCTTCTAAAGATTCTCTAGATATGTTTTTACTGCTTAACATTTGCATAACTTTCCTATCTGCAAAAAGTTGTTTTATCTCTACCATATTAGACACATTAAATCCTTTATTTTCTTTCAAATATTACTCCAAATTGATCCTCAGCTAATATTATAAAACGCGAATCTTTTCTTATCTGCTCCACGAGGCCATTGAAATAATTTTTCCCTGCATACCCGTATTTTACCTTAAACGTATCTTTTAGTACAGCGTAGGGATCCATTGTCCTGCCGAAAGACACGTCCCTGTAAATTTTATAAAGTTCCGGATTTTTATTATACATATAAACCGGATCTAATGTTACAAAATAATCGTCTTTTGGGTTGAGGCCTATAAAATACTGAGAGTCAGACCAGTTTGCGTGAAATATCAGTTCTTTTTCAGGGATGTTTTTTGCCATCCATTTGCCCGCAGCCTCATAATGCCCGTTTATAACCTTTGAAACAAGCGCTTTGTACTTTATGCCGTTGTAAGAATTTAGCCCCAGGAGCAAAAATAATATTACCATAAAGATAACCTGCGATTTTTTCAGGTTATCATTTACTAAAGAAGAATCTGAAATATAACATGCCAAAGCGATCAGCATTATGAGATACCCATGGCTTAAGTATCTCTGCGATATAAACGAGAGTACCAGAAATACCATGCCAAGAGTAAGAAACGCCTTTGTCTCGAATCTTGGTTTTATAACTTTAGAAACAGCGATGCGTATCATTATGATTATGGCCATTATAACAACAGGATAGCCCAGGAGATACTCCCTTGTATTTAACGGGAAAAACTCCGCGCCCAGCTCCAGCACCCCTGTTTTTATAGTATAGATAGGGACAAGAATCGAATTAAGATAAAATACTAGAAAATTATTAGGAAAATTTGGGTGTATAAGAAATCCTGCCAAAACTCCGAAAAAAATCACAAAAATATTTTTCAGGGAAAACTCTTTTCTGTCTGCGCGCCTTACGCATTCAATGATCACGGCATAGCATATCGCCAGAGGGCTTGTTACGTGCATAAGAGAATACGCTATCCCTGCTAAAAAAAGCCACAGGTATTTTCTCTGGATTAAAAGATGGATTATCCATAGGTTTAAAAGTATTACAAGCGCAATCGGCCTGGGGCTATTAATCGTCTCAAGAAAATTTGCGGAAAAAAGAAACCCCAAAAGCATAAAAGGAATAATCTTTTCATCGGCATATTTTCTAAGCATTAGATAAAAGCCTAAAAATAAAGCCGCCGCAGACATAAAAGCTGCGACCTTAGCTCCGAGGAAGATATCTTTAAAAAATGTGAACGGTATAAGCGCTGCGTGGTAAAGAAAATCCTTATCCGAGAAATTACCGTTAAATGTGGAAAACCTTGCCCAGTGGAAATTATAACGCGGCCCAAGGTCTTTTAAAAACTCGGCCATCCTTATGTGCAGATACCCGTCCGCATCATAAAGGCATGGCGTGGAAAACTGAACAAGAAAAATAACCGCCATGCCAAAGATCAGAATCAGCGTTATTAACAGACTGCGCTTTGCCATTTTTTACCGCAGCTCTCTTAAGCCCATTATTAATTCGTCTTTTTTCTCTGCAAAATTAACAGCTGTTTCCTTGGTAATCTTTCCCTGCCTGTATAAATCCAACAGCACTTGATTGAATGTCTGCATGCCGTACATGCCGCCATCTTTAAGATAATATTCTATCTCATGAATCTTTCCTTCTCTCATGAGATCCACTATTGTAGGCGTAGGAATAAGAACTTCAGATGCAGGAACTCGGCCTGAGCCGTCCTGCAAAGGCACAAGCCTCAGCGACATAATACCTTTCAATAACAAAGACAATTGCATCCTGATCTCTGCATGTTGATGAGGCTGGAAGAAATTCACGACCCTTTCAATGGTGTGGGATGTGCTTATAGTGTGCAAATTAGCTATCACAAGCTGGCCTGTTTCAGCTGCGGTAAGCGCAATCGACATAATATCCGCTGTCCTTACATCTCCTATAAAAATGACATCCGGCGTCTGGAGCATTGAATATTCCAGCGCCCTGTGAAAGCTCTCGGTATCTATCCTGATCTCTCTCTGACTTATCATCGACCTTTTATCCTGAAATAAAAATTCTATGGGATCTTCCAGCGTAATAATATGTTTTGCCATATTTTTATTTATATATTCTATCATGCTGGCCACAGTCGTGGATTTTCCGCTGCCTGTAGTGCCTGTTACAAGAACGAGACCGCGTTTTTCATTGCACCAACTTTCAAGCACTTTTGTAGGCAGGTTCAGCTTTTCAAATGTTTGGATTTGGGTATTTATGGCGCGTATAACCAGAACAGGTGTCCCTCTTTGCTGAAAAATCGTAGCTCTGAAACGGCCCAGGTCTTTTATCCCAAAACACACTACATTTTCTCTCTGGTCTTTATACATACGCTTTTGGCCTCTGGTAACTACGTCCCCGACCAATGCCTCTAGGTCATGCTCGTCCAGCGTATCCCCTTCTTTGAAAAGTTCGCCGTTTATCCTCAGGCAAACAGGGCTGCCTGCCTTAAAGATAACGTCCGAAGCTTTTCTGTCAAACATCTCTTTTAATATATTCGTCAATTCCAT
>PCTH01000080.1:0-3286 GCA_002771475.1 Candidatus Omnitrophica bacterium CG22_combo_CG10-13_8_21_14_all_43_16 | reverse complement strand
CTGGCGGAGAAGTAGGGATTCGAACCCTAGGTAGCCTTGCGACTACACATGCTCTCCAGGCATGCCGTTTAAACCGCTCACGCACTTCTCCTCGCCTTATTTTATAGAAATAACTGCTTCCAGAAAGAATAATAAAAAAACTTTGTTTTCACGTAAACTCTGGATATAAAATCTATAAAAGACACTTCTCTGAATAAAAGGCTTATTATAAGAAAAACTATAATCAGATTAACAATATAAATAAAAGATATTGAGGACAGATACCCGGCCTTTACCAGGTCTGACTGCTTATCTCTCATTGACTCTGCTGTATAAGCCAGATGAAACATCAAGGTAAATCCTATCAAAAATATAAAGATACCGGAATATGCTGTTACGTTGATAGAAAAAGATAAAATAAAATAAACTATGGCTACCAGAATAGTGTATACCGGCAATAGGTACGGCGCAAGTATCACAAAAAAATTAGGCGTTGTGGTTTTTACGCTGCCTTCTTTGCCGGATACTTTCATATTGCTGGCTTTGCCTCCGGAGCAAAACGTGGCAAACGCATGCATGCACTCATGGCCGAATACATATAAAAAATCCAGCCTGAATAATAATAAATGTATAACAGAATATAAAAGCGCCCCGAGAATAAAATATACGCCTGTTTTTGAGACATCTTTTATGGAAAATATCCCATTATAGAAACTAAGCGTGACTATAACGCAGATAGGGATAAGCAATATACTTATAAAAAGCCGCAATATTTTCATCTTTTACTCCCTTGTAATCTTTTCCCTAGCGCCCATGTACGGCCTTAAGACTTCCGGGATAATAACACTTCCGTCTTCCTGCTGGTAATTTTCAAGTATGCATACAACTGTCCGTGCCATTGCAACGCCGGAACCATTCAGCGTATGGATATGTTCCAATTTTTTATCTTTTGTCCTGTATTTTATATTAGCTCTGCGAGCCTGAAAATCCGTAAAATTACTGCAGCTTGAAACCTCCAGATTTTTCTCTATGCCAGGTGCCCACGCCTCGATATCATAACACTTGCTGGCTGCAAAACTCATATCTCCCGTTGAGAGCATGACAACTCTATAAGGAAGGCCTAATTTTTGAAGGACTGTTTCCGCGTCGCCCAATAGTTTTTCCAGCTCGTCAAAAGAGGTCTCCGGTTTTACAAATTTCACGAGCTCTACTTTATCAAACTGATGAACGCGCATCAGGCCCTTGGTGTCTTTGCCGTAAGAACCCGCCTCGCGCCTGAAACAGGCAGTATACGCAGTGTAATATTTCGGCAATTCTGACTCATCAAGAACTTCATCCCTGTGGATATTAGTGACAGGGACCTCCGCCGTAGGTATAAGAAAAAGGTCGTCATCTTTTAACTTATACATATCTTCTTCTAGTTTTGGCAGCTGCCCTGTGCCTGTCATGCTGGCCCTGTTGACAAGAAAAGGCGGAAATATTTCCCTATAGCCATGGTAATTTGTATGAAGGTCCAGCATAAAATTAATAAGGGCTCTTTCAAGCAATGCCCCCATGCCTTTAAAAAGGCAAAATCCTGATCCTGATATCTTTGAAGATCTCGGAAAATCAAGTATATCCAAGTCTTCGCCTATTTCCATGTGGGTCTTTGGCTTAAAATCAAACTTTCTTATGCTGCCCCAAGTCTTAACTTCTTTATTGTTTTCAGGACTACCTATAGGTATTGAATTATGGGGTATATTTGGGATATAAAGCAATAAATTGCCTATTTTTTTATCAATTCTCTCCACTTTATTGTCTAAATCATCTACTTTTTGGGACAATACCTTCATTTTGTCAATGATGGCTTTGTCTGGCTTACCTTTCTTAGAAATAGCATTTCTTTCTGCCTTTAGGCTCTCTGCCTCTACCAGAATCTTTCTTCTTTCAGTATCCAGATCAAGAACCTCATTGATATCAAGTTTAAGATTTCTATTCTTTATAGCGGTTTTTACTATATCAGGATTTTCTCTTATAAATTTAATATCTAACATACGCCTCTCCTTTAACCTTTGATGACTCCTAAGGGCCGCATGCGGCAGACTTTTACAGATAGCCCTGCACCATGCACCACATCCACAACCTCATTTACATCTTTATATGCCTCAGGCGCCTCTTCTGCCAGAGTAGTCCTTGTCTTTGCCCTAACTATTATACCACTTTTATTAAAAAGTTCCTTATCAATCTGTCTTCCATGGCAGGCCTTGATAGCGCTTGAGCGGGAAAGGCATCTGCCCGCTCCATGACACGTGCTGCCAAAAGTTTCCCGCATGGCGCCGGGAGAGCCCGCGAGTACATAAGAAACTCTCCCCATGTCGCCTGGGATAATAACAGGTTGTCCCGCTTCTTTATATCGCTCAGGTAAATCAATATGGCCCGGAGGAAACGCCCTGGTAGCGCCTTTTCTATGCACGCATAAAAGCTTTTCCTTACCGTCGACGGCATGCCTTTCCATTTTAGCGATATTATGCGCCACGTCATACACAAGCTTGAGGCCCAGAGAATTCCAGCTTTTATTAAAAACCTTCTCAAAAACATTTCTTGCCAGATGCATCAGGCACTGCCTGTTTGTCCAGGCGTAATTCGCGGCGCATTTCATGCCCCCTAGATAAGCCCTGCCCTCAGGAGAATTAATAGGCGCGCATGCTAACTGCCTGTCAGGTACGCTTATATTATATTTACCTAAACAACCTATCATACTTTTTACATAATCATCGCATATCTGATAACCGAGGCCTCTTGAGCCTGAGTGGATCATCATCGCGATCTGGCCTTTGAATAAACCAAAAGCTTCCGCTTTTTTCTCATCATAAATCTCGTCTACGATCTGTATTTCTAAAAAATGATTCCCCGAGCCGAGCGTGCCGGACTGGTCTCTGCCTCTTTCGTAGGCCCTCTTCGAAACCTTTGAAGGATCAGCGCCTTCTATCGACCCTTTATCTTCTGTGCATTCCAGGTCTTCTTTTACGCCGTAGCCTTTTTTAACCGCCCATCCAGCGCCTTTTAAAAAAATCTCTTCTTCATCTTTAGCGCTGGCCCGTATGTTTCCGCTCGACCCAATCCCGGAAGGGATATCATTAAAGAGCTCGTTAACAAGCGTTTCCAGCCTGGGCTTTAGATCATCCAGCGTTAAATCGCTGCGCACAAGCCTTACGCCGCAGCATATGTCGTAACCCACTCCTCCAGGCGATATGACTCCTCCATCCTCAGGATCTGTAGCTGCCACCCCGCCTATAGAAAAACCATACCGCCTATAGAAAAACCATAC
>PCTH01000004.1 GCA_002771475.1 Candidatus Omnitrophica bacterium CG22_combo_CG10-13_8_21_14_all_43_16 | reverse complement strand
GTAGATACTCTTGTTGGGATATTGAAGGACGCGGATTCGAATTCCGCCGCCTCCACCACTGCAACCGGTTCGAAAATTTGTACCTGTTACCCCGCAATCGCCACATGTAAAAAAATCTCAAAATATTTGAAAGAAAATCGCCTCGAGATGTGTCTTATATAGTAGAACATAGATTGCTTCGGCCGCCAAAGAATTGGCGGCTTCGCAATGACAGACGGGAGGCGGTTATGAATGAACAGGAATTTTGGGCGTATTGTGATGAATTACGCAAATATCCTGGCAACTATGCAGATGGGGATAGGCTGCCAAGGGAAATAGTAATCCAGATGGGCGAATTGCTTCTACAGAAAAGGGTTAGCCCTAGAGCACAGACTACTATTATGATGACTCTGGCTCATCAATGGCGGTCGAAAGAGGCTTTGAAGTACCTTAAAGCTTATAATCAGATGCAGGATGATGAAGGAATGAGAATTTTTACTCAATTTGCCATTGAAGAGTGCCGATGGTAAAATAGTTAAGAGGGATATTTTCATTGCCTGCTTTATTGTTTGGCTGTAAAATAAATAAAAACAGGAGGAGCAAATGACAAAAGAGATGGCTGTTACTAAGATTGCTATTTTCCGGAAGAAAGAGATAAGGAAGACCATCCATAATAAGGAATGGTGGTTTTCGGTTGTGGATGTGTGCGAAGTATTAACGGATAGCATTGATGCGGGCGCGTATTGGCGTAAATTAAAACAAAGATTAAAAGAAGAAGGAAGCGAGGTCGTGACATTCTGTCACGGACTCAAATTAGAAGCGCCTGATGGTAAAAGATATGAAACCGATTGTGCCAATACAGAGGGGATTTTTCGTATTATCCAGTCGGTGCCATCGCCTAAAGCTGAACCATTTAAAAGATGGCTGGCAAGGGTGGGCTATGAGCGTATTCAGGAAATCGAAGATCCTGAATTAGCCACAAAAAGAACAAGGGCGTTATATAAAGCAAAAGGTTACAGCGATGACTGGATTGAGAAGAGGATGAGGGGTATTGCGATCCGCGAAGAACTAACTGATGAATGGCAGAAGCGCGGCGCAGAAAAGCAGAAAGACTATGAGATTCTGACAGCGGAAATTTCAAAAGCGGCATTTGGAGTTACTCCAAGTAAGTATAAGAAGATCAAGGGATTGAAACGCGAAAATCTCCGCGACCATATGGATGATTTTGAGCTCATATTTACGATGCTAGGGGAAAGAGCAACTACTGAAATTCACCGCACTGAAGATTCTGAAGGCGTGCCAAAACTTAAATCAGATGCCAGGGCAGGAGGTGAGATTGCCGGTAATGCGAGAAGGCAGTTAGAGAGAAAAATAAAAAGGCCTATTGTTTCAAGGAATAATTTTTTAAAGCAGTCTGAGAAACTTAAAAGATTATCCGGAACACCATAACCATCTTGTTACTGACTGGTTAGGTTAATAGTCAGATGGCGGTGAAAAAAGAGGGCTGTGAGAGTCGGTGACAAATTGTCACCGACTGAAATTAGAGGCAGCTGACGGTAAAAAATACCTATAAAAATGAAAACAAAACTTACTTTTTCTGAAAAGCGCGCATGGGCTAAAATTTTTTAAAGAAAACCACTCGTATGAATTCTGGCAGAATATAAGCGACCATTTTGTTGACGTCAACAAAATGGTACCTATGCCTAATGGGGCTGATTTTGAACGATTATCCTGCAATGCTTTCCTTGACATAAATTTCAAAAACGTCATTTCTTAATCTTATCCCATAAATCCGCGACTTTGGTATCCATATCTTGATATTATTATTTTGAGATTGCTTCGCTTCGCTCGCAATGACAGACGAGAGGCTCGCAATGACAAATGGGGCGGTTATAAGGATGGCTTTATCGGTTTCGTGTAATATGCGGACTTGGGTCCAGGTGTATCTTTCTGGGTTTATAAGGTTATAGATGCCGAATGGTAGGGGCATGGAGTTACCTTCTTTTGGATTCCCGCTTTCGCGGGAATGACAGGCTTCTCGACTCGCTACGCTCGCTCGAAGAATATTGTTGGTGTGACAGAACTGATTTTTTTACGGTTTTGGGGTCAATGCCCAGGATTTTGCCTATCTTTAGATATGACATACCCAATAAGTGTAATTCCATTGCTTTTTGAGATAGTTTCTGGTATAAATGAGGGTGTTTATGAAGACCAGACCCATCGGCATATTTGATTCAGGAGTAGGGGGGTTGACTGTTGTAAAGCAGATATTTAAAAGACTGCCTAACGAAGAGATAGTGTATCTGGGTGACACTGCGCGGGTTCCATACGGCACAAAATCCCCCGAGACAATAAAAAAGTATTCTGTTGAGAACGCGGATTTCCTGATGAGATTCAAGGTTAAGCTTATCGTTGTCGCCTGTAATACCGCTTCCAGCACAAGCCTTGATGCGCTAAGAGAAAAATTCAGCATTCCGATAGTGGGCGTTATAAAACCGGGCGCTGAAAAGGCTGTACAGGTAACAAGGAATAACAGGGTGGGCATTATAGGCACGTATACCACAGTAAAAAGCAAGGCATACGAGAAAGAGCTAAGGCATTTTTCCAGGGATGTGGAAGCAGTGTCAAAGGCGTGCCCGTTATTCGTGCCTTTAGTAGAAGAGGGTTGGTTAAAAGAAGGCGTTACTTTCGATATTGTTAAAAAATATCTCAAGCCGCTTATGGCTAAAAAAATAGATACGCTGATATTAGGATGCACTCATTACCCGCTTTTAAAACCTGTGATTTCAAAGGTTATGGGCAGGCATGTAAAGATAGTTGATTCCGCAAGTTCTGTGGCGGATGAAGTCCATAACATTTTAATGGCGCTTGGAAAATTGTCAGGGCAAAAAAAGCCTAAGCATAAATTTTTTGCGACAGATGCCGTGGAGCATTTTGTGAGGGTAGGGGAAAAATTTTTAGGCACGAAGATAAAAGGCGCTAGAAAGGCGGATTATGTATGAAATATTGATAAAAGGCGATTTCTCCAGCGCCCATAACCTCAGGGGATACAAGGGTAAATGCGAGGCATTGCACGGGCATAGCTGGAAGGTGGAGGCGAGGTTTGAGAAATCAGGCCTCAATGACATAGGGATATCCGTGGATTTTGTCATACTCAAAGCCAGGCTGAAGGATGTATTGAAAAAATTAGACCACGCATACCTGAATAAATTAGATATTTTTAAAAAACAAAACCCTTCTGCTGAAAATATAGCCAGGATCATCTACCAAAAGCTCAAAGATTCCGTAAAAGAAAAAGGCCTGAGCCTAAAATCCGTATCTGTGTGGGAATCAGAAAGTTCCTGCGCTACATATTACAAATAACCAATGAGAATTTTATATAATATAGCGTTTTTTATTTTTGGCATATTCTATCTGCCATATCTTGTGGTAACCAGGCGCTATAGATACGGCCTGAAAGAAAAACTCGGCTTTCTATCCAAAGAATTAAAATCGATATGCGCGAAAAATAAGATTATATGGATTCATGCCGTAAGCCTGGGAGAGATGAAGGCCATAGGCCCGCTAACCCCTCTTTTAAGAAAGGCGTTTCCGGGGCGCAAGCTGATTTTTTCCACTATAACAAATACCGGATATAATGCGGCGGCCAGGATGCTGGAGGAAGAAGAGGCGGCATTTTATCTTCCGTTTGACCTGAGTTTTATAGTCAATAAGGTGGTGGATATCGTGAAGCCGGAAATTTTTATTTCAATGGAGGCAGAGCTTTGGCCTAACCTGATAGAATCTGTTTATGCCGGAGGCGCAAAGCTGGTTATGGTAAACGGAAGGATTTCCCCGAGGTCCTATTCGAGGCATAAAAAAGCAAGATTTTTTATATCAAACCTTTTGAAGAAATTTTCTATTTTGCTTATGCAGTCGGAAAGCGACGCTAAAAGGATAAAAGAATTAGGCGCGCCCGGAGAAAGGGTGTTTGTGACAGGGAATCTTAAATTTGACCTCGGGCTTAAGGCCTCTGAAGGCGACAGAGACAGGTTAAGAAAAAAAATAGGCCTTGAAGAAAAAGAAATGTTATTAATATGCGGAAGCACCAGCAAGGGAGAGGAAAACGTTATATTGGATTGTTTTAAGACCCTGAAGAATGAGTACGCTGACTTGAGGCTTTTAATCGCGCCCCGCCACATAGAACGCGCAGCTGAGATAGAAAGACTTTTAACTAAAAACGGATTCAATTCCGCAAAAATTTCTTTGCTTAGCCGTCAGACGTCAGTCATCAGCCGTCAGCCCATATTTATTCTCGACACTATAGGCGAGCTCAGATCAATGTATTCGGCTGGTGATATAGTTTTTGTGGGAGGAAGTTTGATAAAAAGAGGCGGCCAGAATCCGATAGAACCCGCTAGTTTTGCGAAACCTATAATATTCGGGAAGTACACATACAATTTTCAGGATGTCATAAGGATGCTTCTTGAAAATAATGCCGGAATAGAGATTCAGGACGGCCCCGGGCTTTATAAAGCAATAAAAGGCCTTCTTAACGATCCGGAGAAAAGAAATCAGATGGGCTATAATGCAAAGGTCGTGGTAGATAAAAATTCAGGTTCCTGTCAGCGTACCATAGAGCAGATTTTATCAAATTCCTAATCATCTTTACAAATCCAGGTAAATATAATATTATATATGAAATATAGCTTGAATATTTACTATATAGGTGCCAGATGATTTTTAGAAAAATCCTTTTTTTATTAAGCATGCCTTTCGCATTCCTGTATTTTATTATAATTTTTGTCAGGAACATGTTTTACAATTTTAATATTTTCAAAAAGCATAAAATCAGCGCTAAGGTTATAAGCGTCGGAAATATTACATGGGGAGGGACAGGCAAGACTCCTGTAGTAGCTTTTATCGCGGAGCTGGTTTCCAGGAAAAACCGCAGGCCCGCTATCCTGATAAGAGGGTATGGAAATGATGAGTCAGAGCTTCTTCCGAAATTGACTTCAAAGGTGCCGGTTTTGACGGGAAAAGACAGGGTTAAGACAGGCTTGGAAGCCATAGCGAATCATCTTTCCGATACTCTTATATTGGATGACGGCTTTCAATACAGGCGGCTCGCCAGAGATCTGGATATAGTCTGCCTGGATGCCACAGGGCCTTTTGGAAACGGATGGATAATACCGGCAGGGTCATTGCGCGAAGGCCCTGGTTCGCTCAAAAGGGCGGATGTATTTTTAATAACAAAGTCAGACCTGGTTTCTGATAAAAATAGATTGGAAAAATTGGAAAAGAAATTAAAGGCCATAAATCCAAGGGCCCTTATAGCAAAAGCCATACACAGGCCTTTGTATTTTTACAGGTTCGCAAGCAATGATCTCATTCCCGATCGGAGATCTGGAATAGAGTCGGGAATAGAATTTGAGAAGGTGAATATCGGAGAACTGCAAAAAAAAGAACTGGTGCTGGTTTCAGCGATCGGCAGTCCTGAATGCTTTGAAAAGACAATCCTGCGCCTGGGGCTGAAAATCAACAAGCACTTTATTTTCAGGGATCATCATCTGTATACAAAAAATGATATTACGCAGATAGAAGACTATTGTAAAAAAAATCAGCTTGATACAGTGATTGTCACTGAGAAAGACGCGGTTAAGCTTAAAGGTCAGAAATATCTGGCGTTAAAAGTGAGGCTGGAGATAATTAAAAATGAAGATGGATTCTATAATAGACTTTTCGGGATTTATAATAGTTAAATCCTTCAGCGTTTCGTTACGGTTTGTTCCGCTGGGGCTTGCGTTATGGATGGGCAGGCGGATAGGAGACGCCGTATATTTTTTCAATATAAAACGCAGGATGATCGCGTATGCTAATCTAAAAGCCGCATTTCCGGAAAAATCCTCTGGGGAGCTGAAAAGAATAAATAAAGCGCATTTTGAGAACCTGGGCATGAATGTGATAGAACTATTAAAACTGCCTTTTATGGCCAAGGATTACCTGGGGCGCCACGTAAAACTTGAAAATGCGGATACGATCAAATCCGGCCTGGAAAAAGGAAAAGGCGTGATAGTGCTTACGGCTCATTTCGGGAACTGGGAAATAGCGTCTCTGGTCGCAAGCTTAAACGGTTATATCATGTCTGTATTCGCGCGCGAGCAGAAATACGAAAGATTAAACAATCTTCTTAACGAGTTCAGGCAGTCAACAGGATGCAAGGTTATAACAAAGGGGTTTTCGGTAAAAGATATAGTCAAAACCCTGCATAATAACGGCATAGTCGCAATGCTTTCTGACCAGGATGCCGGCGCGAACGGAGTGTTTGTGAATTTTTTCAACAGGCCTGCTTCGACTGCTCAAGGCATAATAGCGTTTAGCATAAAGACAGGCGCAGTAATACTCCCTTCTTTTATCACCAGAGTAGGGATAGATAAGCATATAGCCAAAGCAGGAGAGCCGCTTGAACTTATAAATACGGGAGACAGGGAAAAGGATGTAAAGGTTAATCTTCAGAGGATAACCGGTATTCTGGAAGATCAGGTAAGGAGATTTCCAGAGCAATGGCTGTGGGCTCATAAAAGATGGAAAACGACGCCTCAGCGCAATGTACTGGTTCTCATAGACGGAAAAGCAGGGCATCTTAATCAGGCGATGGGAGTAGCGGAGATGATAGAAGAGGCTCTGGGTTCCAGGCTCCAGGCTCGAGGGGTAGAAGAAAAACCTATCGTTAAAATCCATGCCGCAGAAATAAAATTTAAGAATATATTTACGAAGGTGTTTTTGAGCCTTGCGGGTATTTTCGCTTCCGCGAGATGCCAGGGGTGTTTGAGATGCGTTAAATTCTGTCTGACAAAGGAGTCTTTTGAAAACATAAAAAATAAATACGCGGATATTATTATTTCCTGCGGTTCGTCTACAGTTGCCGCGAATATATTTCTAAAATATGAGAATAACGCCAGGAACGCGGTAATTATGAAGCCCGGGCTTGGCCATGGCAAAAAAATAGATTTAATTATCCTTCCGAGCCATGATGCAGGCGGTAATATTAAACACAATGTGCTGATAACAGAAGGCGCGCCTAACAGGATAACTCAAAAAAGCATGGAGGAAGCAGCTAATAGGCTCCCGGCTCCCGGCTCCAGGCTTAAAGGGATCGGGGTATTAATAGGAGGAGATGCCAAAGGTTTTAAATTAAAAAAAGAAGACGTCGAAAAAGTCATAAGCGGGGTTATAAAAATCTGCGAAGAAAAGGATTTAGATGTATTTATTTCCACATCCAGAAGGACTTCGCAGGAGATAGACAGGTTATTAAAAGAAAAATTCAGCGATAATAAACGCTGCAAGCTGCTTATTATCGCAAATGAAAAAAATATAGAAGGCGCTGTAGCGGGTATATTCGGATTGAGCGATATCATTGTGACTTCCCCGGAAAGCATGTCTATGGTTTCGGAGGCAGCGAGCTCGGGAAAGCATGTTATAGTTTTCAGCAATGACAATGTTGGCGCGAAGCTCGGCTGTTGGCCTCGCTTCGCTACTCCTACAAAATATGATAGGATGGTATCGAATCTTGAGAAGCAAGGATATTTGCAAACCGAGCGGCCCGGAGAGATTTACAGCAAGATAAAAGAAATTCTGGAAACAAGGCCGGGCATTAAAAAGCTGGAAGACAGGAAAAAAATAGCGCAAAGATTAACCGGATTAATATGAATATTTTACAAATACTTCCAAGGTTAGATGTGGGCGGGGTGGAGACAGGCACGATTGACCTCTCCAAAGAGCTTATTAAAAGAGGGCATAAGGTTATTGTAGTGTCCGGAGGGGGAAAACTGGTAAAGAATTTGATAGAAATGAATGTTAGGCACATTGAGCTGGCTGTCCATAAAAAATCTCCGATTACAATTCTGGATTCGATAAAAAAGCTGGAGGCTATTATAAAAGATGAGCGGGTGGATATAGTGCACAGTCGTTCCCGCGTTCCGAATATAATAGCATTTTTTGCGGCAAGGCACACCGGCGCCAAGTTTATTACGACGGCCCACGGCTATTATTCAAATCATTTTATAAGCCGCGTAACAGGATGGGCGAAGTTTGTAATCGTGGCAAGTTCTGTTATAGGCAGGCATATGATAGAAGATTTTAAGGTGCCTTATGAAAGAATCAGGCTGATACCCAGGGGCGTAGACCTTGATAAGTTTGTATTCAAGATGCCTGCTGCTTCTTCAAAGTCAGAGTATAAAATTGGAGTCGTGGGCAGGATTACCCCGATAAAGGGGCATGGATTTTTTCTCCAAGCGGTGGCCAGGGTAGCGAGGTTGTTTCCTAAAGTAAAGGTCTTGATAGTAGGCAATGCGCCGAAAGATAAACCCGGCTATATAGAAAATTTAAAGACACTTACAAAACAGCTTCAGATAGAAAAATATGTGGATTTCTTAGGCGCGCAAT
Organism: Candidatus Omnitrophica bacterium CG22_combo_CG10-13_8_21_14_all_43_16; assembly: GCA_002771475.1. GTDB lineage: Bacteria > Omnitrophota > Gorgyraeia > Gorgyraeales > Gorgyraeaceae > UBA10183. Next base: position 7,221 of record PCTH01000004.1, on the reverse strand, counting down.
ATGATATACCCAGGATTATGTCCGAACTGGACCTCCTCGTGCTCCCTTCAATAGGCCATGAAGCATTCGGAAGGGTTATTATTGAAGCGGGCGCCAGCGGCGTTCCTGTCATAGCTACCCGCATAGGCGGCGCAGTGGAGATCATAGAAGACGGTCATACGGGAGTCCTGGTAAAACCCGGGGATATCCTTGAAATGGTTAATTCGATAATAAGGGTATTAAAAGACAGGGAATTATCCAAAAATATTGCGATAGAAGCCAGGAAAAAAATAGAAAGGGAATACAGCCTTGTAAAAATGACAGAGGATACTATAAAAGTTTACGAAGAGGCCTCTAGAAAGAAAAACATACTTGTTGTAAAATTCGGGGCTATAGGCGATGTGATGCTGATTGTCCCGAGCTTGAGGATCCTTAGGAATCATTTTCCAGGGGCCCATATAAGCGTTTTGATCGGGGCTGAGTCTAAGCAGATACTTAAAAACTGCCCTTATATAGACGAATTGATTCTGTATGATAAATTAGGCCGGGACAGGGGCATGAAAGGATTATTTAAGACATCCGCTGTCTTAAGGCGGAAGAATTTTGATATGTCTATAGATTTTCAGAACAATAAAACCAGCCATCTGATTTCATGGCTGGGGGCTATACCCGAAAGGTTTGGTTATGATAACGGGAAATGGAGTTTTTTTATAAACAAAAGCATAAAATATCTGGATATAAAAGCTACGCCGCTCGCAGAGCAATTCAGGCTTCTTAAGAGCATGAAGATCAATACAGCGGGGGTTTCCACATATCTTGAGATATGGCCTTCAAAAGAGGATTTTTCATACGTAGACGCTTTATTGAAGGGCGCATGGGTCAGCGACAGCCAGATTTTAGCGGGTATCAATATAGGTTCCAGCCGCAGATGGGAAACCAAGAGATGGCCTTTGAAAAATTTTGTAAAACTTTCTGACATGCTTGCCGAAAAAGACATAAGAGTGGTTCTTGTAGGGTCAAATGACGCCGCCAGCTTAGCGAAAGACTTTATTAAAATTTCTTCCACCAAGCCTGTGAATGCCGTAGGCATGACTAGCGTGACGCAGCTTGCAGCGCTTATAAAACGATGCAAAATTTTTATAACAGGCGACAGCGCGCCGATGCATATTGCCTCAAGCATGGGGGTTGATTTTATAGCGTTATTCGGGCCGACTGATCCTTTAAGGCATTTTGAGCCGAATGAAAAAGGAGTTGTTGTAAGAAAAGACCTTAAATGCAGCCCATGCTATAAGACTAAATGCAAGCATGCAAAATGCATGGAAAGTATCAGCGTGGAAGAGATATATAAATTGGTAATGAAGAAAAGAGCTTTATGAGAATTTTATTATTAACAACTCATTTGAATATCGGCGGGATCAGCACTTATACCGTCAGCCTTGCAAGGGCGCTGAAAGCAAATGGGCATGAAGTTTTTGTCGCGTCCAACGGCGGCATGCTTGTGCCTGAACTGGCTCAGTCAGGAGTTTCTCATATAAATATAGACATATTGACTAAATCTGAACTAAGCCCGAAGGTTTTCAGGGCCATTTCTGAGGTTGCGAAAATAGTTAAAAGGCTTCATATAGATATAGTGCATTCCCAGACAAGGATTACGCAGGTTATCGGGTTTTTTGTGTCAAAATTATGCGCAGTACCGCTGGTTACGACATGCCACGGGTTTTTTAATAAAAATATAGGAAGGATTTTACTGCCGGCATGGGGAGACAGGGTTATTGCAATAAGCGATGCGGTAAAAGAAAACCTTATAAATTATTTCGGAGTGAATAAAGACAAGGTTTTAATGATATATAACGGCATAGAGATAAAGAAATTTCTCAAGGATTTTTCAGAGGATGAAAAAGATAAATTAAAGGACAGGTTTGGGATCAAAAGGGATTATAGCGTGATAGGTATGATAGCCAGGTTTACTCCTGACAAGGGGCACGATACGCTTTTATACGCGCTCTTTGAGATACTCAAGAAAAAACCAAATGTGCAGCTTGTTTTTGCAGGCGACGGGGATAAAAGGCACCAGATAGAAAAACTAAGCCAGAGGCTCGGCCTTTCCGATAACGTGGTGTTTATTAAACCGCAGCTGAGCACAGTGAACGTGCTGGCTATCATGGATATTTTTATGTTTACGCCTGCCAGGAGGGAAGGGCTTGGCCTGGCGCTTCTGGAGGCGATGGCTTCAAGGAAACCTATTGTGGCTACTAATGTGGGCGGAATTTCAAATGTTATTGAGAACAATGTGAATGGTTTTCTTGTGGAACCGTCCAGACCGGGACTTTTGCCAGAACCTGTTTTAAGGTTATTAAAGGATAAAGCGCTTTATGCGAAAATGGCGCAGGCCGGAAGAGAAATAGTGGTGAGAAAATTTTCTATAAATGGGATGGCAGACAGGACAGAAGAGTTATATAAAAGAGTGAAGGGCGGAGGTAAGGGATGAAGATATTTAAAGGCAAATATTTTATTGTTTCAATAGCAATATCGGCGTTGATTGTAACCTCAGCGTTATTTATAAGGGCGCAGTATGTGGTACCTGTTATTATGTACCATAAAATAGACGGTAACAGCGCCGCTTCAAGATTAAGCGTTTCTCCTGAGAGCTTTAAAAGGCAGATGCGCTTTTTGAAAGATCAGCATTATAATGTTGTAAGACTGGAAGATCTGGCTGAAATTATCAGGAAAAATAAAATCCCTTCAAAAACAATAGCCATTACCTTTGACGACGGATATGAAAATAATTATATCAATGCACTCCCTGTTTTAAAACAACTCGGCCTGGATGCCACCATTTTTATAATCCCTGCATTGGTCGGCACAGAGGAATATCTTACCTGGAGCCAGATTACAGAGATGTCTGAAAGCGGTTTTATTGCAATAGGCAGCCACACAATGACTCATCCCTGGCTTCCTACGCAGCCGGTACAGAAACTGGATTCCGAGATACGCGATTCAAAAATCGCGATAGAAAAACGTTTAAATAAAGAAGTGGCCGCTTTCAGTTATCCTTTGGGCGGATTTAATAAGGATGTCAGGGAAAAGGTTGCGCAGGCAGGATATAAAATCGCGGTTGCGACAAATCCTGGAAAAAAATACCCAAGGCACGATATATTTGCCATGAAAAGGCTCAGGATATCCAGCACTTCAGATAATTTATTTGTATTCTGGTTTGAGATAACAGGTTTTTACACCTGGATCAAAGAACACAGGGATAAAGATTGAGGAATAGATGAAACACATACTTATCGTAAATGTTAACTGGCTGGGCGATACGCTTTTTGCAACGCCTTTTATAAGGGCGGTAAGAGAGAAATATCCCAAGGCGTATATCGCGATTATTACGCATCCCAGGTGTTACGAAATACTGGAAGGAAACCGCAATATAGACGAGATTATAATCTATGATGAAAAAAAGCAGCACAAAAGCTTATTGAGGAGGTTTTCGATAATATCCTATCTCAGGTCGAAAAATTTTGACACGGCTTTTATATTGAGGAAATCCCTCTCCAGGACCCTCTTGCTTTTATTTTCAAAGATACAGCATAGGGTGGGTTACAGGTCCAAAAGGGCCGGATTTTTATTGACCAAGAGAATCGATGTCCCGCATAAGGAATTGCATAAGGTGGAATATTTTTTAAATCTCGCCAGGGCTATGGGAATAGAGACCGAAAATAAAAATTATGAAATATGCATATCCGGGAACAATATTGAAAAAGCCGAAAATATTTTAAAAGATGCCGGGTTAAAAGGCAAGGATTTCATAGTCCTTAACGCAGGAGGCAATTGGAATCCTAAAAGATGGCCTTTGGAGAATTTTGCAAAATTAGGGGATGAAATATTTAGAAAAACAGGTTTATCTATTGCGCTGACCGGAGCGGAAAAGGATATTCATCTGGCAGAAGATATATCGCGCTTAATGAAACATAAGCCTGCAGTACTGTGCGGAAAGACTGATTTGAAAACGCTCGGAGCCGTCTTTAAAAAAGCAGTATGCGTTATTTCAAATGATTCCGGCCCCATGCATCTTGCTGTGGCTGCGAGGGCCAATGTGATAGCCATATTCGGGCCTACCTCGCCTGAATTAACAGGGCCTTATGGAGACGGGAAATACAAGGTCCTGCGTAAAGATATAGGCTGTAAGATACCGTGTTATGATTCTAAATGCAATGACAATAGATGCATAAAGGCGGTAACAGTGGAAGATGTCCTGGGGGCGCTTAATGAAATTATCAAATGTCCGTAAAATTCTTTTTATCACGCTTTCTAATATAGGGGATGTGATCTTGACATTACCTGTTCTATCAGCGCTGAAGGATAATTTTCCGGAAGCCGGCATAGATATTGTGGTAGGGCCGAGGCCTCGAGAGGTTTTTAAAAAAGACCCCAGGGCTAACAGGGTTTTTATTTACGATAAGTATGCAGGGTTTAAAGATAAAATAACTTTCATAAAAAAGCTAAAGGCTGAAAAATACGATCTGGCAATTGACATGAAGGCGAGCCTGTTGCCTTTGCTTATAGGGGCAAAATATAGGTCAGCAATATTCCCTATAGCGAGATCCGGAATAAAACATAAAAGATTAATACACCTGGAGAGTTTGAGGCCTTTCGGGCTGATTTACAAGAAGCAAAAAAATATTTATATAGACGACGAAGCCAGGAAAAAGATAGAAGATATTTTACAAACGAGCGGCATTAAAGATGCGGATATAATCATAGGAGTGTGCCCCGGGAGCAAGAGCCATTTGAAACAGTGGAAAAAACAAGGTTTTGCAAGCGTTATAAATAGCATCCTGGGGAATTCGCAGTATAAAGTTATTTTAATAGGCGATACGAACGAGGCAGGGATATCAAAGGAGATTGCGGCAGCGGTAAGGCAGCAGGGGGTTATTGATTTAACAGGCAAGACAAGTTTAAATGAACTTTTCGCGCTTATTGAAAAATTCAATCTGCTTTTGACAGGCGACAGCGCCAGCTTGCACATAGCGTCTGATCTTGGCGTGAGGGTTGCGGCGATATTCGGGCCTACTGACCCTGAAGAATACGGTCCGAGAGGCAAAGAGGATGCGGTAATGCGAAAAGACCTTAAATGTTCGCCGTGCAAAAAAGCGCAGTGTAAATTCGGCACGCATGAATGCATGACAGCTATCAGCGCAGAAGAGGTTTTGTCTACAATAAGAAAGGTATTGAAGTAGCGGAGCGAGTCCCGACGAAGTAAGCCGGGACGAGCTCCGCGTAGAATTGTCTGGCGCGAAGCTCGGCCTGCGGCCTCGCTTCGCTACTCCAAAGGGATTCATGAAACGGATACTTGTTACAAGGACTGACAGGATAGGGGATGTAATTTTATCTTTGCCCGCTATAAAGGCCATCAGAAAAGCGTTTCCTGATGCTTACATAGCTATCATGGTCCAGCCAAGGATAGACGATATACTGAAAGGCAATCCGCATATAAATGAAGTGATAGTGTACGATAAAAATAAAAAACATAAGGGCGTGATAAAAAATCTGAGGTTTATAAAATGGCTTAAGCAGAAAAAATTTGATGTAGTTTTAAACCTGCATACGACTAAAAGGACTAATCTTCTCTGTTTTTTAGCCGGGATTCCCAGGAGGATAGGGCATGCCAGGGGGAAGGCTGATTTTTTATTAACGGATAAGATAGGATATACAAAAAAGCTGGGAGAAAAACATGAAGCCGAATATTCATTGGATATATTGCGGTATTTGGGCATAGATCCGGAATTTTCCAATCCTTTTATATGCGTCCGGCAGGAAGATGAAAAAAAGGCAGAGGAAACGCTTAAAGGCTTGGGCATAGACAAGGGAGAAAGATTCGTAGTTCTTCATCCCGGAGCCAGCTGCAGGTCAAAGATGTGGCCTTTGGAAAATTTTGCTAAAACAGGCGATATGCTGATGGAAAATTTAAAGATAAAAGTCATGATTAATCTGGCGCCTGACCAGGCATATTTGGGGGAAAAAGTAAGAGGCATGATGAAAAATAAGCCTGTTTTTTTCTGCAATCCCACCACGCTCGGAGAATTGGCAGCGTTATTTAAAAAGGCAAGCCTGGTCATATCAAATGATTCAGGCCCTGCGCATATCGCCTCAGCCGTGGGCGCGCCTATTATTTCTATATTCGGGAGAAATCAGAAAGGTCTCAGCCCTGCGAGATGGAGGCCTCTTGGAACCAAGGCATTGGCTATCCATAAAGATGCAGGCTGCGCAGAATGCCTTGCGCATGATTGTAAAAAAGGCTTTTTGTGCCTTGAGTCTATAAGCGCCGAAGAGGTTTTTGAGAAAGCCAAAGGTTTTTTATAAATAGAAGGAGACAGAGTGAAATCAAAAACAACCCTAATCGTAATTATTTTGGCGTTTTTTATTTCCGGATGCGGGATTACGTCAAGTTATAAGATCAAGGAAAAAAAACCGGAAGAGATTAAAATAGAAGCTCCAAAACTTCAACTCCGGGTGGGGGAAAAGTTTACCTATAAAGCGGAATGGATGGGCATTGATGTGGGGTCTGCGACTTTACTTGTAAAAGAAATTATGCAATTAAACGGCCACGAAGTCTATCATATAGTCGCAGAGGCGAATACGATTTCTTTTGCCGAAAAGCTTTTCCCTGTAGAGGACAAGATCTCCACATATATAGACACAAAAGAGCTTTATCCTATAAGGTTTGATAAAAAACAGAAAGAAGGAAAAAAGATAAGGGATGAATATGTGGATTTTGACCAGGAAAACGGAAAGGCGGTTTGTATTTCAAGAATTACTAATGAGAGAAAAGAGTTTAATATCCCAAAGGGCGCGCATGATCCCGTAAGCTGTATTTATTATTTCAGGCTGAGCAATATAAAATCCGGAGAGACCCTATTCGCAAATGTGCATCTGGACGATAAAAACTGGTTTCTTGAAACAAGGATCGGCAATACGGGCATTGTAAAAATCAAGAACCTTGGAAACTGGCAGGCATTTATGGCGCAGCCCATGTCCTGGTTCCAGGGGGAACTTAACAGAAACGCGAAAGTAAGCATATGGTTTTCAGCGGATAAGCAGAGGATACCGATCCTTATAGTAGTGCAGTCCAGCATCCCTTTTGTAGGGACTGTGACGGTAACTCTTCAAAAAGTGGAATAGGTCAGCTGTATTATTTGAATAGTTTAGGTAACGCATATTATAATAACCAGCCCTGGCAGGCCT
>PCTH01000073.1 GCA_002771475.1 Candidatus Omnitrophica bacterium CG22_combo_CG10-13_8_21_14_all_43_16 | reverse complement strand
ATAAGCACTTCTAATATCTCCCCAATATTCATCTCCTCTAATTTTAATTTTGTTTTGACAAAGTTTACAGGACAAATGACCCCTCTTAAGTCCAAATTAGCTGCCGGCCTTTTTTCTTCCATAATCCCTTCCTGACCGTTCCCGTTCGGCGATCGGGGCTACCAATCCCGATCGCCGAACGGGAACGAAATAACCTTAGTATTTTATAGCATCCATCCTGTCTGGAAGGAATGGATTTTTATATATTCAGGCTTTTTCGGATTTTTAACTGCACAATCGCCTAAAACTGGTTTAATAAAATCTACAAAGCCTGTCCACTTGTCTCTTAAAATATCACCGATGCGAACCCTGCCTTTATCTTTGCCTTCCTTATTATACCATTCAAGAACTTTCTCAATAACCTTTCCCATTTTCTCTTCAGGTAAGAACACTGCTATTACGGCGCCATTCATAGGATGCCGGCCATGCCTGCCGCCCACTCTCACAACCAATCCTTTTCTTCCTTCTTTCCAGGAATTAGCAGGGCAGGCCCTGATACAATCAGCGCAGTAAAGGCATTTGCTCCTGTCAATAACCGGCTTGCCTGTTTGAACATCATTGGTAATTGCCCCTTCTCTGCAGGCATAACCGCAAATCCTGCAGCCCGTGCAAGTGTCTTCGTCCCATATCGGCTCAACTGCGCCTTGAAAACCTAAATCCATTTCATTGGTGCGGAAACAATCGATCGGGCAGCCTGAAAGCGAAATCTTAAATTTATGATTGCACTGGATGCCGAAATATTTTTGGTCGATCTCCTGACATAACTTTTGCACATCAACCAAACCATTTGGGTTATATTCGCAGCCTGAACAGGCAGTAGGCACGCGCACCCTTGGGCCGCATGATGCTATCTTCTGTCCAACTTCTCCCAGTTCATCAGACAATTGCGAGAAATCTTTATAATCAACATAGGGAATCTCTATTGACTGGCGCACGCTAATATGCACATAATCTCTTTTGGAATATTTACTCGCTGCCTCCGCAATTTTCTTTAATTTTTCAACAGGAACCCTTCCTCCCGGACAACGAAGCCTGACAGTAAACAGGTCTTTCTGCCGCTGACGAATATAACCGCCGGATTTTAACTGGTCTAGATTAAAAACCTCTTTTTTGCCCCTTTTCATTTCTATTTCTAATTTTGACTTTTTTTGCTCTTCTAAATTATGATCATATCTTATATCTATATTTTTATCCTTCATTTTAAATGCCCCCCCTCTCTAATACGGTATATTTTTAAAATCAGGCTTCGAAATACTGCTGCATGGAAAAATACCTGTCGCCGGCATCAGGCAATATCACAACCACTGTCTTATCCCTGCCAAGCGTTTTTGCAATCTTTAACGCTGCCCATACCGCGGCCCCGCTTGAGATGCCTACAAAAAGCCCCTCTTCTTTCGCAAGGGCCCTTGAAGTCTTAAAGGCGCTGTTATCATCCACAACGATTATCTCATCTATAATACCTCTATTCAAAATATCAGGCACAAACCCTGCGCCAATACCCTGAATTTTATGAGGTCCTGGTTTTCCGCCTGAAAGCACTGCGCTTGACTTCGGCTCAACAGCTATTATCCTGATTTTCGGGTTCTTTTCTTTCAGCACCTCTCCGACGCCTGTTATGGTCCCGCCTGTGCCTACGCCTGCTATAAATGCGTCTATCTCTCCGTTTGTAACATCTATTATCTCTTTCGCGGTTGTTTCTCTATGAATTTCAGGATTTGCCTTATTCTTAAACTGCTGCGGCATAAAGCTATTGGGAATCTTTTTTAAAAATTCTTCCGCCTTTTTTATAGCTCCTGCCATGCCTTCCAGGCCAGCGGTAAGCACTACCTCTGCGCCATAGGACTTAAGGATATATATCCTTTCCAGGCTCATTGTCTCGGGCATTGTAAGAATGCACTTATAACCTCTTACAGCGGATATCATTGCAAGGCCTATGCCGGTATTGCCGCTTGTAGGTTCAATTATAGTTGAACCTTTCTTAATCAAACCTTTTTTTTCGGCATCATTAATCATTGCCAGACATATCCTATCCTTTACGCTCCCTCCGGGATTATAAAATTCAAGTTTTGCCAAAATCTTAGCCATACCAGGTTCAACTATCCTGTTAAGCCTGACCATGGGCGTTTTCGTAATCAATTCCAGGGTATCCTCTGCAACCCTGTCTGAAAAAGGAGAGCCGCCTCCCATATAATAAACAAACTCCAGCTTGTCCCCGGGATTTAATACAACCCCTGAATATTCTTTTTTATCTACAATCTTCTCATTCAGCTCCACCGTAACCACCTCGGGCTTGACCTTTTTAATCTCTAAAAGCTTAGCTATGGTTACGCCGGGCCCCAGATCTTCTTTCTTCCCGTTTAAATATATACTTGGCATTTTATTACCCCCTTAAATTTTTAAAAGATTCGTTAACTGCCGCTAATGTATTATATATATCGTCACCGGTATGGGCGATGGATAAAAAATCTGCTTCAAACATAGAAGGAGAAAAATAAATTTTCCTTTTTAATAAGCCGTGAAAAAATCTTTTAAATAGTTCCGTATCCTCGAAAGATACGCTGAACATTGAGGCAATATTATTAACCTTTAGCCTTATTCCGTGATCTTGAGCCCTTGATATTATACCATCGCATAATCTCTTTGTCTTTTTTTCCAACTCCTGATACGGATTAAGTTTTTTCAAGGCTTTTAAAGTAACTATGCCAGCTGTAACCGCGATAGGGTTGCCTGACAATGTCCCTGCCTGATATACGCTTCCGATAGGCGTGAGAAGTTTCATTATCTCTTTTTTGCCTCCAAAAGCCCCTACCGGCAGCCCTCCTCCGATAATCTTTCCCAGGCATGTTAAATCCGGCTTTACATTAAAAAATCCTTGAGCCCCTCCATATGAAATCCTGAACCCGGTTATTACCTCGTCAAAAATTAAAACAATGCCGAATCTATCGGATAATTTTCTTAAGCCTTGCAAAAAACCTTTTTCAGGCAGGATAACGCCTGCATTTCCCGCGACCGGCTCCACAATAATTGCCGCTATGTCTCTTTTGTGCTTATTAACTAACTCCTTTGTTTTTTTTATATCATTATACGGGGCAGTCAACGTATGCTTTTTAAAGCTCAGCGGCACGCCTTCGCAATTTAAAAAATAATCCGCGTGGCCGTGATACGAATTTTGGAATCTAACGATCTTGTCTTTTTTAGCATAAGCCCTCGCGAGCCTTATCGCGGCCATCACCGCTTCTGTCCCTGAGTTTGTCAACCTGACCTGCTTTATCGAAGGCACTGCTTTTACAATAAGCGATGCTAATTCTATTTCTAATCTTGTAGCTGTGCCAAAACTTACGCCATTCTTAACTGCCTTATTCAATTTCTTTATAATTTCTGGATAAGCATGGCCTAAAATGAGCGGCCCCCAGGAAAGGCAGTAATCAATAAAAACCCTATTGTCTTCACTGTATATCTTTGAGCCTTTTGCCTGCTTAATAAATACAGGGCTGCCGCCCACTGCCTTGAAAGACCTCACAGGGCTATTGACGCCTCCTGGAATAAACCTTTTGGCTTCTTTAAAAAGCGTATTATCCGTTACTTTAACCATCTGGCAGCCTCTTTTGCGTGATAGGTTATAATAATATCCGCGCCAGCCCTCTTTATTGACGTAAGAACTTCCAGGGCTAAATCCTTTTCTTTAAGCTTATCGCCCTGGCTGAGCTTTTTTACAGCGCTATATTCTCCGCTCACATTGTATGCGGCAAGAGGGATATTGAATTTCTCTTTCGCCCTATAAATAATATCCAAGTATGACAAGCTAGGCTTAACCATAACAATATCTGCCCCTTCATTAATATCCTCTTGTATCTCTCTCAATGCTTCATCTGCATTCCTGTAGTCCATCTGATATGTTTTTCTGTCCCCGAACTGCGGAACTGAATCCAGCGCCTCCCTGAATGGCCCATAAAAATTAGAAGCGTATTTTGCCGAATAGGCTAATATACCTGTATCCTGGAAACCATTTTTATCCAACACCTCTCTTATAGCCCTGACCTGGCCGTCCATCATCGCTGAGGGCGCTACAAAATCTGCGCCTGCATAGGCATGCGAAAGCGTAATCTTCGCCAGAACCTCTAGTGTTTTATCATTATCAATAATACGATTTTGACTTTTGACTTTTGACTTTCTTGTCCCGAGCGAAGTCGAGGGATGACTTTTTATGATCCCGCAGTGTCCGTGCGAAGCATATCCGCACAAACAAACATCCGTGATAATGACAATATCTCCCATATCCTTTCTTATCACCCTTATCGCCTTCTGGACAACGCCGTTTTCATTATACGCTCCTTTTCCGTATTTGTCCTTTTTTACAGGGATCCCGAAAAGAAGCACTGCCCCTATGCCCAGATCTCTTGTCTCTTTTATATCCTTTACCAAATTATCTATCGATAATCTAGAAATACCCGGCATTGATTTTATTGGCTTATTTTCCCCCTCTATCACAAAATAAGGCATAATTAAATCGCTGGTTGAAATCTTTGTTTCGCTAAATAAATCCCTTATCCGCTGATTAGCCCTATGTTTTCTTAACCTAGCAAACCCCATTTCAATGCCTCTTTTTTTGTTGTATCGCCTATACAGGCTATCTTAACCTTTAAAGGCGCTTTGCCGTATCTGTTTATAAAACTCCTGACTCCTGAAGGGCTTGTAAACATAATCTCATCAAAGTTATTTAAGTCCAGGTCCGGCAGACCCTCAGCCATTACATTTCTATACGCGAAACTCGAGGTTACTTTAGCCCCAAGTTTTTCAAATTCCTTTTCCAAACCCTTGTCAGATATGTCTGAACGCGGCAAAAATATCTTTTTAGCCTTGATATCCAGCTCCCTGAACTCGTCAATCAGGCCTTTTGAAGATTCTTTTTTTGGAACCAAATCTGCGGATATTGTGAAATCCAGAAGCCTCTCGCTTGTGCAATTTCCAATAGCGGCAATCTTGATATTATTAAGAATCCTTGCGTCTAACCCAAGCTCTTTAAGCCTTTTGAAAAAATACTCTACGCCAAAACGGCTCGAGAAAACAATCCAGTCAAACATTTTTATGTTCTTTAAATAACGGTCGAACCCGCTATAATCTTCAAGAGGCTCTATTCTGATAAGCGGGAGGTGAAAATACGTCCCTTTTAAAAAAAACCTTTCGCCGGATAACCCTGTAAACAGGATGCGTCTATTCTTCCTGAGCCAGTTATATCTTTTCTCCAAGCCTGCTGTTTTCCCGATTATAAATATCGCGGGGGCTTTTATCGCATTTTTCTGCACTGTATCAGCAATAGACCCGAGCGCTGCTATGGCTGTTTTCTGATTCACTGCACCTGCGTTTGATACAGCTAAAACTGCCGTAGTTTCTGGTCTGCCGGATCTGATCAATTTCCAGGCTATATCAGATATATCCCCGCTAGACATATAAAGGGCTATTGTGTCCATGCCTGCTATCCTTCTCCAGTCAATCTTAATGCCCTTATCAGGGTTTTCATGGCCTGTTACAAAAACCACATTCGAAGAATAGCGCCTGTCTGTCAAGGGGACGCCTGTAAAAGAAGAGGCTGCGCTTGCAGCAGTTACGCCTGGCACAATTTCAAATTCTATTTTATTCTTTTCCAGCGCCTCTATCTCCTCTGAAATCCTGCTGAAGATAGAGGTATCGCCGTTTTTAAGCCTCGCCACATGCCTTCCAGCTTTAGCCATTTTAACCATTAAATCATTTATCTTTTTCTGAGCTTGGCCAGATCTGCCATGGCATGCTTTTTTTCCATACCTTTCGCTTGAGATAATTTCAGCACCTGGCTTAAGGCCTTCTAAAGCCGCCTTATCCACAAGATAATCATGTATAATCACATCTGCCTGCTGTAAGATCTTGAGGCCCCTTACAGTGATCATGTCCGCTCTGCCTGGGCCAGCGCCTATTAAATAAACCTTATGATTTCTCATTTTTTAAGTAAATATCCCTTGCTTTTATCCTGCCAGTTTGCGTCAAAAAAACTTTCTCTATGACATCCTCTAACTTTTTTCTATCTTTTATATCATATTCATCTTTTAAATTGACCAGACAATCCGAATCCCAGAGGATCTTAAAATTCATCGTGTCAATCTCTCCAGGGCTGTGGTGGCTGGCAATTATCCGGCATATTTCTCTGATGGTATCCTGGCCAAATTTCAAATCTTTAAGGATCTTTCTTGCTATCGCAGGGCCTTCTTTTTCCTGAAGCCGGCCATTTGTAGAATGATATTTCCTCTCGCATTCCTTTATGCCGATATCATGCAGGATCGCAGCTGCAATAACTATGTTTCTGTCTCCTTTTTCCTTTTTCAATAATTCCCTGGCATATCCTAACACATTCTGGGCGTGCCTTATGCGCCTTGCATCTGCGCCAAAATATTTCTTCATCCTGTTTAAAATAGCAATGGTTAAGTCTGCCATATTCTTTGACGGGCGTCGAGCGCACTAAATAAATCTATTAAATCTTTTTTATCCTGGCGCGCCACTATTGCAAGACTGCCTTGAAGAGGGCGCGGCTTTAGGATATCAAATGGTA
>PCTH01000018.1 GCA_002771475.1 Candidatus Omnitrophica bacterium CG22_combo_CG10-13_8_21_14_all_43_16 | reverse complement strand
TTGAAGATGCGCTCTTTATATCCCTTAATCAAGCTCCAGACCTTTTCGTCCTCTCGTATATGTGATGTATCCAATGTCATCGGCAAGTTAAATGATGCTATTTCATCGGGAGTAAAAACTCTTCGCTTACCTTCAAAAGTTTCAATACAAAAGACCACATCGTTTTTATATAACCCGGAAAAATATTCCAAATTCTTGAGCGCTTCGTCTTGGACGGCTTTATCCTTATTAACATTGTTAGGGTGCAAAGTGATATTCGCCGCCCCGAGTGTCCTAGCGAAATCAGCTATTTCATTTCCCCATATCTTAAATCGTTCATCCGTAATAGGAGCCTGAACCGCATGCACACTTAAAACTTTTGTCCCGTACGATCTTATCTTTTCAACTACTTCCGCTAAACGGCCTCTAACAGGTTCATATATATCCCAGTAATACGGCAACGCCACCTCGACAGGAACGTTTATATTGGCGTATCTATCTTCAATCTGCTCAATGCGATCGAATGACTGTCTGATACCAAATTTAATCATTCAATATCCTTTTTAACTTAACAGCAGTAGCTCAGGTTTAAACCTGAGCTACTGCTGTAACGCACATCTTGCCATCAGCAGCCGACAAATAGGGACAGACACCTATTTTTTATCTACTTCTACTTTTATCTATCTTTCTAGGCCTACCCTTTGTTTTTACTATCAGGGTTCTCTTTAACTTCTTCTCCAATTTTTCTGTAAAATTGGCGTCTGCTATGGGCCTTCCTCTCATTGTCTGTTTCTTTATTGTTGCCACCTCTTGAGTATTATCTTCCTGCTTGATAAATTCCATCCATTCGTGTTCTCTAACGTCAATGTAGTTAAACAATTTCTTAACCGCTAAGCTATCTTTTTTTTCTATTCCACAATGCGCTTTTGAGCTAGACCATGCCCATGCCCATGCATTTTTTACCATCTTAGCGCGTACCGGATTCCTTTCAATATACCTGGCGCAGGCTATCGTATAGCGCTCATCCATAATGCTTGAGAAAAACCTCCCTTGAAATAAGTGGCCACGTTCTCCCTTTTTTTTATTAAAGTACTGCGAATATTTCATATTTACATATTTAAACAGATTTCCCAATGATTCAGGTAGCTGGGGTACGGCTATAAAATGAACATGATTAGGCATCAAACAATATGCTAATATGTCAACTCTATATCGCATGCTTTCGGTTTGTAAAAAAGAGAGATATTTTTGGAAGTCTGCATCGTCTTCAAAAATCTGCTGACGGTAATTTCCCCGTTGAGTTATATGATGAGGCAGGTCTATTCCTACTGCTCTTGCTATTCTTGGCATGCGCTAATAATACATCAATCAATACGACTTGTCAATTAATAAGTGTCTGTCCCTATTTTTACTATTTTTACCTATTTTTACTATTTTTACACACTCATACAGGCACCGCTTCTAACTTCAACCTATAACCAACATGGTGAAGTACATTCTCAATAGTGTCGAGATTGGAAAATTCGCCTTCTTCAATTTTTGAAATGTACTGTTGAGTTACACCGATCTGGCTAGCAAGTTGCGCCTGAGATAAGTTATGTTGAATCCTATATTTAACAATCTCCTTCACAACGGCTGCTTTTTCCTTAATCAGATCATAGCGCCCTTTAAAACTCGGATCCTTTTTCATCTTCTCTTTAATATAATCGTCAACCTTTCTCATTATTCATCCCTCCCTTTTGTGTCTGGCCAAAAAATCCTGTCTTCTTCTTTTGGCAATCTCTATTTCCTTTCGCGGGGTTTTTTGGGTTTTCTTTACAAAGCCATGGGAAAATATTATTCTTTTCCCGTAGAAAAAGAAAAACAAAACTCTAATCTGACCCTCTGTCCCTTTAAACCTTAACTCAAATACCCCCTCTTCAATGTGATCCGTGTGCGGATACCTTAACTGCGGACCAAGGTCTTGAAGCAATTGTTTCTTGAGAATAAAATTATCTTGAGTCTGGTCATCTAAAGACTCAATAAATTCCTCAACAGGTGACTTCCCATCTGCGTTTTCATAAAAAATACAGCTATATTCTCCCATCATCTCCTCTGATTAAAGTATACAACTTTTTAGTTGTGGTGTCAAGGTCTATTTTGTTTTTTTCCCTCTTCACGAATTACGCTCCCAATAACTTCTTAGTATTATAGCTTAGCCTGCGACAAATCAATAATACTCAGTCTCCTATGCTCCAGCCCTTTTACATATATAGACACATTTCAAAGGCGTTTTCTTTCAAAAATTTTAAAATATTTCGTTCTTTAAAATCCCAACCACATATCCAATATTTCTTAAAGGATTATCCGGGCGCATGGAGGAGACTTTTTCTACTGCTTTGAGATTACAACCCTTACCTATCAGAAGCCTTGTTTATTCTCTTAATAGTTTTTTATCGTGGGATAGTTTTATATAACTGTCTTTAGTTATAACCTTTTTGCCTGTCTTTGACTCGATTTCTTTTCTAGCTTTCCCAGCAACATGCCCACCCTGCCGCGCCACCTTTCTATTTTCCCTGAATGTCTTTGGTTCTTTTGCATCTGAGATTTCAGCAGTGCTGGCCTCCGCAAGCATATTCAAAACAAGCTCCAAATTTGTCATGTTATCGCGCAAATTTTCTTTCTTGAGTTCTTTGAGTTTTTTATACTGTTTAGTGGATAGGCCTGCCCAGGCAAATGTAATCTCATCTGTCAAAATAGCAAAATCACCTGTCTTTTTAACGCCGCGCTTCTGCCATTCATCGGTTAAAGCCTTGCGAATCTCAATGCTTTTAAGGCGCATATTGATCCAGTCAGGCGAGTACCCCTTTTTAAGATATGTCCGCATTGCGCGGTTAATAGCA
The DNA here is from genome assembly GCA_002771475.1 of Candidatus Omnitrophica bacterium CG22_combo_CG10-13_8_21_14_all_43_16. Lineage (GTDB taxonomy): Bacteria > Omnitrophota > Gorgyraeia > Gorgyraeales > Gorgyraeaceae > UBA10183. The sequence goes on along the minus strand of PCTH01000018.1, from coordinate 641 downwards.
AGTTCAGGGTCAATAGTCTCTTCTACGCGTTCATACCCAACGCGCGCCAGCCATAATTTAAACGGTTCTGCATTAGGCGAAGGGATTGATTGAATAATTCTAAACATCGTCTCTGTATCAGCCATATCTGTAACTCGCATCTTTCCGTCCGCAGCCGGCATTTTCAAACCGTGACATTTTGTCACGGTTTCACTACCCTCTTTTTTAAGGCGCTCTTTTAACTTTCTCCAATACGCAAGAGGAGATACGCTATCAGTAAGCACTGCTATTATATCCGCTACTACAAAAAACCATTTTTCTGTCTTTTCGTCCCAACTACGTCTTATTTTTCTGCCTTCGAATAGAGCTATCTGAGATTTTTTCTCCATTTATCCCTCCAGATTTTTAATTACTATATATAAATCTACCCGCGTCTAACTTAAAAGTCAATAGGTGCTATCCGAATATGTCTATTGGGCATGTCTTAAAATCCCGACCACATATCCAATATTCCTTAAAGGATTATCCGGGCGCATGGAGGAGACAATTTTAACCGCACGGGCTGTGTTTTTATCGCCGTACTCCTCGATAATCCTTATAATGTTTTCCACTGCTCCGGGATTATAGCCCCGGTCCAACATAAAGCTAAGCTCTCTTGCCCT
>PCTH01000057.1:3472-6679 GCA_002771475.1 Candidatus Omnitrophica bacterium CG22_combo_CG10-13_8_21_14_all_43_16 | reverse complement strand
GGGCTGCTGATAGTTCTCCAGGCTTTGGATACGCAGATATATGCTTTGAATAGAGAAAGTTCAGCTATGCCGGGCCGCCTGAAATCAATTGATGATATGCTTGAATCTAAAAAGGCAGGTATCAAGGAGGCGGAGGAGAATTTAAAAAGACTTCAGCTAAAATTAAAAGAAAAAGAAGGGAGCCTTCAGCAGAAAGAAGAACAGATAAAAAAACTGCAGGGCCAGCTCTATACGTTGAAGACAAACAAAGAATATTCTACTATGCTCGCAGAGATAGAGGGCATCAAAGCAGATAATTCCCTGGTAGAAGAGGATATAATTAAGTTTATGGACGAAACAGAGCTTGCCAGGAAAAAGATATCGGAAGAAAAAGAGCTTTTTAAGGCCGAAGAACTTAAGGCTCAAAAGGATAAAGAGGCCATTAATTCAAAGGCTAAGGAGATAGAGACAGCCCTTTCCGGACTTAACGAAAAGAGAAGCCTTATAGCCCCTAATATAGAAAAACAGGTCATATCCAGGTATGAAAAAATACTGAAAAATAAAGACGGCCTTGCAATAGTGCCTGTTGAAAACGGTTCCTGCGGCGGGTGTCATATGAGCCTTCCGCCCCAGGTCATAAGCGATGTTAAATTAAGAGAAGATATAATTATCTGCGGCAGCTGCCTGAGGATACTTTATATAGAGGACAATGTCGAAATCAGTTAATATATTCATAGACGGCGCATCAAGGGGGAATCCAGGGCCTTCAGGCATAGGCATCGTATTTTGCGACGATCAAGGCAAGGCTATTAAAAAATTATTTAAATTTATAGGAAATGCCACCAACAATGTCGCAGAATATTCAGCGCTTATATACGCTATGCAAGAAGCGCTGATAGATAAGTATGACGATGTAACGGTAAAATCCGACAGCGAGCTTTTGACAAAGCAGTTGACCGGGGAATATAAAGTAAAAAATGACAACCTCAGGCCTTATTATGACATGTTTCAGCATATCGCAAGAGGTTTTAATAAAATAGAGGTTATTTCCATAGCCAGAGAGGGTAATCTAGCAGCGGATAAGCTTGCAAATAAAGCAATAGATTCCAGATTTGACAGTTCTTTAAAAACAGAATAGGCGCAGGCCGGATGGTCGCCCGCCACAAGTTATTGGCGGGAGGAAAGTCCGGGCTCCAAAGGGCAGCGTAGCGGGTAACGCCCGTCCGAAGAATATTCAATTCTTTGAGGATAAGAGCTACAGAGACGAGTTTGGGAAGCGTAGTAGTAACATAATAAGCTTAAGCGTATGTTACTGCTTCTCAAGGTGAAACGAGCAATCTCTACGCGGAGCAAAACCAAATAGGTCCAGCTTAAAGAGCTGCCCGCTCGCAAGAGCTGGACGGGTAGGTTGCATGATCCCGGCAGCGATGCCGGGGCTTAGATAGATGATCATCGCCTTTTTACAAGGGTACAGAACCCGGCTTACAGGCTTGCGCCTATTTTATTATTATAAAAGTTATGAAAAAAATAATATTATTTATTACAGCAGTGGTTTTTATATCAACAACTCTTTACGCTGATACTGTTATTTTGAAAAACAGGACAAAGGTAAAAGGGCTTGTAGTAGATGAGTATGTCGACAGGATTGCCCTGAGCACTGTTGAAGGAGAAAGAGATATTTTTCGTAAAGATATAGACAGGATTGAATATGATACGCCTGAGCAGAATTTTATGCAGCTGGGGAGGGCGTATGATTCAAAAGGCTGGTACGACAAGGCAGCTTTTTATTATAAAAAGGCAATGGACATAAACCCTGATTATAAAGAAGCCAGGGACGCTTATGTTGCCAGCCACGCAAAGATGTGGCGCGAGGAAGAGAAGAGGACAAAGAGGGATATAGATCTCCACAATATGGCAAAAGAATGGCAGGCGAAGAGAAATAAGCAAGCGCAAGTGCCTGTTGTTGTGAAGAGTAAAGAAATCAAGGTAAAGGTAAAGGAAATCCTGGGCATTAGCATTACAGAACATGAAGGCGTTTTCAGGATAAGCGAGGTGGTATCTGGTTCAAGCTCAGCCAAGGCAGGTATTCAAAAAGGGGATTTTCTTGTAGGCATATGGGGCAGGCTTATACGCTATAGCAAACTGGAAGACATTCTGGGAGAATTAATAGGCCCGAAGTATTCCGAAGTGAAAATACTGGTGAGCAGGGATATTTTTGTTCCTGTGGAAACAGGGGCGAACGCGTACAAAGATTTAGGAGCGTCTCTCGGATTTGAATACGAAGGCCTTTTGATAAAAGATATTATCCCAGGGAAAATCGCAGAAATTTCAGGCCTTAAAAAGGGGGATCTGGTGATAGCTATAGATAAAAATATCACAAGATATCTTCCTTTGGATAGCGTTATATCGCTGATAAATAATCCTAAAAGCGATAAAATAGTTTTTACCGTCAGGAGAAGCATAAACTTGAGAAGAGAGGGGGAATAATGCCGAGGCCCATTTTTAGACGAAGAAAATATATAATACAAAGAGGCTTGCAGTTTCGTTATATAGGACTTGTTTTCGGGCTTGCGCTTATAGCATCGATAGTCACAGGTTGGACAGTATTTGCGACAGGATGGTATTTTCTCGGAGAAAAACTTGCCAGCGTCTATCCGCAAGGGAGACTGATATATGTCCTAAGGGCTACGAATATAGCTTTAATACGGAATCTTCTGCTGGTTTCACCGCTGATTTTTATACTTGGGCTTTTATTTTCCCACAGGATAGCAGGCCCTGTTTACAGGATAACCAAGACGCTCGAAGAGATTATAAAAGGAAATCTAGGCCTTAAAATAAAACTAAGAGAGGGCGATGAACTTGTGGACCTGGCGTATATGATAAATAATCTCACTGATAATATAAATAAGGCTATGATCACCGATAAAGATATAGCTATAAAAATAGAAAAAGATCTGGAAGAAATAAAGAAACTTATTTCCAGCCAGCCGTGCGATTGCGCTAAAATAGAGTCTATCATAAGCTCCATTCAGGAAAAATCAAAAGAACTATCCTCGTCATTCAATAAGTGGACCGCCGCATAAATTATTTTAGATAATTTATCTTTCCAGCTGGCAGGCTTTCGAAAAGACGCTTGGACGCCCCAGCGAGGCGTCCTTCGCTCCGCGTAGATTCTCGCTCGCCCAGACGCCTATTAGGCGCCTGGGCACCTTGCCCGCTCGAATCTCC
>PCTH01000057.1:0-3394 GCA_002771475.1 Candidatus Omnitrophica bacterium CG22_combo_CG10-13_8_21_14_all_43_16 | reverse complement strand
TATAAAAAACGAGCCGTAAACCGTAGCCCGCGGCGAAACACTCTCTGCGCCGAACGGCCCCAGCCTGGCTCAGCAAATATCATTAAAATAAGTAGATGACACTATGTTGACAACAGGGTATTTTTTTGTTAAACTAATAGATACTTATGCGTATATGCCACGTGATAACAAAGCCGGAGTTGGGCGGGGCCCAGCTTTCCACTCTAAACCTTATCTTAAATCTTCCAAAAGATAAATATCAGATATCCGTAATAACTTCTTCCAAAGGTATATTGAACCCGGAATTTAAAAATATGGGAAACAATAAGGTTTATTTTTCGCCTTTCTTGACAAGGTCGTTGAATCCCGTATTGGATATATTGGCATTAATTCATATATATCTTATATATAGATCCAATGGGTTTAAAATTATTCATACCCATAGCTCAAAGGCAGGTATGTTAGGCAGATGGGCGGGTTTATTTTCAAGAACGCCTGTTATTTTGCACACAGTGCATGGATGGTCTTTTAATGATTATCAGCCTCTTTTAGTAAAAAGATTTTACATTTTTCTTGAGAAAATAACAGCAGCTTTCACCGCAAAAATCATATGCGTTTCAAAAAAAGACATCCAGAAAGGCTTGAAATATAAAATAGCCCCGGAAGAAAAGTTTGCGTTGATAAAGTATGGGATACCGCTAAACCTGTTTAAGAATTCAGCCTGCAGTAAAGAAAAAAAGAAAAAAGAGCTTGGGATTTATAATAATGATCCTGTTGTCGGGATGATTTCCTGCCTAAAGCCTCAGAAATCCCCGATGGATTATGTCAGGGCGTGCATAGACGTTTACAACAGGATGCCGGAAGTTAATTTTCTATTGATAGGAGATGGTATTTTAAAAGAGAAGTGCCGGTCAGAACTTAAAAAATCATCCCTGAACGGCAGGTTTATATTTACAGGATGGAGAAGGGATATTCCTGATATTTTGGATATTATTGATGTAGCGGTTCTTACCAGCAAATGGGAGGGGTTCCCCATCGTTATAATAGAAGCGTTGAGTAAAGGCAAGCCGATAGTAGCGACTGATATAGGCGGTTTAAGGGAGCTGGTTAAAGATGGAATTACCGGATATCTTACCAGGCCTGGGGATTACAAACATACAGCTGACAAGATATTGAGCATTCTTAAGGATAGAGACTCTTTCTTTAAGATGCGCATGGAAGCGGGTAAGGCAATAGATGATTCTTTTGATATCAAGGCCATGGCAGTTAATATGGATAATCTGTACAGGAGGCTGACATGATTTTATTTTATATAGCGCTATGTTCTTTCATTTTGAGTCTTTTACTGGTGCCTATTACTGTTAAGATAAGCGCGAGATTCAATATAACAAAGCCTGACAGGAATAAAAATGGCAAACCTTGCATAGGAGGGATAGGTATTTATATGGCATTTCTTGCAGCTACTCTTTTCAGCCTATTTTTTATCAAGTTGTCAGGTATAAAATTGTTCGGGATAATACTGTCTTCTTCTGTAATATTAGCGCTTGGTCTGATAGATGACATAAAAAACCTCAGGCCTGTTTTAAAAATATCAGGACAGCTTTTAGGCATATTTATTCTTATCGTTTTTGGTTTTTTTACTAAAATAACGTTTCTTCCAGGCTGGGTAAATATTTTAATTACAATAGTCTGGCTTTTATTTATAACAAACGCGCTTAATCTGCTTGATATAATGGACGGGCTTACCTCAGGCCTGGTTATTATCATATCTTTAAGTTTACTGGTTATTGCGTTTATAAATAGAGATATTTTTTCTTGCGTTATCCTTACGGCCCTTATAGGCGCCCATGCAGGGTTTTTAAGATATAATTACCCGCCTGCAAAGGCCTACATGGGAGATACGGGAAGCCTATTTTCAGGATTTTTACTCGCCATGGTGGCTATAAATATCAGTTATGCGCCTATTGATAGAAAGATCGCTTTACTTACGCCTATTTTAGCGATGAGCCTTCCTATTTACGATACATTGTTTTTAATAATCATGCGTATTAAAAAGAAAAAGCCTATTTTTAACAAGACAGATGATCATTTTGCCTTGAGGCTTGTGACCATGGGGTGCAGTATCAAAAAAAGCATATGGATAATGTATTCTTTCAGCATATTTCTGGCGCTTTCTGTAATAATAGTGGCGTTTGGCAGAAATTTAACAGGTTTGATTACGCTTGCGGTTGTTGGGCTCGTATTTATTTTAATGGGCAATAAAGTGGGGATGGTTGCCATAGATGAACAGATCCGGTAATAGCGAAGTTGTAATAATCGGCGCAGGCTTAGCAGGCCTGAGCGCAGCATATCATCTTAAAAAAGGTTATGCCTTATTTGAAAAAAACGGAGAAATAGGAGGCATGACCAGGTCGATATGCAAAAACGGATATATTTTTGACTACGATGGCCATCTTTTGCATTTCAGAAACGAATATACGTTCAATCTGGTTTCAGAACTTTTGAGTGGGAATCTGGCGCCCCATAAACGAAATTCCTGGGTATATTCGAAAGGTATTTTTACCAGATACCCATTCCAGGCTAATTTCTACGGCTTGCCTAATTCTGTGGTGAAGGATTGCCTGATGGGGCTTATCAAGGCTAAAATTTCAAACTTGCCGCCTTCAAATTCAAATGGAAATTTTGAAAATTGGATAATAAAGACATTCGGTGAAGGTATAGCAAACCATTTTATGCTGCCTTATAATAAAAAGTTCTGGACAATCGAGCCAAAGGAATTGACATGCGACTGGCTGGATGGTTTTGTGCCTGTCCCTGATCTGGAAGATACGGTAACAGGGGCTATATCAGATAGTACAAAGCCATACGGCTATAATTCCAGGTTCTGGTATCCTGTAAAAGGAGGCATATCTGAACTCATAAAAGGATTTTCAGAAAAGCTCAGGAACGCCCATGTTAATAAAAAAGCCGTTACCATAGACCAGCACAGAAAAGAGATTGTCTTTGAAGATGCTACAATAAGAAAATTTAAGGATATGATTACTACTATGCCGCTGCCGGAACTTGCCAATATCCTGGTGGACACGCCCTCGGATGTGAGCCAGGCTTTTTCAATGCTTAAGTGGACATCCATATATGTTTTGAATATAGGCATAAAAAGCGATAATCTGACAGAAAGGCATTGGGTTTACTATCCTGAAGAAAGCACGGTTTTTTATAGAGTCGGTTTTCCTACAAGCTTCTCAACGGATGTGGCTCCCAAGGGCAGGAGTTCCATTTACGCTGAGATAGCGTATTCAGATTCAAAGAAAATAGATAAAGACACCATGGTTTCCAGAACCATTCACGATCTTAAAAAATGCGGCATTATTTCAGAAGAATCTGATGTGGAAATATGTTTACCAATGGATATCAA
>PCTH01000026.1 GCA_002771475.1 Candidatus Omnitrophica bacterium CG22_combo_CG10-13_8_21_14_all_43_16 | reverse complement strand
AAATCTCGACCTGGTCCTGAGGAGCAAAGCGACGAAGGGCGAGAATTGGCGCGGAGCGAAGGCCGCCTCGCTGGGGCGGCCGAGCATCTTTTCGAAAGCCTGCCAGGGCTGGCAAACATCTATCAGTGTTACCTATCATTAAAAGTATTATACCGACAGCTACCTTAGTTCTATTTCGGAATTAACGATATGTCCAATATGCTCAACCTGAATAAAATATCTTTCCAGAATTTATCCCTGCCTTCTTTTTCCAAAACAACGTCTTTTACTTCATGAAAAAGCTCTATTGTCTTTCGAGAATGTTTTTCTGAAATTTCGTGAGTAGAAAACCTCGCTTCCATAAAACCTTCCGTCAATACCTGCATAGGTTCAGGCTTTACGGAAACAAGTTCTTTTGCAAGATTGTAAAATTCCCTATAAGCCGTATAGTTGAATTTCGGGACCCCGTAAATCTTGAAGGCCCTGCACAGCGAAGCATATATCTCTTTTATAAATTCCTTCGGATCATTCTTCAGCATGCCCGCCAGCTTCTGCGACCTTATAAAAATCCTTATCGAAAAAACTACAAGAGCCAGCGCAAGAATCCATAATAATGAAACAATTAAATGGAACAGAAAACTCTTTTTCTTCTTTGGCTTAACAGGCTGCGTTATTTTTACTTTTACATCATTGCTGAATGTTCCCATGTAAGTTGCCGATATCTGGACATTACCTTCTTCTTTCGGTGTTAATTTACCGTCTTTATCCATAGATACCTTTGCAGTGCCTGTAACCTTCCAGTCAACAAGATTTGTGACGGGAATCACAGAACCATCTGTCAGCTTAACTTCCGCGGTAAGCACAGCCTGCTGATCAAGCGGCAATTCTTTTTTATCTGCCCTTATCGCAAGAGACTCTATTTTGAAAGCATCTATATCTTTATTGAAATCTCTTGCTTTGAATCTCTCCGTTTTCTCCTCTTTCTTTTCTTCTTTCTTTTCCTTCGGCTCTTCTTTTTTCTTGTCAAGGTTTTTCCTTTTAATCCTGTCTCCCGCAGTCTCTCTTTTCTTGGTGTTATCATCCACCATCTGCTCTTTTTTAACCTTCGCATCTTTTATGGTTTTCTCAGCGGATAGCAGTAACTTTAAAAGAGGCGCTTTCTCAGGCAAGCCAATAAGTGTGGACGGTATCCAGCTGAAAGAAAGGCTGTTGAATTTTGGGACCGCCGGATACACTGTCGCAGATAAGATTAAAATAATAGAAAACATAATGGCGCCTACTTTTATCTGGTGCCACAAGCTCATCACCTCATCCTTGTCGCCTATTATCACAGAACCTAGGTTTTGTTTCTCGCATACCAATGCCAGGCGCATTGTAAAAATAAGCATAAACAAAAAAACCGCCAGATATAAAACATAGACCGTCTCCTGCTCTAACGCCAGGCTGACAGAAACTATTAAAAGCGCTGCGGAAATAAACTGAATAAGGCTGTAACTTTTCTGGGTATTAAGGCCGAAGGATTGAAAAAGGCTGAGCCATACAAGGGCTGTCGAAAAAATCTTAAGTAAATTTTCAAAACTTATATCTGTCTCGTACAGACTGCTCAAGACTACCACCACGCTTGCCAGGGAAAGCATTCCGATAAATGTATCTATGTGAGGCGGCCTGGAATTTTTCACATACCAGCTGAACAAAAACCCGCCTATGGTGCCCAGCACAAGCAATGCAACTATTATAGGGCCTACTATTTTCTGGATACTAAAAATACTGATAATTATCAGCCCGAGATTTGCAAAGTGAAAATATAAAGCCTCTTTATTCATCATAAAGCAGCCTCGAATTTTTTTTCCAGGTCATCGCCTTTGGAAATCCTGTACACGTGCGCCTCCAGGCCTGCCAGCGCCTCGTCAAATTTTTTTGCGCCTTCGCTATCCAGATATTCGCTTTCTTCTGTATGTCCAAACGTAGAGCTGGAAAGGACCACGACTATAAGCTTTATCCCTTTCAGCTTAAATTGCACAAGGCTTGAAAGCGCCTCCATGTCGGTGTCCAGCATTATGGTTATAAGCGTTGAGCCATAAGGAGTTATAAAACTCGCCTCTTCCAAGGTTTGACTTAAGGTATAAGAACCCTCCGCCCGTACCCTTGCCAGGTATTCTAATGTTTTATATAAATGAGAATCGCCTTTACCTAAAGGCAATATTATCGCCTCTTTTGTAAATCCTGCGATCTGCACAAATGCGCCGCTATCCATAAGAAATCTTGCGATAGATCCTGCTATTTTTACAGCATACTCCAAAGTGGTCTCTTTCCCTGCCCCTATGTTATTGCCTTTTTTTAAGTCCAGCACTATTGTCGCTTCCTGGATCGCGCTGCGTTCAAATTGCTTTACTATTAATTTATTATGCCTGGCAGTAGAAGGCCAATGTATCCTGCTCATTGCGTCTCCGCGCTGATATTCCCTTATGCCAAAAAATTCATGGCTGTCTCCGCTTATCTTAGCAGTCTCTACGCCCATCCATGACACGGAACCGCTCGCAAGAGGAGGAAATGCAAATATCCTAAAAAGCGCCGGATAGACTATTATGTCGGATATGACATTAAGCGGCTTTCTCATTCTAAAAAATCCAAGCGCATCCTGGGATACAATGTCAACAGGCCCAATCTTCCATACGCCTCTTTTATAGCACTCTATCGTATAATTAAAATCCTTCTCCTCTTTTGCTTTTATATCAAGCATGAATAAAGATGTTTTTTCTTTGCCGGGCGCAGCTGCGGGGAAATAATCGAGTATCTCAAAAAAAGATGCGCCCCTGGATAAGTTATTACTAATCTTCATCTTTATATTGAGCATTTCGTCTTCAAACGCAGTATCCTGCGCAAATCGCCGGACTTCTATGAAAGGGATGTTTAAACGCATGTGGATATAAGACAGGACAAACATAACAAATGCTATTACAAAAAAGATATATACCATTGTTATGTCAGTATTCCAGGCGATAGCTAAAAGGACTATTACAGCTAAAAGGAGTGAGATACCTCTTAAGGTTAGCATGCATTAAACCGGCACAGGGACCTTTTTTAATATATGATTGACCGTATCTTTCGCGGTCAGGCCTCGCACTATGGAGCGCGGCTGCAAAATAAGCCTGTGCTTAAGGACCGAGTAAGCAAGATTTTTGACGTCATCAGGTATTACGTAATCTCTTTTATCAAGAAATGCCAATGCCCTTGATGTGCGCATAAGCGCGAGAGATGCCCTCGGGCTGGCCCCAAGCTTTATATCGCCGGGCATATTCCTTGAGGCAGACACTATCTGCACTATGTAATCCGCTATCTTCTGGTCTATGTGGACTTCCATTACCGCCTTCTGGACACTGATTATATCCGTTACGCTTACCACGCTCTGCAATGTTTCTATGGGGGATTCCTTAAGATTTCTAGTCAATATATTGGATTCCTCCTGGTTAGAAGGGTATCCTACTGCCAGCTGTATTAAAAACCTGTCTACCTGCGACTCCGGCAATGGATATGTCCCGTGGAATTCTATCGGATTCTCAGTAGCTATTACAAAAAATGGCGTCGGAAGCTCCCTCACTGTTCCATCCATAGTTACCCTGAATTCCTGCATAGCTTCAAGGAGCGCTGATTGGGTCCTGGGGGTCGTCCTGTTTATTTCATCGGCCAGAACTATATTCGCGAATATAGGGCCTTCGTTAAATTCAAACTCGCCTGTCTTCTGATTATAAATAGAAACGCCCGTGACATCCGAAGGCAAAAGATCAGGGGTAAACTGAATCCTTTTAAATTTTCCCGCTATGGATTTCGCAAGGGTGCGGGAAAGCATTGTCTTGCCAAGGCCCGGCACATCTTCCAGCAGCACATGGCCGTTCGATATAAGGCCTACAATCACAAGCTCTATAACATCGCGCTTGCCTACTATTACTTTTGAAATATTGTCGATAAGTTTCTGCGGGATTTCATGAAGATCGGGCACGATTTCCTCCTTTTGCGGGTTTGGTATTGATTTTAAATATAACATATCCGCATTGTATTGTCAAAAATAAAAAAGCCCGCGGCGATTTCTCGCCGCAGGCTCTAGATACAAAACGTCATTGCGAGGAGCAAAGCGACGAAGCAATCTTTATTAGATTGCTTCGCTTCGCTCGCAATGACAATTTATTTATTAGTACATACCTCCAGGAGGCATGCCGCCCGGCATTCCGGCAGGGCCATGGCCTGGCTTATCTTCTTCAGGTATGTCAGATATAAGGACCTCTGTCATAAGCAGTAAACCCGCTATGCTGGCTGCATTTTCCAGAGCTGTCCTGGCTACCTTTGTAGGGTCTATAATACCTGCTGCGACCATGTCCACATACTCATCGCTTTCAGCGTTATATCCTACATTTTGTTTCTCGCCTTTTACCTTGTTAACCACAACAGAGCTTTCCATGCCTGCGTTTTCCACTATCTGGCGGATAGGTTCTTCAAGGGCGCGTTTTATGATATTGACGCCTATTTTCTCGTCACCATCTACCTTTAAATCATCCAGCTTCGGAGCGCATCTCAAGAAAGCCACTCCGCCGCCGGGAACAATACCTTCCTCTACAGCAGCCCTTGTGGCATGAAGCGCGTCCTCAACCCTTGCCTTCTTTTCCTTCATCTCTGTCTCTGTGGCAGCGCCGACATTTATAACAGCCACCCCGCCTGCAAGCTTTGCAAGGCGCTCCTGCAGTTTTTCTTTGTCATAATCTGAATCTGTTTCTTCTATCTGCCTTTTCAGCTGGGCAATCCTGGCATTGACGTCGCTGGACTTGCCTGAGCCTTCGACTATAGTCGTCTCTTCTTTTCCCACAGTAACTCTTTTTGCTTTTCCTAAATCGTCAAGCCCTATATTCTCGAGCTTTATGCCAAGGTCTTCTGTGATCGCCTTGCCATTTGTAAGAATCGCTATGTCTTCCATCATCGCCTTACGCCTGTCGCCGTAACCAGGCGCTTTTACCGCGCAGCAATTAAGCGTGCCTCTTAATTTATTTACAACAAGTGTTGCGAGGGCCTCACCTTCAATATCCTCTGCAATTATAATAAGCGGTTTGCCTGAGCGCGCTATCTTTTCCAATAAAGGAAGCATGTCCTTCATCCCTGAAATCTTTTTCTCGTGAATTAAGATATAAGGATCTTCGATTACAGCTTCCATCCTCTCCGCGTCTGTTACAAAATAAGGAGAAAGATATCCCTGGTCAAACTGCATGCCTTCCACGACATCCAGCGTAGTGGCCATTGATTTAGCTTCCTCTACAGTAATGACGCCGTCTTTGCCGACCTTTTCCATTGCCTCTGCTATGAGTTCGCCTATTGCCGTATCATTGTTGGCAGCTATTGAAGCAACCTGAGAAATCTCTTTCTTGTCTTTTATGGATTTTGACAGCTTCTTTAAGTTTTCAACAACATGCGCCACTGCCTTGTCAATCCCGCGTTTTAACCCGGTAGGATTTGATCCTGCGGTAACGTTTTTCAAGCCTTCCTTATATATTGACTGGGCAAGCACAGTCGCTGTGGTTGTGCCGTCCCCTGCCAGGTCGCTTGTCTTTTCAGCAACCTCTTTTACCATCTGCGCGCCCATGTTTTCGTATGGGTCTTTTAGTTCGATTTCCTTTGCAACGCTGACTCCATCTTTGGTGATTGTGGAGGAGCCGAATTTCTTTTCCAGAATAACATTTCTTCCTTTCGGGCCTAACGTAGCTTTTACAGCCTGCGCCAGCTGGTCAATACCCTTAGCCAGTTTCTGCCTGGCCTCTTCGCTGAATAATAACTGCTTTGCCATTTTCTTATCCTCCCAAATTTTGTGAGACAAAATTTGATCCCGAGTCCGCCATAGAACTTTGGCGGACGAGGGACCTTTTCCTTATTTGATTATTGCTAAAATGTCCTCTTCCTTTAATATGAGATACTCTTCTTCCTTATAACTGATTTCTGCGCCTGAATATTTGCCGAAAAGCACTGTATCGCCTTTTTTGACTTCCAAAGGCTCTACTTTGCCGCTTTCAAGAACCTTGCCCTTGCCCACACTTACTACCTCGCCTTTTTGAGGCTTTTCCTTGGCACTATCTGGTAAAACAATGCCCCCCTTCGTCTTTTCCTCTGCTTCCAGCCTTTTCACGAGAACTCTGTCGCCTAAAGGTTGAATTGCCATGCTACACCTCCTTGTTTTTGTCAGCACTCTACTTAGAGGAGTGCTATTTATAGAAATATCATAGCAAATACTCCTGCTTTGTCAAGAAAAATCTTAATTATTTATTTAATTCAAAGGAAATCACTACATTGAAGGTAACCTGATATTGGTTCATGCCCTGCGGGAATGATGGGAATGGGTTGGCGTCTCTTATGCTGTCTATAGCTATGTTCCTTAACAAAGGATCTCTTATTGACCTAGCGTCAACTATCATTATATGGAGCAGCTCTCCGCTGGCAGCTACCACAAAAGACAGATTAACCTCCCCCTGGCTGGCGCTCCCCTCTCTTAAATAATTCCTGTCAGCGTAATATCTTATCTTTTCCCTGACAGACCTGTAATAACCTATATAAGCGGCTTTCCTGGCGCTATCTTTCTCGTCATTAACGACTGTTTCAAATTTTTTGCCTTTAGCGCCTATTACAGCCCTTGAACCTGCGTCTATGGTTTCAACGCTTGGTTCTTCTTTTTTAACCTGATCTTTTACTGAGACAGGCGGCGGGTTTGCGATATCCTCTTTTTTTACTTCAGGCAATGCTTCAGGCGCTTTGGGCGGCAAAACGTAGGGCACGCCTGCTTCCGGTTTCTGGCCAATAACTTTTTTAGGCTGCTCTTTGACCTTCAGATACGCCACTTTAATAGGCTTGACAGGCGATTTTTTGGGCAGCGCCCCGGTATACGGGGCGCTTAAGAATATAGCGAAATGCAAAAGCATGGAAATCAGGAATGCGAGTTGGAACGATTTATTCTCTGGCATTTGTATTAATGATAGCAATTGCGCTTCGCTTTGTCAATATTAGTAATCGGCTATGGGAGTCCGACTCCCATAGGGAGTCGGACTCCCATCATAGTATTACCATTTATAGACTGCGCCGATCTCGAAATTTCTTTCGGACGCAGGGTAGTAAACTTTCTTGGTTGAAGCACCAGTGCTTTTCGCTACATATTCTGAATATTTTTCATTAAAAATATTATTAATGCCTGCATATATTTCCAGAAAATCCTTTTTATAGGACAATTTGCTGTCCAGCACAAAATAACTTTTAACCTTGGACAATTGGTTATTTGTATCATTTATTGCATAACGTTCTCCTATAAATCTACTTGCCAGGGAAATATCATACTTTTTAAAGCCTGCGCTCAGGCCGCTATTATATTGCTGCCTCGGGACCATTGGGATGTCTTTATTGTTGTAAGCGCCTCCTCTGAACTTAGGTTCCATATAGGTATAGTTAGCAAAAAATTCCAATTTATCTAAAAAAGAACTATCCTTTAATTTTAACAAATTTGCTTTCATGCCGAGCTCTATGCCTTTGCGCCTAGTCTTGGGGTAATTATCGTTATTGCCCGGAGATACAGCAGGATTCAGATATATCTCATTTTCTATATCTATCCAGTAAGGAGTAGCGCTGAGGATCAGGGTATCATGAAGATTGTGCTTGATACCCATTTCATACTGAATCCCTGTCTGCTGTTTAAGATTCGTATTTAAACCGCCTGTATATGTGGGAGGAAGCGCGGTGCTGTACCATTCGTCTGTAGCAAGAAATCTGAAAGTTTCCTGCGCATCAAAATACATGTTAGAGCCCTTAGCGTATTCATATTTCGTTCCACCGCTGAATACAGTCTCGCTGGGAGTCCTGGTTTCATACACAACACTTGATTGCTTCTGGTCAAACCTATACTTAGCTCTTTGATGTCTCGCGCCGCCGTTTAAAAATAAATCCTCGAGTATTTCGTATTCTGAGTAATTGTAGAAACCAAGCTCTTCTTTATAAATAGTCAGATCGTCTGTATTGTTTTCAGAACCTCTTATCGTGTGTTTTGTATCATAATAATCAATACCCGTTACCGTATTAAAAGCCTTATCCGATGCACCTTTATTATATGTGTGTTTAAGGATAATGCCCCGGCTATCTATCTTATACTTTGTACCGGTGGGCCATCCTCCATTATCAAACCATGAATATGCGTCTCTATTTCTATAAGAATAATCTATCGTAAATTTTCCTAAATCCGCGCCATGGAATTGCGGTTTTGCGTCCATAGAGAGTTTTATATACCTGTCCTTTGTTGAAGCAAAATCTGACGCTTTTGATGAGCCGCGCCTGCCGTATTTATCCAGTTCTGTCTGGTCATCCAGCCCTCCGGGCATTCCATAATCATCTTTATGCCACCCCCCGCTTATACCAAGCGATAGAAGATCCGCTGGGTCAAAATCAATCCTTGCGTTAATATCCTTTGAAAGTAAGGCGCTATTGGCCCTATAACCCTCTGTCTCATAATATTTAGAATAAAGGTAATAGGAAAGTTTATCCTCTGAACCCTGTATCTCAATATCATCCTGCCTAGCCTTGTAGCTGCCTAACATAGTTCCCATCCTGCCTGAAAATTTTCCTGCGCCTTTTTTTGTTATGATATTTATCACCCCGCCCACTGCATTGTCTCCGTATAAAACAGAGCCTGCGCCTCTTAATACCTCTATCCTTTCTATAGACTCCACGGGTATCTGCAGCCAGTCAGGACCTGATATGTCTATTGAATTTACCTTTCTACCGTCTATCAGAACGAGGATATTGTTAACAGCCGTATCCGCAAAACCCCTAACGTCAACCTTATTTGTTTTATCGCTAGAGTTGCTATAGACATTTATTCCTGCCTTCTGCGCCAAAACAGCTGAAACATTTCTTGCGCCGGAAGATTTGATTTCCCTACTCCCTATAACAGTGACATTTGAAGTGGATTCATAATCAGATTGATCCATCCTTGTAGGCGTAACCACTATCTTTTCCAGGTTAATATCGCCATTTTCATCCATGTCAGCATAAACAAAACCTGCGCTAAGAACCATTATTGCCGCTATGCCTAAAAATACTTTTTTCATCCCACCCTCCGTAAATAAAAATGCCCTTGACGCTTTCGCATCAAGGGCTGCACCCTGGTTTACTTGGCCCTTTGCCGTCCGTCGCGGCAAAAAAATCTATCGAATATACCGTAAGGTTTTCTGGCTCAAGGCATCCTACTTTCCGCGCCTTCTCGTCCGCCCGAAGCGGACAATGGCTTTTTGCAGATTTCGTTCCTTTTACAGCAGCGGGGCTGCGCTGAATTTACATCAGCTTCCCTTAGACAATATAGAATTACTATTCAATTTTTCTTTTTTATACACCAATAATCCAAGCGTGTCAATCTTTTTTTACCAAAAATATATGCGGCCGCGAGGTAAGCGGGTTCTTTTTTACTATAACAACTGTCTTGTAGGCCTCTTCTATTGTCTTGTAATTCAGGACCTCGTCAGGAACGCCTTTGCTTTTTATGACCCCTTCGCTCAGAAGAATCAGCTTATCACAATAATCCGAAGCCAGGTTCAGGTCGTGCAATATCGCCACGATGGTCAGGCCTGACTCCTTGTTCATTTTTCTCAATAATTCAAATATCTGAACCTGGTGGTTTATATCAAGGTGGGTGGTAGGTTCGTCCAGAAATAAAATTTTCGGCTCCTGCGCAATGGCCTTGGCAATAATCACCCTCTGCCTTTCGCCTCCGCTCAATTCATCTATAAACCTGCCTTTCAGATGCAGCGCATCCACAAATTCCAGCGCCTCTAAAGCGATCTTTAAATCTTTTCTGGATTCAAAGCCAAACCTGCTTATATAAGGTATGCGGCCCATCAAAACTACATCTATGACCCTGAACGGAAATACAAACGCGGTATCCTGCGGCACCACAGCCATAATAACGGCTAACTCTTTCAAGCTCATATCTGCCAGATTTTTGCCTTCCAGAAAAACATCTCCTTTGAAAGGCTTAATCATCTTTGTGGCAGCCCTTAAAAGAGTGGTTTTGCCGGAGCCGTTAGGCCCTATTATTCCGGTAAAATCGCCTCTTTGCACATTAAACGAAATGCCTTTTAGTATCTCTGAATTATTATAACCCGCGCGGATATCTGAAAAAGAAAACATTATTTGAAATACGCCTTTCTTGATTTTTTCAACACGTAGATAAAAAACGGGACTCCTATAAAAGATGTTATCACTCCTATGGGAACCTCTTTGGGCGCCAATATGGTTTTGGAAAATATGTCGCATAACAAAAGAAAGATCGAGCCCATTAAAACGCTTGCCGGCAAAAGCAGCCTGTGGTCAGGGCCTATAAGCTTCCTTGCGACGTGAGGCATCATCAGCCCGGTAAAACCTATTATCCCGCAGATAGAAACAGCGAGGCTCGTTACAAAAGCCGCTAAGCCGAGAAGTATTATTTTAACTTTTTCTATATCTATACCCAGGTGCCTGGCCTCTTCTTCCCCCAATGATATGGCATTGAGCTCCCTTGAAAATGCAAATGAAACCAAAAACCCCGCCAGTGACGCGGCCAGCAGTATTAAAACAGGGCTGATTCTATAAACCTGCAGATTTCCTAGCAGCCACCAGATTACCGAATGAATGTTTGCCCCGGAAGAATTTGAAACAAAAAACATCAGGAGGCTTGAAAGGAGCCCATTAACTATGATTCCGGCTATTATCATATTTTCTGGAGACATGCGGCCGTCTATTTTCGCAAGTTTGTAGACAAGAAATATCGTGATGATTCCGCCAAGAAACGCCGTAATGCTCACCCCTATCCCCAATGATATAAATAAAAGCCCGATAACAGCGCCCAATCCTGCGCCGGAAGACACGCCAAGGACATAAGGCTCTGCCAAGGGATTCCTCAGTACAGTCTGCAATATCACTCCTGCCACGCTTAAGCCTGCGCCCGCGGCCACCGCCAATAGCGCCCTAAATAACCTCAGCTTGAGGATTTCAAAAAATGCCGGTTCAAAAATTTTATCTGCAGGCACTTTTACAGCTCCTATAAAAATGTTCAAAACAATAAGCGCCAATAAACAAAAAATTAATATAAACAGGAATCGCGCTATACTGAATTTATTCATAAAATATCCTGTTAAGCATATCCACTCCCTCTATGGCCCTCGGACCAGGCCTTAAAATCAGGTCCGGATCTAAATCCCTGTATATTCTATGGTTTTTTACGGCGTTTATAGAATCCGGGAAATCGCTTTTATCCACAAATCCTACTGCTAAAATTATATCCGGATTTCTGTCTATCAATGCCTCGTAGCTGAAAAGGCCTGAGTCATTTTTGATATCCCGCGCGATATTTTCCCCGCCTGCCAGCCTTATGATATCGTTTACAAAAGAAGACACTGTTACGAGCGGATCATTAAACAATTGGACAAAAACCTTTGGCCTGGGCCCGCTTCTTTTCCTGGAAATATTTTCTATCCTAAGCCTCATATCGCGCAGGATATTTTCCGCGTCCTCTTCTTTATTAAAAATGATTCCGAGCTGCCAGATATCGCTGTACAGTTCTTCCATTGTCTCAGGGGAAACCTTAATAATCTTTATGCCCAGGCCGGTAAAATAATCCTCCCTGGCCCTGCCCAGCCCTGAATTTACCAGGATATAATCCGGTTTTAATAAAATTATCCTTTCCAAGTTCGGATTATTAAAGGTACCGAGCCGTTCTATGCCGCTTACTTCTTCTGGATAATCGGAAAAATCATCCAGGCCTATAATCGAATCGCCCAACCCCAGGCTGAATAAAATTTCTGTTGTATTCGGAGCGAGGGAAATTATCCTCGGCGCTGCCTCTAAGCGGCAGGCAAAAACCAATAACAAAACTGCTGTTGTTAAAAATATTTTTCTCATAATACCCGACGTCTCTTGTCAGCTCCGGCAGGCCTACGAAAAGACGCTCAGTTGCCCCAGCGAGGCAACTTTCGCTCCGCGCCGATTCTCGCCCTACGTCGCTTCGCTCCTCAGGACCAGGTCGATATTAAAGAAGCGTCTGGGCTCGTCCTGCCGTAGACTGGGTCTGAGGCACATTAGAAAAGTTTCGGCAAAAGTCCGCAAGGGATTACAGCGAGAAAATTGCGGAACTGACCCTCGTCTATAATATATGAGGAATTCCGCAAAATTTTCGAGCTGTAAACCGTAGCGGACGGCGAAACTATTTCAGTGCCGAACGGCCCCAGCCTGCTTGCGGGACACCGTGCCCGCTCGAATCGGCGAGGCTTTTCTTTAGGCCTGCCGGATCGGACAAACTGCTTCCTTGAGCTAATATTCTATCCCTCTTCTTGCATTTACCTGCTGCCTGAAAGGATGTTTTTTGTCCACCATTATGGTCACGTAATCCGCGAGTTTTTCCAGTTCGGAAATATCGCCTCTGCCAGTCAGTACAAGTTCTATATCTTCCGGAATATTTTTAACCAAATTCAAAAATTCTTTTTTTCCGCTAAACCCCTGGTCTATGACGTTTATAATCTCGTCCAGTATAACCATGTCGTATCTGCCGCCAAAAATAGCCTTTCTTGCTTCTGCAATATCTATCTTCATGGATTTTTTTGTTTTTCCTGCGCCATTAAACATGGGATGCTGCTCGTCATATTTCACTATTTTTATATTCTTTATTTTCTTCGCGGATATTTCTTCGCCGCAAACTAACTTTCTGGGCTTTAAAAATTGGAATATGATGACCTTTAGCCCCTGGCCGCTCGCCCTCATGGCGAGCCCGAAACTCGAAGTAGTCTTGCCCTTACCATTTCCGGAATAAATATGTATCATATTTTACATGAAGGTGCTTTTACCAAAAAGCGTAAGCGCAGTCACTATGACGGCTGCTATAATGACCCCGGCTGAGGCTGCTATAAAAGTAGGCGCGAAGCGCATGCGTAAAAGCGAGGCGATTATAGCTCCGGTCCACACGCCTGTGCCAGGCAAAGGCACTGCTACGAATAACATCAGGCCGATTGCCTCGTATTTTTCCACAATACCCGCATGAGCCCTGGCCCTTTTAAAAAGCCATTCAAAGAATCTGCGCATAAATCTGGTATTGCTGAGTTTTTTCGAAACAGGGTTTAATAAAAAATATACAGGGGCTATGGGAAGAATATTGCCTAATACTGAAAAGAAAAATGCGGCCTTGGCAGTTTGCTTTAATACCAGTATCCCTATGGGGATTGATGCCCTTAGTTCCGTGACGGGCAATGCCCCCAACAATAATATTAAAATCTTCGGAGAAAATCCGAAAGAAGCAAAAAAATCAAATATTTTTTCCTGCATCATTTTCGCGTATATTCGGTTATAATAAATTTTATAAATCTGACGGTGTCTAAAAAAGGGTTTATCTGGCTGGTTTCGCCTCCATAGATAGTATCTATGTTAACTGAGGACATCACTAACCCCCTGCGCTTGGCTTCCATGATCATCTCTGATTCAATCTCATACTTGACCGTGTTCAGCTTCATTTTCTCTATGCCTTTTCTGGATATTAGCCTGTAGCCGCACTGGGTATCGTTAACATTTTCAGTTATAAGGAGGGATATTATAAATGACATGCACGCATTCGTGCACCGCCTGATAAAAGGCATCTTTTTGGGGTCATGGAGCCTGTTGCCTAAAACCAGATCTGCTCCTGATTTTTTATATTCTTCAATAAATTTATCTATATCATTCAGGCTGTGCTGGCCGTCCCCGTCCATCGTAATAGCGGCTTCGCAGTTATTTTCCAGGGCATATTCCAGGCCCTCGCGTATACAACGGCCTTTTCCGGCGTTCTTTGGATGCACAATAAGTTCAGCCCCGAACTTATTTGCCTCCACTATAGTACTATCCCCGGAACCATCGTCAATCACGATAACCCTGAATCCTCTCCTGCATAGCTCGTCCACGATACGGCCCACTGTCTTTTTTTCATTGTATGTAGGGATTACTATAAAAATATCCGATTGGGTCATAGCGCTAACGCGTCAACAGGCGTCTCCCAGAATTTTCTGAATATAAGCCATTGTTCAGGGTATGCCCTGATATATTTTTCCATAACAGTTACTAATTTTTCATTTGCCTCTTTTATAATCTCATCCCTGTCTTTTCCCGGGGTTTCTTTCAAGTATATAGGGTGGTCAAATATAAAGCTGTAATTAAAAGTGCCTCTCCTGATAAAAAACCCTGGGATTATAGGAGAATCTGTTTTCAGGCTAAATATTGCCGGACCTTTCGGGATGCTGGTAGGTACGCCAAAAAAATCCATTACCATGCCGTTATTCGTAAAATCCCTGTCTCCTGCAAGCGCCAAAAGGCCTTTTTTACGCAGCACTGATACGCAGCGTTTCATGATATGGCTTATAGGTATTACCTTCATGCCTTTGGCTTCGCGCTGTTTTACAAAAAAGTCATTTATATTTTTATGCTTATGAGTCAGGGCAACAGCGCTCACGTCATAGCCAAGCATAGCCGCGACTACGCCGCCCATTTCCCAATTTCCTATATGGCATGTAAGAATAATACCACCCTTATCCTGCTTTAAAACTCCGTCTATATTTTCAATACCCTCCACCCTGACCCTTTTTTCTATATCCTCTTTTGTAAGGCGGGCCATCCTGAAAAAATCCACCAGGTACAGGCCGAAATTTCTAAAAACCTTTCTGGCCAGCTTGCGGCATTCCTCGGCATCTTTCTTGGTTATAATGCCGAGGTTCAGCACAACAGCTTCCCTGTCTTTTTTGGAAACCAGACATTGTATATCCGAAACCCCTTTGGCCAGGCTGTAAGCAAGCTTCAAGGGCAGGACATTTGCCAGGAAATACCCTATTCCGTATAAAATATAAAAAATCATCTTATATTGTTGATTGCGTGCAAAATAAGCTGCGCAATATCCATCGCTGAATTCGGTTTCTTTATCAGGTCAGCTTTCCTGCACATTTCGTCCAGCTTTACGCTATTTGAAAAAAGTTCCTGCATAAGGACCGCTACATCGTCCTCGTCTTCTGCCCTCAGCGCAACCCCCTGCCGCAAGAGAAAATCCGTGTTCTTTGCCTCCTGCCCCGGTATCGGATGGATTATGATCATAGGGAGATTTTTTGCCAGCGCCTCAGAGGTTGTCAGGCCGCCCGGTTTTGTGATTATAACATCCGAGGCCTCCATTAATTCATCCACGTTTTCCACAAGCCCGAAGGCCAGCATTTTTTTCTTATATCTCTTCGCCCTTTTTGTTAATACTTTTTGCAGGCGATTATTTATCCCGCACACCGCCAGGATTTGAAACTCAACCTCTATCCGCTCCAGCGCATCCACCATCTTTTCAACAGGCCCCATGCCCTGGCTCCCGCCCATTATAAGCACAGTCTTTTTGCCGGCATCAAGGCCGATATTTTTACGCGCTTCTTCTTTCCCGCGGTTAACGCAAAATCCAGGATCTATCGGAATGCCAAATGTCCTTATCCTCGCTTCGCTCACCCCGTTTTTTATAAAATGATCCCTGCTTGATTCAGACGGGACTATATAATAATCAACATGGTCGAATATCCAGTAAGAATGCGGGGCGTGGTCTGTCAGGACACCGAAAAGCGGCAGGGTAAATCCGAGGTATTTTTTATAATCCGCCACCATGCCGCAGGGAAAAGCCTGCGTGCACACAACAGCGTCAGGCTTGAATTCATCTTCTATCAGGACCTTTAGTTTTTTAGAGTTGGATCTATGAATCGCATTTCTCATGCCCTGTACGCTTTTAAGCACCTTTGGATTATCATAAAGATATTCCCAAACTTCAGGATTATTCCTGATGACGCTCATGTAAGTCCTGTTGATGAGTTTTTCAAAAAAGGGGTTAGTGTAGGCAAAGCCGTTTATATTCATAGTGACTATGCCCGGGGAAAGAATCTTCAATGCGCTTTCGATCGCAAGGCTGGCCCTGTAGTGCCCTGAATTTTCTGTTATATACATCAAAAGAACTTTTTTATGATCTGCCATTGGCCTTTAAAAAATGCTCTATGCGAGCCATTGCCTCTTTAAGATTATCCATGCTGGAGGCATAAGCGATCCTGATGTAGCCTGCGCCCTGTTCGCCAAACGCAGTGCCAGGCACCACAGCAACCTTTTCTTTATAAAGCAGCTCTTTTGCGAATTCCGCAGAGCTCATGCCTGTATTTTTAATAGACGCGAAGACATAAAAAGTCCCTTCCGGCATACGGCAACTAAGCCCTATTTCGTTAAGTTTTGATACTATAAATTCCCTGCGCCTTTTATATTCCCTTTTCATTTCAAGCACAGACCCCATAGAACCCCTGAGGGCCTCTATGGCGCCCAGCTGGCCCATTATGGGCGCGCACAGCATGGTATATTGATGGATCTTTGTCATTGCGCTTATTATTTCTTCAGGGCCGCACGCATAACCCACGCGCCAGCCTGTCATCGCAAACGCCT
>PCTH01000042.1 GCA_002771475.1 Candidatus Omnitrophica bacterium CG22_combo_CG10-13_8_21_14_all_43_16 | reverse complement strand
TCCCTGGCGTCAGGAGAAATGCCGTATAATATTATATCTTTGACAGGGCTCTGCATCCTTAAAATCCTATCTCTTAGTTTATATAATCTGAACAAGCCTATGTCGCTCAGGACAATGTCCGGTTTAAATTCGTCCAGCTTTTTTATTGCCTCGTCTTCAGTAAAAGCCGCTGCCAGCTGATACCTGCCCTTACAGCGTTTAATATCCCGGAAATATGATAATTTCGAACTATACGTTATTTCGTTCGGCTCTATAAAAAGAAGCTTCGCCCTGGTTAACACGTTATCATTATCCATAAGCGCTGAGATGCTTTTTCTGCCTCCTTCTTTTCCCGTCAAGACAGATTCCGCCGCAGCGATAAGCGCCTTTACGGAAAACGGTTTTGTCAAAAATGCATCGCATCCCATTCTTTCCGCCTCTTCTTTATACTCTTCTGAAAAACCTGTCAATATTATTATCTTCGTGTCTTTGTGCGTTTTCCTGGCTTCTCTTAAAATCTCTAACCCGCTCATATCAGGCAAATACATATCCAATAAAATAAGATTTAATCCGGTTTGATTTAAAAACCCCATGGCCTCTTTGCCGCTGAAAGCAACCAGCGCCTCGTAACCCTTCGATGTAAAAAATTCTTTCAGCACAAAGGTAATATCTTTTTCGTCATCCACTATCAGAATCTTCTTACTCATTACTAGGCTCTCCCCGCTTCGATGTTTTTGCGCAGTTTTTTTAATATCTCCCCGACACTCATTGCATTCTCTTCCATGTTGTCCAAAATCTTTATAAGCCGCTTTTTCTCCTCTTCGATCTTTTCCAGGTCTATGCCTTTTTCCTCCAGATGATACCTGGCCATACCCGCCTGAGTAGTAATCTTATTGAGCAGATTATTTATACTATGAAACTCGTCTCTTAATATCCCTTCCATTTATTTTTCCTCCAGGAGATTTTTTATGGTCTCTGACAAGCTTCTCAGAGACGTGGGTTTACCCAAAAAAGCGCTTGCGCCCAGTGAAATGCAGCTATTTTTGGTATCTTCCTCTTCGCCGAATCCTGATAATATGATAACCTTCAAACCCGGTTTGAACATCTTTGCGGCCCTCAGAACCTGCATGCCTGTAAGCCCTTCTTTTAAATGCAGGTCCAGAAGCAGCAAATCAGGGCTGTGATTTTTCAGTAATTCCAGCCCATCGGTGCTGTTAGAAGACGTGAAAACAGAGTATCCGCTAACCTTTAAAAAATCTCCTATGTTTTTTAATAACGTCTCCTCATCGTCGATAAGCAAGACCTTGCGGCCGGTATTAATTTCCATGGGTTTTCTCCCTCTTTATGGGCAATCTTATGGTAAAGGCTGCGCCTTTATTATATTCTGAATCGCAGGAAATTGTGCCTTTATGCATCTCTATAAAATCTCTTATGACGCATAAGCCAAGCCCTGTTCCCTTATTAGATGTGGCCTTGGTGGTAAAATAAGGTGTGAAAAGCTTCCTGTGATTCTCTTTTGTAAGGCCTATCCCATTATCCCTCACCTTTGCCACTATTAAATTGTCTTCCTGGCTAAGCGCCACTTCTATTTCGCCCTGAAAAAGAGGATTTCCTTCCTGGCTCATGATCTTTGCCTTATCCTGTATGGCGTCATAGGCATTGTCTATTAAATTATAAAACACGTCCTGTAAAAGCGCTTCGCTTGCGAATATATCGGGTATTTTATCCGAGCAGGCTATGTTGAATTTCAGCTCTTTTGCCCTGTCAAGGCCTGAACGGGAACGGCTTATCATTACAAGCTTATATGTATTCTCAATAAGGGTCGGCAGGTTAAACTCCTGAAATTCCACTTTTGCCTTAGCCCTTTTTAAGATTGCGGAAGTAATCTCCTTGCCTTTATAAACCTCGCTATCTATTAATTCCAGGGCTTCTTTCGCGTCCTTAAGCAAGGCCTTGGTCCTTTCATCATGATGAGCTTCTATATTAAAACTTTCCATCTTGAAAAGCAAGAGTTCCACAGAAGAGCTTATGGATGCCAGGCGGTTATTAAACTGATGGGATGCCCCAGGCGCCATATCCGCAAGTGCCTCTCTTTTGGATTTTTCAACAAGCGTTGAAACTTCCCTCTGATGAAACTGCGCGTTTTCAATAGCAAGCGCCGCTTCGTTGGACAGGACCATTAATAGATTGAGGTCCTCCTGGGTAAACGGTATATTTTTCTTTCTCCTGTCGGATAATATCAAAAAGCCTATAAGGCCGTTTCTTAAAAAAGACGGTATCACCGTATTTATCCTGAGCGCCGATAAATCAGAAAAAAGTTTCTTTATCTTAGGCATCAAGGCCGTAGGCGCATAAAGCGACAGCTCTTCTGTCACAACCGGAAGTTTCTTTAAATGCATGTATCCTACCAGATAGTTATTTGCTTCAAACTCCTGAGGCAATTCAACGTTTTCTCCGCTATGCCAGGAACTGCTCAATATGTATTTTTCGCTTTGCCTGTCGAATAAATATATTGCCGTGAACCTGAGTTTTAAAACTTTGACTAAATAATGCACCATAAGCCTCAAAAGAACGTTTAAATTTGTAAACCTTAGCATGTTATGCGAGAGCCGGCGCAATGCCTCATGCGATTTGAACTCCTGGGCCCTTAACCGCGATTCAAATTTTTTCTGCAATCTCATATAAATAAACGGCCCTCCGCTTGCCAGAATAACACCTATTAAAAGCGGTATTATCCACCAATTAGAAAGTGTATTAGTAATATGCGATTTTATCACTCCGCCAACAATAAAAGGAATGACCAAAACTAAAGTATAGACAAAAGTGAATATACCTGCTCTGGTAATTGCAATATTAACATTCATCAGGCGATAGCGCACTATAGCATAAGTAACTATGCCCAATGCAACTATAACAAATAAAAAACAAAATGGATAATACTCATAACCATAATTTGGAATAAAATCTAAAGCGCCTAAGCAAGCAATTAAATATGCTAAAAATATATATTTGATACGAGTTGCTTCTATAGAAAACTTATTTTTCTTTTTAAAATAATGCTTGAACAAATTATAAAAACAACCTAGAAACACTAAACTAAAAAATACTAAGAAAACATTATGTAAATACCCTACTTTAGTCTGATAGCCCCAAAAATATTTATAAGTGCCTGATATAAAATCTTTATTTAGAAATATTAATGACATAAATATAAATGCCGCTAAATAAATAATGATTGTTATTGCTTTTTTATTTTTAACACCTAAGAAAATCAATATAAAATGATATGCAAATACTGGAATAAAAACAACACCGATATAGGTAAATTTAGCCCAAAACAAAGCTAAATTTTCATCCTTAACAGAATACATAAAAGCATATCCTAAAAACCACGTAGAAGCGCTAAGCCAGTCTAATGCAAAAACTAAATTTGCTTTTGAACTTTTATTGGTGCTATAAATAAAATATGCCGCTGTGTAACCCAAGAATGCAGCCAATATTGAAGGTATTGCGTATATATTCATAATTTTAGCTTAATGCCCTGTATATCTCTTTGAAATAACGCGCCTTTTCCAAATGCACATCCCTGTTGTAAACCCTGCTATAGACAGATAGCAGACCCTTCTGTAGCTCATCCCGCGTAATTTTTTTAGGTACGTAGTTCACGTCGAAAAAAGTGTAATTGTCCCACTCATTTGAAAGCAGTCTTCCTTCTTTTTCCAATCTATTGCGCAGCCTGGTGCCAGGCAGCGGAGTCATGATTGTGACCTGAAGCCCATACAGATGATTTTTTATGGTGAAATCCGCTATCTTATCAAAAACGCTCTTATTATCGCCATCAAAACCTACAATAAAAGCGCCCATGACACCTATGCCATGAGACTGTATCCTGGCGATAGAATCTTCGTACAGTCTCAACTGTCTTGATTTCCATCCGCGGGCATTGATGCCTGCCAGGTTGTCGTAATCAAGCGATTCCAGGCCTACAAAAAGAAACATGCAGCCGCTATCTTTCAATAATTTCAATAACTTATCATCATTAGCAATAGAGATATCGCTCTGCGTAACCCATCTTATGTTCAGATTCTTTAGTTCCTTTAATAATTCATAAGAAAATTTTTTATTAACAAACATATTATCATCAGAAAAACCTATATGAATATTGCCCCAGATATTTTTTACGCGGCCAATTTCTTTTATTACATGCGTTATCTTTCTGTTCCTGTATTTGGAGCCAAAAATGACTGAAGCGGCGCAGAATTCACAATCATGCGGGCATCCCCGCGTAGTCTGTACCCATATTATTTTATAATCATATTTGCTTATCAGTTCATATCTCGGTATCGGGGACTTGCGTAAATCAGCCGGCTTATTCTTGCTATAAACCTGCCTTGCTTTGCCTTTTTTAAAGTCCTGGATAAAATCCTTCCATGTATTTTCAGCCTCTCCTATAATCACTGTATCCGCATGATTAATTGCTTCTTTATGCATCAAGGTAGGATGAATTCCTCCCATTACAACGCTTATCCCCTTGTTTCTGAATTCATCGCTTATCTTGTAAGCTCTATTTGCTTGTTGAGTCATGGCAGATATAGCAACCAAATCGTAATCTTTATTAAAATCTATAGACTCTATATTTTCATCGATAACTTCTATTTTAAAGTAGTCCGGTGTAAGAGCTGCCACTATTAATAAACCGGAACTAAAACCAGTCCAATAATCTTTATATGTAAATAATTCTCTTGATTTATCCCAAAATTTTTTAAATGACGGATTCCTGCTTAAAAAACTTCCTTTAGGAGATATGAGAGCTATCTTCATTTTGTGTCTTTCTTTTTATGTACCCTATCTTATCGCAGAATTTAAAAAGATTGGTTAAAAATTCCTCGTCTATCTTAGGCCATCTGAATAGGGACCCATTCACTGCCGAAGAAAAATTTGAAATATCAAAATCTATTTTTTCATGTATCATATACGGCAGATAGAAATCTATGAGTTTTTTTCGAAAACCAGAGAGCTTATTGTAGTCATATTTATCTTTTGGAATCAATACTGGCTTTTTAAAACCGAAATAGCGGGAGGCATTGTCCAGAAAAGAGTTGAAAGAAATAGTATTTGGGTTAGTTATATGATATATCTTTCCGCTTTCCACATCGTAAGGAATAAGGCCTATAGCCTTTGCCACATAATCAACAGGGCTAAATCCGTATTTGACATCTTTGTTTACCGGCAGCTCGTCAAATAATTCAAGCGAAAGTATATGAAGAAACTGATAGAAC
Source organism: Candidatus Omnitrophica bacterium CG22_combo_CG10-13_8_21_14_all_43_16 (assembly GCA_002771475.1). Lineage (GTDB taxonomy): Bacteria > Omnitrophota > Gorgyraeia > Gorgyraeales > Gorgyraeaceae > UBA10183. Next base: position 11,715 of record PCTH01000042.1, on the reverse strand, counting down.
ATCTGAAAATTAGTAGTATAACCCGTGGTATAGTTTCCTGTAATAATGCCCGGCCTGAAAATTGATACTTTCAGGCCTTCTTTTTCATAAGCGCGGACTAATTTTTCCGCTTCGAACTTACTGCGTTCATAGGTATTATTAAACCTCTGGTTTTTATCCAGGTAATTTTCATAGAATACGCCGCTAAAGTTTCCTGCGAGCGCAACCGTGCTTATATGATTAAAATTCCTGAGATTAATGCATTTTTTTGCAAACTCCAATACATTCTTTGTCCCGTCAACGTTTATTATTTTAATCTTATCCCATGTAACTCCGAATTCGCACAAGGCAGCGCTGTGATAAATAACATCTATTTCCTTACATAGCTTGCCCAATAGTTTCTTTTCTATGCGCAGGCCGGGTGCGGTTATATCCCCTTCTATTAACTCTACTCTGTCAAGTATGTCACCGGCCTTACCGGCACCATAATCTTTTTTGACCAAACCGATGATTCTATTTTCTGCGGTTAAACCGGATTTCTCCCTTGCAAGAAAATATAATCTCGAATTTTTATCTTCTAATAGATTCTTCGCTATGTCCCATCCCAGAAATCCTGTCCCGCCTGTTATGAATATATTTTCCATTTCAGCCGTTCCTGACTAATATTCTTTTTGGGATTTTATATAAAGCCAGCCTTTCGCTGCAAAATCCTTTTATTTCTCTTTCGCTGATTTCCTTTTCCGAAAAAACTGACATCTCGGCGTGTAACCTGTGGCCCCACAGTTCGTCTTCTACAATATCCAGGCGGACACTTCGCGCTCCTGGAAATGAATTTAAAACATCTTTTACCTCATTTAAATCAACATTATTCCCGCCTACTTTTATGATATCCTTTTTCAGGCCTTTGAAATAAACATAGCCGTCTTCATCTACATAACCCAGGTCGCCTGTCTTAAACCAGCCGTCTTTTAAATATTTTTTGTTCTCGCCGTTTTTATTATAATAGCCTTTCATGACAGTCGGGCCCGCTACCAGTATCTCGCCATCAACGATCTTAACCTTTACCTCATGGCCAGCAACGCCAAGGGACCCTGCCTTATTTCTCGAATGAGGATTGCATGTTATAGGCATTGTCTCTGTAAGGCCGTAACCCTGCAATAACTCTATGCCCATTTCTTCTTTAATATCTTTATTAAGGCTTTCAGATAGATAGCTCCCGCCTGTTATCCCATATTTAAGGCTGGATATATCAAACCTGCCCTTTTCATAATTTTTAAGAAGCGATATGTAGATAGTAGGGACAGCTATTAGAAAATCAATTTTATGCTCCTCTATCGCCTTGAATATATGGCTGGGGATAAAAGTCTTCATTATTATCACTGTTGCCCCGCGCAAAAGCGGCACTATAACACAGCTTACAAGCGTAAAGATATGCGACATCGGGGTTATTAAAAGAACGCGCTGGCTTGTAACAAGCTTTGTAAGCCGGATATATCCTATTGCGCCATGATGGTAATTACCATGCGTAAGCACCGCGCCCAGAGGCTCTCCCAGGCCGCGGTATGTATAATTAATAGTTGCAATATGGTCATTGGATGCGCTGAAACGAGGCAATCTTCCGTTCCTGGTATTTGCCGCCAGGTTCTTCAATTCAAATACATTATCCCGGGCCTCTCCCAATGCTTCATCAGTAAGTATTATTAATATATCTTTACTTAATTTAGGGCATATCTTCTTTTTATATAGATCGTATGTAGTGATAATAACGCTTGGGGCGCAATCTTTAAAAATTTTTTCCAGCTCGTAAGGCGTCAGATAGGTATTGATGGGAACGCTTACCGCGTTTATCCTGGCGAGCCCATAAAAACTATAAATAAACTCTTTACAATTTGGGAGAATGATCGCAACCTTGTCGTTTTCTTTTATGCCTATTTTTAGAAACGCCTTGGCCAGCGTTTCTATGTTTTTCCATAACTCAGAATAGGATACCTCTCTGGTGCCTTCAATCAGGCAGACCTTGTCCTTCATCTTGGTTGAAACCCAGTGAAGCGAGGTACCTAAATTCATAGGCGTTTCTTCTTTTTCAAACACTGCGTTACAAGGTCAAGCAGGTCTTCTACGGTAACCACGTCGAAGGCCTTTGCCTCGTCGATTACTATGCCAAGCCGCTTTTCAATCGAAGCCAGTATCTCCATGGCTGCCAGGGAATCAATGCCAAGATCATCCCTGATGGAGGCGCTTTCCCTGACTTTCCCGGCGTCCATTTTGGCGATCTGCGCCACTAATTTCCTGACGTCACTTTTTATCTTCGACGATTCGCGGACTGCTAGCGCGCTATTAGGCGTCATTAGAAATCCTTTCTTAATATTTATAAGTGAGGCTTAGCCCTATTATATTTACATAACCCTTATATGTTCCGTTTACATTAGTATTTGTGGCACCAACTGCACTTCTCGTAACATCCCTATCTCTATATTTAAAAAAAGCATAAGAAGCGTCTATCTTTACATTTTTCAAAAAATATCCGGCTCCCATAGTTATACCATGCTTATTCGAATCAGGCAGAACCGGTTCAAAATTAGCGCTTGGAATAGGGGATTGCTCGTATAAAAATCCGCCTCTCAGTTCTAATTTATCCGTTGCCTGATATTCTGCGCCTATTCCATACGCCCAGACACTTCTCCAGTCTCTGGAAGCAGGATTATCTGTATTTAAAGTTGCTAAACGGGTCGCATCGGTTTCATCAGGATATGTTAAAAACTCTTCTTCTACGCATGACCAGTCTGTCCATTCCGCGTCTGCCTCTATTGTCCATTTATTATTAGGCTTATACGCATAACCCAATGCGATGCTCCTTGGAATAGTAGATTTCGATTTCATCTTGGTGCTATAACTTGCAGCGCCAAAAATAGCCTGGCCCGTTGCATTCAAGCCATCCAAAGCTACCGTGCCTTCAAGTTCTGTATCGATCTCGCTTCTATAGGAAATACCTATACTATGCTTCTCGGAAGGTTTTATTAAAAGCCCGAAATTATACCCCCAGCTTTCATCACTGCCTTTTAACTGAAAATCTCCTCCCGTAGAAGATAGCGTTGTCGATACCACCCTGTGTTTATTGACATCAGCTGTAAAAAAATCTATACCTGCGCCTACTGATACATAATCATTAACCTTATAAGCGACTGTGGGATTATAATTCATCATCGTTACGTTTGATTCCGTGCTGAGATACCGCGTATAACTGTCATTTGACCAGTCAGTGCTTAAGCCATACGGAGAGTTGGCTCCGAAACCAAATCTAAGATTTTCATTGTTAAGCTCTGTTACAAAATACACATTAGAAAGATAAAATACCTGTTTTTGCATATTGACATTATCGCCTGTTGCCTTGGAATCCACTGAAAACATAGGCGCTTCTAAAACATAGCCTACGGTAATCTGGGAACCTTTAAGCTGAGTCAGGCCTGCGGGATTATACTGCACCGCTGCTGGATTATCTGCCTGAGCTACAAAAGCAAAACCTTTACCAGCTGCCTCTGCGTCCACCACCTCGTTTCTGTAACCGCCTGAGCCTAAACCAAATACCTTGGCGCTGAAAACTGTCACTAAAATAACAAGAGATACCGACAAAACTAACTTCATTTTACTGAACATCTAAACACCTCCCTGATTTTTATGTTCGTTTTCATCCATCCACTTTTTAATAGAATCCCTTCTGATACGCCAGCTTGCGCCTATCTTAAAGGCAGGGATCTCGCCGTCCTGGACATATTTGTATATTGTCATAGGGTGCACACCCATGTATTCGGCTATTTCCTTAACTGTCATTACCTGCTTGGTTTTAGTCACGTTAGACTCCTTTATGCTCCTTTAAGTCGAAGTATAAAGAAGTATAATGATTTTATTCGATTTGTCAAGAAAATCGAAGATTTTCTTGATTCTGAGGATGCGACTGAATAAGGAGTATTCGAAGGATCTGCTCTAAAAGCAACTGACTTGATCCTGAGGAGTCCGCCAAAGTTCTGTGGCGGACGACGAAAGATCCACATGAAACTACTGATGGGAGTCCGACTCCCTGCGGGAGTCGGACTCCCATCAGTTAAATTGTAGTATTATTGATAAGTTATGGTTGGAATAGCGGCTACGCTTCTTGTTCTGCGAGCCTGACTTCTACTATGAACCGCTCCATTAATTCGACATTCTTTTTGCCTGGCGAGGATTCAATACCTGAGGAAACATCTACTCCGTAGGGCCTTACTTCCTTTATTATATCATGGACATTATCAGGATTTAGTCCTCCTGATATGATAATATTTCTTCCATATTCATTCGCCATGACAGCGAGCGAACGGTCAAAGCCTTGTCCTGCGCCGCCATACAGGCCTTTTTTGTACGCATCCAGGATAAACCCGTCTGCCGGACAATCTTCTATCACAGCAAGGCTTTCCCTGTCTTTAACTCTAATCCCCTTTATCAGTTTTACGCCTTTAAGTTTTAAACTTTTAAATTTTAAACAATACTTCACATCTTCATCGCCATGTATCTGCACAGCGTTCAAAGCGCATCGTTCAACGCATTCCTCGATAAAACCCAGGTCTTCATTAACGAAAACTCCCACCGCGCTCACAAAAGGCGGCAGATCTTTTGTTATTAACTCTGCTTTTTCCAGCGGCACAAAACGGGGGCTGTCTTTAAAAAATACGACGCCTATAGCGTCAGCCCCTGCTGTTATTGCGCTGTCCCGGTCTTCAGCTGAAGTGATTCCGCAAAATTTAACCCTTACCTTCATTGCCCATTACCTCTCTTACCCTGGCAGCGATATCTCCAGACTCAAGAAACGCAGCGCCTATCAAAACCGCATTTATCTCGGTATCTTTTATTTTTTCGATATCAACATTACTGGAAATCCCGCTTTCGCTTATCGTCACTATCTCTTTCGGAATTTTAGTAATAAGCCTCAAAGTATTTTCTATGGAAATCTCCAGCGTATCCAGGTCCCTGTTGTTTATCCCTATTATATCCGGGCTGGCCAATAACGCCTTTTCAAGGTCATTTTCATTGTGAATTTCCACAATAACGTCCATATTGATATTTTTCGCGAGATGCATAAAACTTTTAATCTGGTCTACGGATAAAATCCTGGCAATTAAAAGTATAGCGTCTGCTCCGAAATAGCGGGACTCGTAAACCTGGTACTCGTCTATTATAAAATCTTTTCGCAGGACGGGAAGGTCTATGGCGCGCTTTACTTCATTGATATGCAGGATGCTGCCGCTGAAAAACTTTTTATCCGTAAGGACTGACATGGCCTTGGCGCCTTCTCTCTTATAGATATTGGCTATCCCGGCTATATCTAATTTTCTGAAAAAATTCCTGCCAAAAGACGGGGATTTCTTCTTTATCTCCGCAATCAGATTCAAGCCATCTCCGCCCGAGACAGCTTCTTTAAACGGCCGTATGCCTCTCAACAGGCGCTTTGAATCAATAAACTCTGTTATGGGCCTTTTTGATTTCAGGGTTTCGATCTCTTTTCTTTTTAATGTAATTATGTCCTGCAGGAAATTTTTCATAATAAGGGGTTTAAGGTTTATTGGTAAATTCTATTAATTTCTCCAGCTTTTGTTTTGCCTTGCCTGATTCTATGGACTGCCTGGCTATCTCAATGCCATCCTTAAAGTCTTTTGCCATTCCCCCCGCTATCAGCGCGGCAGAGGCGTTTAACAACACCACATCCTGCCTCGGGCCTTTTTCTCCTTCAAGGACCTTTCTCACTATAGCCGCGTTCTCTTCTATGCTCCCGCCCTTTATATCAATAAGATTCGCTTTTTTCATGCCGAAATCCTGAGGTTTTATATAATATCCTTTTACCTTTTTATTCTTAAGCTCGCTGACCTTTGTTTCGCCTGTTATGGTTATCTCGTCCAGTGTATCCAGGCCATGCACGACAAACGCCCTTTTGGCCCCCAGATTATTAAGGACACTTGCCAGCTTATCCGTAAGTTCTTCCTCGTACACTCCCAGAACCTGGCACGTGGCATTAGCAGGATTGGTAAGCGGCCCGAGTATGTTGAATATGGTCCTTATGCCGATCTCCCTCCTGGGCCCTATCGCAAATTTCATCGCGCTATGAAAAGAAGGCGCGTATAAAAACCCTATGCCTATCTTTTCTATGCATTCTTTTACCTTTTCAGGCGGGATATCAATGTTTACCCCAAGCGCCTTAATGACATCCGCGCTTCCGCAGACACTGGAGACTCCCCGGTTTCCATGTTTGGCCACCTTTAATCCCGCGCCGCTAACAACAAAAGCAACTGTTGTGGATATATTAAAGGTATTTGTCCCGCTGCCGCCTGTGCCACACGTATCTACGATAGTTTCCCTGTCTATATTGATGTCATCCCTGTCCAGATCTATCAGATTGCTGGACGCGTCTATCTTTGTGGCTTTTTCCCTCATGACAATAGCAGCGCCTGTAATCTCTTCTACTGTTTCTCCCTTAAATCTAAGGGCTGTGATAAAGCTTCCTATCTGCGCCTGCGTAGCAACGCCGGTCATGATCTCGTTCATGCAGGAAATCATTTCTTCCCGAGTCAGGTCAAACCCATCCACGATTTTCCCAATAGCTTCTTTGATCATAAAACCCTCGCTTATAAATTAATAAAATTTTTTAAAAGCTGTTTTCCCTCTTTGGTCAATATTGATTCCGGGTGGAACTGCACCCCCCATATCGGAAAGTTTTTATGGGCAATACCCATTATCTCGTTATCCTTTGTCCAGGCTGTAATTTGAAATACGCCGGGCAATGATTTTCTCTCAACTATCAAAGAATGGTACCTGGTGGCTTCGAACGGATTGGATAACCCTTTAAAAATAGGGCTATTATTATGATATATCCGGGAAGTTTTGCCGTGCATGAGCTTATCCGCGCGTATAACCTTGCCGCCAAAAACCTCTCCTATCCCCTGATGGCCCAGGCAAACTCCTAGTAGCGGTATCTTCGGCCCGAATTCTTTTATGACCTCTTCTGAAATGCCTGCCTCGCTCGGCCTCCCGGGACCAGGAGAGATCACGATATGAGCTGGATTCATCTTTTTTATCTCTTCAATACTTATCTTGTCGTTTCTGTACACAACCAGCTTTTCCCCAAGCTCAGATAAATACTGAACCAGATTATAAGTAAACGAGTCATAATTGTCTATCATGAGAATCATGATAACCCCTTTTCCGCTATTTCAATAGCCTTCATCATCGCCTTTGCTTTATTTACTGTTTCCTGGTATTCCCTGGAAGGAATAGAGTCAGCTACGATCCCTCCGCCAGATTGTATAAAAGCGTCCCTGCCTTTAACCAGCATCGTCCTTATGGTTATGCAGGTATCCATATTGCCCGAGAAACTGAAATAACCCACTGCCCCGGCATAATAACTCCTCTTTGTATTTTCAAGCTCGTCTATTATTTCCATTGCCCTTACTTTTGGCGCGCCTGATACAGTGCCTGCGGGAAAACACGCGCGCAAAACATCAAAAGCATTCTTGTCCTTGCTGAGAACACCCCTGCAGTTGCTTACGATATGCATGACATGGGAATATTTTTCTATAAACATGAAATCTGTTACCCTGACGCTCCCGGGCCTGGAGACCCTTCCTATATCGTTTCTGCCCAGATCCACCAGCATTACATGTTCCGCCCTTTCTTTCACATCAGCTAAAAGTTCTTTTTCTAATTTTTTATCCTCGGCCTCGTTTCTGCCTCTCGGCCTCGTGCCGGCTATGGGCCTGGTCTCAACTATCCCGTTCTCGCACCTTACCAAAAGTTCAGGAGATGACCCTACAATCTGCAGCTCGTTAAAATTCAGATAATACATATAAGGCGAGGGATTCAAAGACCTGAGAGAGCGGTAAACATCAAACGGCTCGCAGTTAAGTTTTGTATGAAATCTTTGGGACGGCACAACCTGTATAATATCCCCTGCTTTTATGTACTCTTTTGCCTTTTTAACTATGGCCTCAAATTCTTTTTTAGTGAAATTTGACTCGATCTTATGCTTTTTGGTTTTTGCTTTTATTTTTTTCTTCTTCTCAGGCGCATTTAATTTATTTATAATGTCCTCTATTTTTTTTATGGCTAGATCATATATCTTCTCCGCACTCCGCCCTTCGCCCTCCGCCAAATATGCATTCACCACTATTTTAACCTTATGCGTCGGGTGATCAAATATCACAAGGCTATCCGCCATCATGAATATAGAATCCGGGATCTGTAAATCATCCGGGTTCTTATCTGGAAGCCTCTCAAAAAATCTAACCATATCGTATCCCATATAACCTACCAGGCCTCCGGAAAACCTGGGCAGGCCTTTTATTTCAGCTGCCTTGAAATTATTTAATATTTTTTCTATCTCTTTTAAAGGCTCGTCTGCGAGATATTTTCTAATCTCGCCTTTTTTGTTTACTTCAATGGACTTTCCCTTGCTCCTTAATATCACAGAAGGCTCAGTGCCTATAAAGGAAAACCTGGCTATCTTTTCCTGTCCCTCGACAGACTCCAGCAGATAAGAATACCCTTTGCCTATTTTTTGAAAAGCGGAGACAGGTGTCAATGTGTCTGCCAGGATCTCCCTATAGACAGGTATCAAATTTGCTTTTTTAGCCAGTTTTACAAATTCTTGTTTGGAAGGATAATACATATTATATTTTTCTATAAAAACAGCTTTTGTTTCCTGTGTGGCACGCGACACAATCGCCCATCTGTTTCACTTTTATAAGCAGGGTATCCATATCACAATCATAATAGACAGCCTTTACAACCTGGAAATTCCCGGATGTCTCCCCTTTTATCCAGAATTTCTGCCTGGACCTGGACCAGAAACATGTCTTTTTAACCTTCAATGTCTTTTTCAGGGAATCCTTATTCATGTAAGCCATCATCAAGACTTCCCCGGTTTTGTACTCTTGTATTATGGCCGGGATTAATCCATCTTTATCAAACTTCAAGCTGCCTATTTTAAACTTTGAGCTCTTCATATCCTCACGCTTACCTTTCTCTTCTTTAGATACTCTTTGACTTCTCTAATTGAATATTCTTTGTAATGGAAAATAGACGCCGCAAGAGCTGCATCTGCCTTGCCTTTTGTAAATGCTTCATAGATATGCTCCAGATTACCAGCCCCGCCGGAGGCTATTATGGGGATATTCAGGTTTTCTGAGAATTTCCTTGTCAGCTCTATGTCATAGCCGTCTTTTGTGCCATCCTTATCCATGCTTGTAAGAAGTATTTCTCCTGCGCCTATTTTTTCGACTTTTTTTCCCCACCTGACAGCATCTATGCCGGTAGGAGTCCTGCCGCCATGTATATAGACCTCCCACTTGCCCTTACCGCTCCTTTTGGCATCTATGGCAACTACTATGCACTGGCTGCCGAATTTTTCGCTGGCTTTTTTTACAAGCTCGATATCTTTTACAGCAGCGGTATTTATAGAAACCTTGTCAGCCCCTGCTTTCAATAACTGCCTGATATCTTCCAGGTTCCTTATGCCTCCGCCTACGGTTAAAGGCATAAAAACAGTTTCTGCGGTCCTTTTTACGACATCCAGCATGATATTTCTTTTTTCAAAACTTGCCGTAATGTCCAGAAAGACAATCTCATCCGCGGCTTCATTGTCATAAAACTGCGCGACTTCAACAGGGTCTCCTGCGTCCTTGAGATTCAGGAACTTGACGCCCTTTACGACCCTGCCGTCTTTCACGTCCAGGCACGGGATAATGCGTTTGGTTAGCATAATTCTATTGCCTCTTTTAAATCAATCTTATTTTCATACAGCGCCTTGCCTACAATGACGCCTTCCAGGTTCTTGTTTTTAATCGCTTTCAATCTCTTTATATCTTCCAAAGAAGAAACGCCGCCTGAAGCTATGACATTTATATCAATGCTGGCCAGTATCTGTTCCAGTTTCTCTATGTTAGGGCCTTGCAAAGTTCCATCTCTTGAAATATCTGTTACTATAATAGTTTTCAGTTTTGCCTCTTTTATATTTTCAATAAAAAAATCTACGGTAATCCCTGTTTTTTTAACCCAGCCTGCTGTTGTGATGTAGTACTGATCTCCTGACTTTTTAAAATCCGTGCTAACTACTATTTTATCTCCAAATTTTTTTACTATATCATTAAAAAAATCCTGGTCTCTGATAACCTTGGTGCCTAACACCACGCGCATTGCGCCGTTCTCCAGGAAATAATCTATATCTTTTATCTCCCTGATGCCTCCTCCTACCTCGCAAGGCACCTTTATATTTTTTATAATTTTGACTATCGTATCCGCGTTTTTTATTTTCCCTTCTTTTGCCCCGTCCAGGTCAACTATATGCAGAAGCTTCGCGCCCTGACCTTCCCATAACTTAGCAGCCTCTACAGGATCAAGCTGATATGACGTTGGCTTATTAAAATCTCCTTTTTCCAGCCGTACAACTTTTCCGTTTATAATATCTATCGCAGGAATTATTAACATAACTTTACAAAATTCTCCACTATTTTTAAGCCTATAGACTGGCTTTTTTCAGGATGGAACTGAAATCCATATACATTGTCTTTGTGGATGCCGGATGTAAAATTCCCGCCGTAATCTGTCTGGCAAAGAATCGCATCTTTGTCTTTCGGCTCCACATAATACGAGTGCACGAAATACATATAGCTCCCGCTTGCAACTCCATTTAAAATATTATTGTCAGGACTGTTGGCAGACTTGATGTTATTCCACCCCATATGCGGTATTTTTAATCCGGGTTTTTCCTTAAATCTTTTAACCCTGCCTTTTATTATATCCAGGCCTTTTATCTTTTTGCCCTCTTCGCTTTCGGAAAACAAAAGCTGCAGTCCCAGGCATATGCCCAGAAACGGCTTGCCCTTTGCTATGGAATCTTTGATCGGTTTTATCAGGCCCCTTTTCTTTAACTCATCCATAGCTACTTTAAAAGCCCCTACGCCTGGCAGTATCAGTTTATCCGAATTGAGAATATCTTTTGCAGACGAACTCACTATGACATTCGAGTAAAATTTCTCAAATGCCTTTTGAACACTCCTCAGATTCCCCATCCCGTAATCTATAATGACAATCATATTTAGGTTATAATTTTCCTTTTGTGGACGGCACGCCCTTGGCCCTTTTGTCAATCTGAGTCGCTTCGTCCAACGCCCTAGCCATAGCCTTAAAGACAGCTTCTATCAAATGGTGCAGGTCATTATCAAATCCGAGTATCTCTATATGCATATTTATACCTGCGTTCATGATAAAAGCTCTTATAAATTGTTCCGCGCTAACAAAAGAATATTCACAACTTCCTTTTATCACATATTCATCTAATAATTTATATTTCGTTCTGTAATGTACATGCAATGACGGCCTATTGCTTATATCTGCAGTCACCCTTGTAAGACATCCATCCATAGGCACAAAACTGTCCCCAAATCTGGTTATGCCTTTTTTATCCCCCAATGCCTTTTTAAACGCGCTTCCAAGCGTGATGCCCACGTCTTCATTGGTGTGATGGATATCCACATCCAGGTCGCCTTTGGCGGATATATTTAAATCAAAAAAACCGTGTTTGGCAAAAAGCGTGAGCATGTGATCCAGGAAACCTATGCCCGTCTTGATATCTGCCTTGCCCTTGCCGTCAATCAACAGATTTACAGCTATGTCTGTTTCTTTTGTCTTTCTGGATATTTTCGCAGTTCTTTTTTTCAT
>PCTH01000015.1 GCA_002771475.1 Candidatus Omnitrophica bacterium CG22_combo_CG10-13_8_21_14_all_43_16 | reverse complement strand
TTCGCCGTAATCCCTTGCGGCCTTATATGCAAAAGAACCTATTTATGCCGAAACTTCTCAAATGCGCCAGAGGCCCTGCCCAGACCCGGGGTGAGCCCAGACGTTTCGTTAAATATCGACCTGGTCCTGAGGAGCAAAGCGACGAAGGGCGAGAATTGGCGCGGAGCGAAGGACGCCTCGCTGGGGCGTCCGAGCGTCTTTTCGTAGGCCTGCCGGGGGCTGACAAACATAATATGATAGACCTTAAAAAGCACCTTAATTCTTCTCAATTTTTAGCCGCTACGACTATAGACGGGCCTGTGCTTGTTATTGCAGGCGCAGGATCAGGCAAGACCAGGGTCATAGAATACAGGGTTCTGAATCTCGTTCAAAATGGGGTGGAACCGGCTTCCATACTGCTTTTGACATTTACCAGGAACGCGTCCAGGGTTATGCTTTCGCGGGCAGCTGCCCACGATTCGAGGTGCGCAGAAGTGGAAGGAGGGACATTTCATTCGTTTGCTTACAAGGTGTTAAAACATTATGGAAAAGCCGCGGGTTTTACCAATTCGTTTTCTATACTTGATGAGGCTGACGCCATAGACGCTGTAGGCAGATGCTCAAGTAATATCAATATTTCCGAGCGGGACAGGAAATTTCTTAAAAAAAATACGATAAGAAGCATAATAAGCATGTCCATCAATAAGCATAGTTCCGTGGAAGATATCATTGAAAAAGAATATCCGCATCTGGCAGAATATAGCGAATATATAAAAAACGTAAAGTCGAAATATGTTAAGTACAAACAAGAGAAAAACTACCTGGATTATGATGATATGCTGGTCTATCTCAAGAGGCTGCTGGAGGATGATGCTATCAGGAAAGCTGTTGCATCAAAATATAAATATATAATGGTTGATGAATACCAGGATACAAACAGGCTTCAAGGCGATATCAGCTATTTACTGGCCAAGGCCCACAAAAATATCATGGTTGTGGGAGATGATGCCCAGAGCATATACGGTTTCAGGGGGGCCACTCATAAAAATATAATGGATTTTCCTGTAATGTTTCCGGGATGCGTGATAATTAAGCTGGAAGAGAATTACAGAAGCACGCAGCCTATCCTGGACGCGGCTAATTCTGTGCTTTCCGAGATGACCAGTAAATATGACAAAAGGCTGGTATCCGGCCTGAAGCATAGGGGGGCAATGCCCCAGATGTGGTTTTTTCAAAACGCGTATGAAGAAGCGGAATGCATTGCAGATAAAATGATAGAGCTCAAAAATAGCGGCATACCGCTTGACAGGCAATGCGTATTGTTCCGCTCAAGTTATATCTCAATAGCTCTGCAGGCAGAGTTGAATAAAAGAGGCATATCTTATAGTCTCATGGGCGGCATGAAATTTTATGAAAGCGCCCATGTAAAGGACCTAATGGCGCATCTTAAAGTGATGGTAAATCCCAAGGATGAGATTGCGTGGCACAGGTCTCTGGAGCTGATAGAGGGCATAGGCCCTAAAACAAGCGGGAAGATTCTGAAAGATATCAACGCGGGAGATATTGTTAAATATGAAAAGGGTTTTAAGTATTCTCATGGCATCGAGAGGTTTAAATTATTGATAGAAAATCTTTCAGATGAAAAAACCAGGGTTGGGGAAAAGTTTGAGGCAGTTTTTGATTATTACAGCCCTTTGATGAAAACAAAGTTTGATGACTGGAATACCAGGGTGAACGACCTGGAGACATTGAAAAAGATAGCCTATAGATACGATTCTCTGCAGGATTTATTGAGCGATTTCGCGATAGAGCTTCCTGATTCTCACGCAGGCCATCAATACTCAGAACACAAGAAACAGCCTACGCTTTCCACTATCCATTCCGCAAAAGGCATGGAGTGGGAAGCAGTGTTTTTGATAGGGCTTATTGACGGGGTGTTCCCTGTGAGTTTTTCCCTGGGCGATGATGAAAGCATAGAAGAAGAGCGCAGGTTATTTTATGTAGGGCTTACAAGGGCGAAGGATCAGTTATTTATCACGTTTCATCATGAGAATAACCGCGGCCCTATGAATCAGTTTAATAAAATCTCCAGATTTATCGATAATTCCAGCATCATGTCCAGATTGGAGCAGAAACTATTGAGGGATATGTAAAAATATATGGTTTTCCGGACGTTAAAATACAGGAATTTCAGGATTTTTTTCTTAGGCCAGAGCGTTTCGCTTGTTGGCACATGGATGCAGTATGTTGCAATGAGCTGGCTGGTGTACAGGATGACAGGTTCCGCGTTTATGCTGGGAGTGGTGGGATTTGCCAGCCAGTTCCCGACGTTTATTCTATCGCCTTTTACAGGGGTTCTCGCTGACAGGCATAACAGGCACAAGATACTGCTTTTCACGCAGGTGCTTGCTTTGCTGCAGGCTTTGATTTTAGCCATTCTTACCATAACAGGCTTAATCCAGGTGTGGCATATAATAGTGATGGGAGTTTTTTTAGGGTGCGTTAACAGCCTTGATATACCTGTCAGGCAGTCTTTTATATTGCAGATGATAGAAGAAAAAGAAAATCTCGGGAATGCCATAGCATTGAATTCAATGATGTTTAATGTGGCAAGGCTGATAGGGCCTTCAATAGCAGGAGTGCTGATAGCTATCGCAGGGGAAGGCGTATGTTTTCTTGTTAATGCCATAAGCTATGTGGCTGTTATAGTATCTCTGGTTGCGATGGATGAAGGGATAAAAATAAGAAAAGACAAAAAAGAAGATTACAATATATTCAAAGAGTTAAAAGAAGGTTTTAATTATGCCTTTGGGTCTCAGCCTATCAGGGCGATTCTATTATTATTGGGTATTATAAGTTTGATGGGAATGTCTTATGCGGTACTCATGCCTGTTTTTGCAAAGGATGTGCTGGGAGGCGGGCCCCATACGCTGGGTTTTCTGATGGCAGCTGTGGGATTAGGCGCATTGGCAGGCACGGTATATCTGGCTTCAGGAAAGAAGGCGATTGTGTTTGGAAATACATTACCTGTTTCAGCAGGTATATTCGGGATAGGCATAACAGCGTTTTCTTTTTCGCACAATATGTGGATTTCTCTTTTCTTGTTATTTATAGCAGGGTTTGGCATTATGGTACAGATGGCCAGCAGCAATACAATATTGCAAACCATTGTAGATGATGACAAACGCGGCAGGGTAATGAGTTTTTATACAATGGCATTTATGGGCATGGCGCCTTTGGGGAGCCTTCTGGCAGGCGCTATGGCAACAAAATTTGGAGTAGCCAGTACGCTGGTAATCAGCGGAATATGCTGTATAATAGCTGCGGTAATATTTGCCATGAAGAGACGGGTAGTTCTCGCCTAATTTATCCTTTATAATGCAGCTATTTTATGCTATAATTCTTGTTTAATAATGTAATTACGATGGGGCAGTAGCGAAGTTGGTATCGCGCCACAATGGCATTGTGGAGATCACGGGTTCGAACCCCGTCTGCTCCACCACGAGGAATACGGGGCGTCTTGTAAGTACGGGCGGAGGGAACCCTCCGTCCGTACAAGACGCCCCTTTTGCCGACTGCGTCCTCGTATAATGTAAGTAATAGGGCTCCTCCGCTATCCCGCCTAACTCCTATTTAAAACACTCGTGACGGCGTGATGCCGAGCCGGCTCAATATCCTCTCA
>PCTH01000078.1 GCA_002771475.1 Candidatus Omnitrophica bacterium CG22_combo_CG10-13_8_21_14_all_43_16 | reverse complement strand
ACATAAAAGTCTCCTTTCGGTTATAAAAGCGGGTGTAATAAATTTAGCCTTAAAATACACTCTATACCGAGAGGAGACGATAATAATCATCTTTCATGCGAAAGAACGCTATTATACGAGGAGATTATATATGGCGAAGCTGACAAGCGAAGAAATATTTATAGCGGTAGTTGCCAGGGTGAACAGGATGCTTATTATCCTGGGCATATTTTTCTTTATATATTTCCTGCTTAATACCAAGGTTAATGTGTATCTGTTTTTATTGGCGCTTTTAAATCTGGCTTTCAGCCTGCTTTCCTATAAGCATTTGCTTATAACCAATAGGCTTGCCGCTGAACTTGAGCGCGCCAAGGCAGCGCTCGGAGACGTCAGCAAAGAAATCCGCGAAATGCATCAAGGTTAAATGTTCCGAAGAATCCTCATATTCCTATCAATGATATTTTTAAGCACAAGCCTTTTTGCGAAAGAGGTTATCCATGTCACTGCGTATTCCGTAGTGCTGATGAATGCCGGGAATAAAAAAGTCCTGTATTCAAAAAATCCGCACGTTAAACTGGCTCCCGCATCTACTACAAAGATAATGACAGCCCTCGTGGTAATGGATAAATCCGGCCTTGATAAAAAAGTTACTGTTCCGAAGTCCGCTACCTGGATGCCGCCCAGCAGGGTGGATATAAAAAATGGGGAGATTTACACAACCGAAGATTTATTGAAAGCGGCGCTGCTTAATTCAGGCAACGATGCAACAGTGGCATTGGCAGTGAGTGTTGCCGGGAGCGAAAAAGAGTTTACGAACATGATGAACGAGATGGCCAAAAAACTAGGCTGCCGCAATACGAATTTTAAGACCTCTAACGGGCTCCCCGCAAAAAACCAGTATACTACCGCCTATGATCTGGCTTTGATAATGAGAAAAGCGATGAAAAATAAAAAATTATCCGAAATCCTGGAAACAAAGCAGGCTGAGATTTCCGAGCTTAATACCGGCAGGAAAATAAAACTCAGGAATCACAATAAAAGCCTGTGGAAGGAAGCATCTTATACTATTCTTGGAAAAACCGGGTATACCATTAGGGCCGGACAGTGCTTTGCCGGTTATATAATATACGATAATAACCGAAAAGTGATAGTCGTGATGCTGAAAGGCAAAAAATTATGGCCTGATCTTAAGGAGCTTGCGAAAAAAGGCAGGAGATTATTTTAAAAGAAAATCAATTTATGCTTAAAAGATTTTTATTTGTTTTAATCGTTTTAGGAATAGCGCATTCAGGGATTTCTTATGCAGCGCCATGCTATGGTACCCATATGCCCAAAGAAAAACAATGGACATTGGGGCTGGAGGGGAATTTCCTTGTAGACAGAGATCTTGATGATAATCAGGGTTCAACAAGCGGAAACAGGTATTTTTTAACATGTAGCCTGGGCGTGCTTGACTGGATTTGTTTTGACGGTAAAATAGGCATGGGAGATGTAGCCTGGCATAATTCAGACCCCGGGAATTTGAATTTTAATAGCGGTTTTGCAGGAGCATACGGTTTCAGGATAAAAGGTTATGAGAATAAAGGGCTTGGGATAAAAACTGTCGCAGGTTTCCAGCATATAAGCGTTCATCCTCCCACGGCGTCTCCGGCAGGCGATAATCACAGGGTAATTATAGATGACTGGCAGGGTTCGGCGCTGGTATCAAAGGATATGGGCAATCTGACGCCTTATGCCGGCGCCAGATACGGGACAGTCGATTATATAAAATGGGTGAATGAACATGACAGGAAGCGCATAAAGTCTGAAAAGATGTTCGGAGCTGTAATCGGGTTTGATTATCTGGTCAGGAAAGACACCAGGCTTAACATAGAATGCGATTTTCTTGACGGGGAAGAGCTTAGCATAGGCATAAGCAGGGATTTTTAAGTGTAAGCGGTAAGTATTTTCGTAAAAGCGTTTTTCAGGTAATATATTTCAGGGTTTTTGTAACTTTTTCTTATATATTTTTCAGCTTCACTCAGGTCTTCAAAAAATAAAAACGGAAGACCTTTATTTTTATAAAAGCCGGCATTTTTTGATATAAATCCTAATTTTGCTTTTTTGAGGGCTTTTGCAACCATGTAAGCCCTGTGTTCCCCCGCAAGGCAGCCGCTTTTCTTGATTTCATTTATAAGTTTATCAGGATTTTTCATTCCAAGCATCTTTTTCATAAAGCGTTTTTCGCCGAGGCCTTTTCCGAAGCCTTCTTCCAGCCCTGCTTTCACAAGTATGAGGGATGTATTTTTTATAGCGGGGCTTCTGGTATCAGCTACATAATTGAATACGCGGGATGCCTGGTATATATTTGCGCTTTTTCCTGCAGGGGCGCCGCATATCACCGCGTCAAATAGCTTAGCCACCTTTTTTTCAAAAATCTTTTTGGAGTAATTGACGGCATTCCTGAAAGAGGCTCCCGGGCTGCCTTTAAATATTTTCAGGATATTGCCTTTGTCGTCATTTACTATATTTATGGAATATTTTATGGGCAGCATGGAAATAACTTCCTGTATAAAATCCTGAAACGGGTTATTTTTCAGATTTGTTATTTTAGTGCCGGGAGAATCCAAAAATCTCGGATGATGGGTGTAATTTATCGTCTTTTCCCCGGCCAGGCCTATCGCGACCACCTTTACGCCTCCGCTGTAGCCTGCGTAAAGATGCGGCTCTACGACGCCGACTGTTATTATGACGTCGGCTTCTTTTAGTTTTTTATTAAGCCAGACAGGCGCCCCGGTTTTTGATTTGCCGAAATACAACGCATCTTTGTAATCATGGGCTGATATTTTTATTTTTTCTGCGATATTGCCAAGATTGTCCCTGATTTCTTTTTTAGTGGGCGCCCTGTGAAGCCCGGTGGCGATTAGTATTTCCGCGCCGCTATTGTCTTTTAAAAGCGCGGGAAGGATCTTTTTTAGATGCGCTTCGCGCGTAAAATCAGGCACAGCTATTATAGTTTTCATATTTTATATTTTTGTTATCCCGGTTTTATATTTTTGTCATTCCCGCGAAAGCGGGAATCCATTTTTTTAAGATATAATATCAGCATATAAATCTTTCCAGCATAGGTTAGATTGTTCTATCAGTTCTATTTTCCATTGCCTGTTCCATTTTTTTATTCGTTTTTCTCTGGTAATAGCTTCTATTGCGCTATTAAATATCTCATAATGTACTAATATATTAACGTTATATTTTTTAGTAAAACCGTCAACAAGTTTATTTTTATGTTCGTATACTCTTTTTATCAAATTCTCCGTTATTTCAGTGTACAAAGTTCCGTTTCTTCTGCTAGCTAAGATGTATACGTAATATTCTTTCATGTAATTTTTAGATTCCCGTTTTCACGGGAATGACATGCTAAAAAATAAAATTATCTTAACAGTTCCTTTGGGAATATATTATCGAGCCCCAATATGCATGAAGGGTCCAGCGATTTTTTAAGAAGGGCCATCTGTTTCAGGTTGTCTTTCCCGTACATTATTTCCAGGAATCGGTGTTTTAATTTTCCTATGCCGTGTTCCGCCGATACAGTGCCGCCCAGGCTTATTGCTTTTTTTACAAACTCCGCATACGTGTCGCGGCTCTTTTTAAATTCTTCCTCTGTTTTGGGCAGCATATTCACATGCATGTGGCTTTCGCCTATGTGGCCGAATATGACGTAATATATATTTGAGGATTTTAATTTGTCATGATAAAAATCCAGCATCTCCTTGAATCTATTGTCAGGTACGGCTATGTCTGTGCCGACCTTCGGCATTTTATTTTTTTTCACGATCTCGTTCACGGAATCAGGCAGGGCGTGCCTTAATTCTTTTAATTTCACCCTTTCTTTGTCAGAATCGGCAAAATACGAGTCTTCCAGGAGCGCGTTATGTTTTTCAAGCAGTTTAGTCCAGGAGTCTATGAGACTGGACTCAGATTCTTTTTTGTAATCCTGTTCAAAATATATAAGGCCTTTTGCAGAAAGGGGTATGTTCGGGTATTTTACCCTCAATAGCGACAGGGAATGGCTGTCCATGTATTCTAAAGACATGGCGTTAAACTTTTTGGCGTCATCTACAAAATTTATAGCGTCATCTTCTGAAGCGAAGAAGCTGAAAAAACTCATTATCTCTTCAGGCTTTCTGCCGAGCGCTATTTCAGCTTCTAGTATAAAGCCTAGAGTTCCTTCGTGGCCTATAAACAGGTCCACAAGGTCCATGCCGTCTTTTACATAGTAACCCGCAGCTGTTTTTATCTGCGGCATGGAATAATCAGGGATCCTTATTTTTATTTCCCTGTCTTTTAATTTGATCGGAAAAAGGCCGCCTTTTTTTAAAAAATAATCCCCGCGTTTTATATCAATAATATCTCCGGTGGCGAGGAGCATCCTCAACCTTTTTATATAATTGCGCGTAGGGCCGTATTTAAAGCCTTTTGCGCCTGAGGCATTTGTGGATATAGTGCCGCCCAGAAATGCGTTCGGCTCTGTGGGGTCAGGCAAATAAGTAAGGCCTTTTTTTGAAAGTTGCGTGTCCAGGTCAGAAAGCCTTACCCCCGGCTGGAGCGTTGCGGTAAAGTTTTTTTCATTTATGTCTATTATTTTATTAAGATTCTCTGTGGCAATGACCCATCCTCCGAAGGGAATCCTTGCGCCTGTCACGCCTGTGCCGCCTCCGGATATTGTAACAGGGGTATTTTTGGCGGATGCCTCGAGCAGTATTTCCATGATTTCTTTTTCGTCCTCAGGCACTATGACCCTGTCGGCATAACCGCCCAGAAGGCCTGAATAGTCTTCAAAATATCCCTTGATAATATCAATATCTCTCTTTATAATCATAACTATAATCTACCATATACAATAGATAAAGTAAACATGGACAATATATTAAGCGTATTAATCGGGCTGGTATCAGGGATATCCTCAGGATTTTTCGGGATAGGAGGGGCTATAATATTAATCCCTGTGCTTTTGTATACGTTCAAATTCTCCCAGCATTTGGCCCAGGGCACAGCCCTTGCCTCGCTGCTTTTACCCGTGGGGATCCTGGCCGTGATAAAATATTACAAGTCAGGAGACGTGAATATAAAGGTAGCTTTATTTGTAGCCCTCGGGTTTATTATAGGAGGTTTTATAGGCGCAACTCTTATGCAGGGCATTCCCAGCCCTATACTTAAAAAAATATTCGCAGTTATGCTTTTATTTATTTCTATATACATGTTATTGGGTAAATGAACGATATCAAAGAAATAATAAAGATTTTAAAAAACCAATATCCTGAAGCGAAAATAGCGCTTAGATTTAAGAATACCTGGCAGCTCCTGGTAGCTACCATCCTTTCAGCGCAGTGCACTGATGTGAGGGTAAACCTGGTAACGCCTGTATTGTTTAAGAAATATAAGAAAGTGGCTGATTTTGCAAAAGCCGATGTTAAGGAATTTGAAAAAGATATCTATTCGACAGGGTTTTACAAAAATAAAGCAAAAGGCATTATAGGCTCCGCGAGGAAAATTTTAAATGAGTTTAAAGGCAAAGTGCCGCGGACAATGGAGGAACTGACGAGCCTGCCGGGCATAGGCAGGAAGACGGCGAATGTTATTTTATCGTCAGGATTCGGGATTACGGCAGGCGTGGTGGTTGATACCCACGTAAGAAGGTTGTCGCAGCGGCTTGGTTTAACAAAAAATACAGATCCCGGTAAGATAGAAGAGGATCTCATGGAATTGGTTCCGGCCAAAGACTGGGGCATAGTCTCACACCTTCTGATTTTACACGGGAGAAAGATCTGTAATGCGAGAAAGCCGCTTTGCGCTGAATGCAGGATAAATAAATTATGCCTGTCAGCTTTTAAAGGAAAAACATGATATCCTCAAACCCTTTTACTCCTCAATCCGGCTGGGAGCCGAAAATATTCGGCGGCAGGAATCCGGAATTAGAGATCTTTAAATCAAACCTGGATGATGCGGTTAGCGCAAGGCCGAGCCATCTGGTTGTCTTGGGGGAATGGGGAGCAGGGAAGACGTCTTTACTGAAACAATTCAGGCGCATAAGCCAGGAAAACGGATTTCCTGCCGCCTTTTGCGCTATTTCCAGATTTACAGAAAAAAATAAAGCCCTGGACGCCATCCATCTGATAGCAGAAGAGATGGTTATGGGTTTTCCGAAAATAGACGCGGTCCAAAAAGATCTCCTGGACCTGTTTGCCAAAAGAAAATCTTTATCCAATGCCCAGGTCCAGTTTACAAAATTCCTGCGCGAGTTATGGAAGGCGCTTGATACAAAACTGGCGGTTGTGCTCCTGGATGACACCCAGAATCTCATGGAGGTATCGAATACCATAGATATCCTGAGAGCTGTTTTAAGCAGCGATGATATTATAAAGGAAACGAGATTTTTGTTTGTGCTTTCATCCACGCCTATGGGCTGGGCAGCTTTTATAGATAAACATGACCCCGTGGGAAGATTTTTCAGAAAAAGGCTGAGCGTAGAAAATCTGAAAGAACCGGAGGTCATGGGCACCATAGACAAGACCCTGAAAGGCACGGGCGTGGTTTTTGACGAAGCAATAAGGAAAAATATATTCGAATACACCCTTGGCCATCCCTATGAAGTCCAGCTTTTGGCCAGCCATCTTTATGACAGCCAGATAGAAGGAAACGTGAAGCCCCGGGCATGGGACAGCGTTTTAAGCAGCACATTGAAAGAGCTGGGCAGGGATTACTTTGAATATCTTCTGTCAAAGGCCAGCGACAGGGAGAAGGATTTATTGAAGATATTGGCCGAAGAGAAAAAGCCGGTAACGATCAAGGATTTTACCACAATGATGATAGTCGGTAAACGCGCCAAAAAATTCCCCATAGCGAATATAAAGAATTTTCTCTACCGCCTGGAAGAAAAAGGGCTTGTAAAAAGATCTGATGGGGCGGGTTTTTATATACAGGACCTGATGTTTGCGGAATTCATAGCGAGATTTGCCTCCGAATAATTTTATTGACAATAAACAGGCTCAAATATATCATACTTGGATAATTTAACCCGGAGGATTATATGAAAGTAAGAGTAGATGAGGATTTGTGCGTTGGGTGCGGGCTGTGCGTTAATACCTGCCCTGATATTTTTGTGATGAAGGACGATAAGGCAATCACGAAAGTAAGCGTGGTTCCTGCCGCGAGCGAAGAAAGCGCAAAGCAGTCTAAAGATGAATGCCCTGTCGAGGCGATAATTATAGACTGATAAGTTGTATTATTTTTTAACCCTGATTTTCCTTTTCCCCCAGGCAATCTTTACAAGTATCGCTAGCGCGATAAATATCCCCAGGAGCATAAGCCTTGTGCCCAATATATAAGGCTTATCGCCCTGGGAAATATTTTTCATCAATATCGTGGAAATGCCTTCCTGATACATCCAGAAACCCAGTATTAGAAATAAGAATACAGGCGTTACGTACCTTATTATAAATTTATATATTTCAGGCACTCGCATATCCGCGCCGTGGTGTATTTCCTCCCAGGCCTTTTCAATTCCGAATATCCAGCCGAAAAGGACAATCTCTACGGTTGCGAATAATACCAGGCAGAAAGTGCCTCCCCAGAAATCCAGCTCGTTCACTACCCCGTTTTTCAAAAAGAATATCGCAGGCTGGCATAGGATAAAACTGGCAATGCCGAAAATAATGACGGCTTTTTTCTTGGAGATGTTGAATTCATCTTCCAGAAAGGTTATGCTGGGCTGCGCCAGGGATATGGAAGAGGTGATTCCCGCGAGGAACAAAAGCAAAAACCAGATGCACCCGAAAAACGCACCCAGGTTTATCTTCTGGAATATCAAAGGCATTGTGATAAAGCTTAGATTGAACGCCCCGCCTTTTGCAATCGTCTGGATCTCGACAGGTCCGAAAAACGCGAATGCGACCGGTATTATGATAGAGGATCCGAGTATCACTTCCGCGAATTCATTCGCGCTGGCGGATGTGAGGCCTGAAAGCACTACATCGTCAGTTTTCTTCAGGTAGCTTGCGTAAGTGAGTATCACGCCTATGCCTACGCTCAATGTAAAAAATATCTGGCCTGCTGCCGCGAGCCAGACCTTGGCGCTCTTTAGGGCGCTGAAATCAGGGTTCCATAAAAACCCAAGGCCGTTTGTTATATTCCAGTCTGGTTTCATGGGATCAGGCGAGCCGAATGTCAATGCCCTTACGGCCAGTATTATCCCGAATACACAAAGGCTCGGAAGGGCGATTCTGCATAATTTTTCAATCCCGCCTGAGATGCCTTTATATATGACAAACATGTTGAGGCAAAACGTGATAAGGAAAAATGCATAAGCGCACTGCATGCCGGAAAAGAAATTATTTTTTTCAATACCCTGAAAACCTTTTAGAAACGATACCATGCTGCCCTGGGTTGTTGCCTGGCCGTATTTTTCCGCTACTGAGAAAAAGGCGTATGCGAATGTCCATGATTCTATATAGGTATAGTAAATAAATATTACAAGAGGGCCGAATATCCCGATTATCCCGAAATATTTTATGAACCTGTTTTTTGTCCACATGTTATGGAAGATCCCGGGCGCAGTGCCGTGGCCGAATCCTCCGCCGAAACGGCCGATGGTCCATTCCACCCACATTAGAGGTATGCCGAGAAGAAGGAGGGATATGAAATACGGGATCATGAATGCCCCGCCGCCGTTCTGGCTGGCCTGGACAGGAAAACGCAGGAAGTTCCCAAGGCCTATCGCGCTTCCCGCAACAGCCATTATGATTCCGAGTTTAGACTTCCATGTTTCCCTGGTTTTCATATAGAAAAATTATACTCAATTATAATACATCTGTCAAATACAGACTCTCATAGTGAAGTAGACGTCTTTGGGTAAGAGTGTTATAATATCCTGCAATAGATAAAGGGGGTTTATATGAAAAAATCATTAGGCGCTAAAGCGCTTCTGTTTACTACGCCTACCTGGATTATAGGCACGTATGATAAGAACGGGAAACCAAACGGCGCAGCTGTTGCGTGGGGAGGCATTGTTTGCTCCAAACCGCCCTCAGTGGGCATATCTTTAAGAAAGGCGACTTATTCTTACGGGAATATCATGGATAAAAAGGCCTTCACAGTCAACGTCCCTTCCGAAAAATACATCAAAGAAGCGGATTATTTCGGTATTGTTTCCGGAAGGAATGAAGATAAGTTTGCCAAAACAAAACTGACCCCGGTAAAAAGCGATCTTGTAGACGCGCCTTATATAAAGGAGTTTTCTCTTATTTTAGAATGCAGGGTTACTAGTGCAATTGAGATAGGCCTGCATACGCAGTTTATAGGCGAGATATTGGATGTAAAATGCGAGGAGAGCGCGCTCGGGAAAAACGAACTTCCTGATATTGAAAAGATAAGGCCTATATTATACGATCCGGAGATTTGCGCTTATCACGGCATAGGCAAATACCTGGGCGACGCTTTTTCAATCGGCAGAACGCTGTAGAAATAGATTATGGAAGATTTCGAGAAATTTTATAAAGAATTAAACATAGAGCAAAAAAAGGCGGTAGATACTATTGAAGGCCCGGTGCTGGTTCTGGCAGGGCCGGGTACAGGAAAGACCCAGATACTTTCTATCCGCGCCGCGAATATAATACGCCGGAAAAAAGCCCTTCCTGAAAATATCCTTATACTTACATACACAAATCCCGCGGTAAAAACAATGAAAGAGCGGCTCGCAAAAATCATAGGATTTGAAGGGTATGATGTCCACGTGTCGACATTCCACAGTTTTGCTAATGCGATCCTTATGGATTCTGAAGAGGCTGCCAATTATATCCAGGAAAGGGTGCAGATAGAAGATATAGACCAGATAAAGGCGCTGGAATATATTTTAGACCATAGCCAGGGCATTTCTGAAATAAGGCCTTTTAACGCCCCGTACCACTATATCAAAGACATAAAGAAAAGGATAAGCGACCTTAAAAGAGAAGGCGTCAGCCCGGGAGAATTCCTGAAATACGTAAAGACATTGACCCCCGACGGCGCGCATATAGAGGAAAAACATATCCCCAGGATAAAAGCGCTCGCTATTATCTATGACCAGTACGAAAAACTCAAAATAAGCGGAAATAAAGATGTGTTTGACGAGCGGGGCAGGTATGATTATGACGATATGATAATGATGGCCGTTGATGCCTTAAACAAAGAGAGCGTTTTAAAGAAAAAATATCAGGAGCAGTATAAATTTTTTATGGTGGACGAGTTTCAGGATACAAACGGCGCCCAGCTTAAATTATTATTTTCTATATTAAAGGGAAACAGCCCCAATGTATGCTGCGTAGGGGACGATGACCAGTCTATATACAGGTTTCAGGGCGCCAGCGTCGGTAATTTTAGAGAGTTTAAAAAGAAATTCAAGGATCTGGAAACTATATCCTTGAGAAGTAATTACCGGTCTACAAAAGAGATAATAGGCCTGGTAGAGTCTTTGATAAAAGAAGTGCCTGTGGAGGAGAGGACCGGGGATAAACAGCTGGTAAATGTAAAAGACTTTAAAGATAAATCGATAGATTACTATGAATTTACGAAAGAATCCGAAGAGCTGGACTTTATTGTAAAAAAGGTCAGGGAGCTCAAGGAGCAGATAGAGTCTTCAAAAGACGTCAGTCCGGAAGAAAAAGAAAATCCATACAATAGCATAGCGATTTTAGTGAGAAGAAGGGATTTGATATTAAGGATCATAGATAAATTTTTACAGGCGGGGATTCCATACGCTACCGACGGCAAAGAAGATATACGGCCCGAGCCGCGGGTCAGGCAGATGCTGGATGTCCTGGAATTTGCTGGCATGGATCCGGAAAATTACGAAGACAGGGACAGGATTTTGTATAAGATCCTCACGGCCGATTACTTTAAGATCCCGCTCGTAGATGTGCTGGGCCTTATATCCAGGGTGAATAAGAAGAAAAGGAACAAGCTAGACGCTAAGATTTTATTGGAACTTTTAAATTCCGCTGACTTATCAGCGCCTCTGAAAAATGCCGGGGATATAATAAAAAAGCTTATAGATAACGCGCAGTACAAGCCGGCGCATACAGTATTGTTGGAATATATAGAAGAAGCCGGTATCTATAAGTTTATTTTGGAAAAATATGATAAATCCGATGTGGTGAGGATCAGGGAGCTGAGGGCGCTTTCATCTTTTGTCAACAAGGTAAAGAGTTCCGACCTGTCAAAACCAGGCCTGACACTAAAGGATTTTATAGAAGATATAAGAACAATGAATGAACATGGCATGCCGCTTGAAGGAGATCTTGTGACAATGACTCAGAACGGTGTCAGGATATTCACGGCGCATGGTTCCAAGGGCCGGGAATTTCACAGCGTCATAATCCCGTTTTGCCTGCAGGATAAAAGCTGGCCTATAAAATCCAGGACAGATGCGATTCCTTTTCCGCCCGAGCTGATAAAATCAATAGAGAAGACCCCGGATAAAGAAAGAGTCAAAGAACTTATGTTTCATGACGAAACGAGGCTTTTTTACGTGGCTGTATCAAGGGCGAAAAGTAATATTATTTTTACGGCCAGCCCTGATGAAAGCGCTGTTTCCAGCGCGTTTCTATACAGGCTCGGCATAAAGCCGAAAACGCTCAACTTAAAAGAAGAAGATATCCTTGCGAGCTTTCTTGAGAAAACAAATCTCATGGAGCCTTTTATCGGGACCGAAGAGGTCCTGGCCGACATGGTAAAAGACATGCCCTTAAACCCCACAAGCCTGGATAATTATCTCAGGTGCAGGCGCAAATTCCTTTACGATAACGTGCTGATGCTCCCTTCGGCAAAGAAGCAGAGCCTCATGTTCGGCAACGCAGTGCACGCCGGCCTGGAAAGTTTATACAGGGAATATGTCAGGATAAAGAAATTTCCTGATTTCCAGTTTTTCAGGGAAAAATTCCTGGAGGCGCTGAAGTTCCAGGGGCCGGAAAAGGCCGTGGAATTAAGGTGCAAGGAACAATTCGAAGGCCTCAGGAAATATCACGCCGGCTCTTCCAAAAATCCCATAAAGCCTATCGGCCTGGAAAACAGGATGCCCGTCAATATAGATGGCATTATCTTTACCGGTAAATACGATAAATTGGAATTAGAAGACGAGAAAAATAATCTTGCGAGGGTTGTTGATTATAAAACAGGCGAGCCCAATAAACACGCGAAGGGGATTCTTGGGGCGGGAAGCCTTGAAGGCGAAGAGTGCGACAGTTACCTGAGGCAGCTGGTGTGCTATAAGCTTTTATACGAACGGGATAAAACCCGGCAGGATAAATCTATGATTGTGAGCCACGGGGTGCTTGTCTTTGTCCAGCCCGCGAAAAAGGATTTAAGAAAATACGGGATAAAACAGGGCGAGCCGACAGAATTCAAAGTCGCGCTTACAGGAGACATGGTGGATGAAATGACAGGCATTATAAAAAATACGTGGAGAAATATACAGGACCTGAGTTTTGAAAAGCTTCCGGAGCGCGATAAGGATAAATGCGCTAACTGCGACTTCGACCGCATATGCTGGGAATAGGGTGGTAGGAGAGCTTGGAGATCCGCAGGTTTTCCAGGCCTGAATCGTCCATGGTGTTGATGTATTTATAGCGAGTCATTTCCCTGCAGAATTCCCTGAAAATAAATTCCGAAATACCTTTGAATTTTAAATTGCAGACTTCCAGCAACACGCAAAACATATCTTTTGTGATCTCGAATCCAAACGTATAAGCCGCGATTTTCCCCCTTATCTTTATTACCCTCCCTGTCAGGCAGAGCTCTTTGAAATTTTCCATGGCAAGTTTATGGCCGGAAAAAATGTCTTCCAGGAGCTTATGGTAGTAAAGGTCTGAAAATGCTTTTTTCCTCCCCAGAGACCATTTAGAGAAAAGCTTGAGGCAATCATTCTTCATGCTTTGTTTATAGGGAAGGTATTGAAACTTATAATTTTTTGCAAAGTAATTGCAACTAGCTCTTTTGTGTTTATATTTATTGCCTTTAAGTTCACTAACGGCTTTAGTGAGATATGTATAGTCAGGAAATTTTTTAAGGGAATTGAAATCCATGTAGCCGAAATCTGTTTCCAGCAGTATTTCAAGATCATCACCGGTTTTCTTCCACCAAACAGGATTTTTTTCTTTCCAGATGTATAGATTTACAAAATTACTGCCGGAATCAGGGGCTTCTATTTTCTCAAAGAAGCTGTCAAACTCCGGCTTGTCCTCCGAAGAGATTTCTTTAAATCCGTTTTTCTCAGGATTATTTACGATCAGTTTCGTGAGGGTGTCCAAACAGGAAAATTGCGCGACATCTTCCTGAAAATTTCCTATAAAAGCGGGATTTTTGGCTATTAAAGAAGCAAAGTCTTTTTGCTCCAGCAAATCAACCAGATAATGGAAATAATTTTTTATAGAATCCTCGTAAGCCGGATTTACGCTGACAGGGCATTTTTTATCTATTCCCAGGATAATTCTTTCCCGTTTTTCATCAAACATTATCGCGAAAGGATACAGCCTGCAGTCCAGGGGCCTTTTTGAGTAGATAGAGCATTTTTTATTTTTGGTTTTGAAAAAAGGACAAATATAAATATCCCCGCAAGGTTTTAATTTTACCCTGCCGGGCTTTATTTCATGAGGCAGAAAAACCGGGGCCAGGCCGGCATCTTCATCAGGGAACCTGCAGCACACATCGCATGAAAGGCAAATCTTTGAGGGTATAATTTGCTTTAGCACATGTGTATTTTATCACTAAAATCTTCACTTTGTAATACTTTTAATATTGAATAACATTAATTGATATAGCCAGCCCTGGCAGGCCTACGAAAAGACGCTCGTCTGCCCCAGCGTGGCGTCCTTCGCTCCGCGCCGATTCTCGCTCGTCCTGCGGCAGCTGGGGTCTGAGGCACATTAGAAAAATTTCGGCAAAAGTCCGCAAGGAATTACGACGAAGTTTTTATACCGTCAAGACTGCCTTCGGTATAAAAAATGAGCCGTAAGCCGTAGCGGACGGCGAAATTATTTCAGCGCCGAATGGCCCCAGCTACCGCAGGACACCGTGCCCGCTCGAATCGGCGAGGCTTTTCTCAAAACCTGCTAGGGCTGACTATTAAAGATGCATTACCTATTTATTCAAATAACATACTAAAACCTTCACTTTACATTGATTTTTTGATATAATAGCCAAAAATCAAAAGGGGGAGAAGCATGGGAGCCAAAATCTATCTTATTGTATCTATCCTGGCAATAGTATCTTTTTGCGGATGCAATATTGTGCCTAAATCGGTTCAGTATCAGAGGGAGGAAGAAAAGCTGGTAGGCAGCATTGATATCATTAATCCAAAAATTGAAGAGATACAGGTCATTTTGCAGAACGAGGGATATGTGCCCGGTAATACCGACGGCAGGATGGGCAAAGAAACACGCGATGCGATAAAGATATACCAGGAATCCATCGGTGTGAAAAGCACGGGTTATATAGATAAAATTACCCTGATGCAGCTGGAGGAGACAAGAAGGACAAAAGAAATCCTGGAGTCTAAAAAAGATTACGTTTCAAAGATAAGGTCTGCCAGGCAGGATGACTCTTCAAAGGCGGAATTCAGGCCAACCACAAAAGAGATACAGCAGGCCCTGAAAAACGCGGGGTTTGATCCGGGCTCATTGGACGGCAAGATAGGGCCAAGGACCAGGCAGGCAATAAAAGATTTCCAGAAGTCAAAAGGCCTTGTACCTGACGGAGTGGTGGGGCCGAAGACCTGGAATTTGCTCAGTAAGAATCTATAAAGGTATTGACAAGGGCAACCTTAAATGGTA
Organism: Candidatus Omnitrophica bacterium CG22_combo_CG10-13_8_21_14_all_43_16; assembly: GCA_002771475.1. Taxonomy (GTDB): domain Bacteria; phylum Omnitrophota; class Gorgyraeia; order Gorgyraeales; family Gorgyraeaceae; genus UBA10183. The sequence goes on along the minus strand of PCTH01000078.1, from coordinate 36,720 downwards.
TAAATAGATGTATTAAAACAAGAAGGAGGGGTAAGAAATGGGAAAATACATAACAGTACTTGGCGGCCTGATAAGTATCATCGTTGGTGTTTGGGGGCTTATAACGTGGTGGTATAGTTTTGTAATGCTCTTGAAAGGCTGTGTTCCGCCGATATTAATATTAGGCGGCCTGGCTGCTCTTTTTGCAGGCATCAGCGAGATAAAAGATTGCATGCAGGCAAAGAAGGAAGAAGCTAAGAATAAAGAAGAGAAAAAATAAGTTTTTGATAATATTATATTAATAGAAGAAGAGCCCTGTAATCTTGGGGCTCTCTTCATTTGTATTGTATGCTAACACGAAGGCGGTAATTATGAATTATTTTAAAACAGGTTTGTTGCTGGTAGTCCTGACCATGATTTTTGTGCTCGTAGGCGGATATCTTGGGGGCCAACAGGGCGCCACATACGCGTTTGCGCTTGCTTTTATAATGAACATGATTTCATACTGGTTCAGCGACAAGATAGTACTGGCGATGTACGGCGCTAAAGAGGCGGATATTAAAGAAGTGCCTGAATTATATAATATAGTAAAGGAGTTGGCGGTATCTGCTAAAATGCCCATGCCCAGGGTTTATATAACTTCGCAGAATACGCCCAACGCATTTGCCACAGGAAGGTCTCCGAAACATTCCGCTGTCTGCGTGACCCAGGGCATATTGAATATTTTAGACAGGGAAGAATTAAAAGGCGTTATAGCCCACGAACTTTCGCATATAAAAAACAGAGATACCCTTATCATGACTGTGGCAGCCACTATTGCAGGCGCAATCACGATGATTGCCAACTGGGCAAGATGGGCGGCTATATTCGGAACCAGAGGCTCCAGGGGCAGGGGAGGAAACGGCATAGGCATGTTAGTTATGTTTATAGTGGCGCCTATAGCTGCCATGCTTATACAGCTCGCGATTTCAAGATCCAGGGAATATTCCGCGGATAAAAGAGGCGCTATGATAGCAGGTACGCCTATGGGACTCAGCGCCGCGCTTTTAAAATTAGAAAAAGGCAATAAAGTCCATCCGATGAACGCAAACCAGACAACCGCTCATTTGTTTATAGTAAATCCTTTAAGCTCAGGAGGCCTTGCTGCGCTTTTCAGCACGCATCCGCCTATAAAAGAAAGGGTAAAGAGATTAGAAAATATGACAATTTAACAGGAGGTGCGCATGACAGATTTTAACCCTAAGTACGGCCAGGACATAAGACAGATAAACGACAAGGTTAAAGAATCAAGCCTTTTTATTCAGGAAATCACGCAGGAATTATCCAGGGTCATAGTCGGCCAGCGCTATCTTGTGGACAGGCTGATAATCGCCCTCCTTGCAAACGGGCATATTTTAATAGAAGGCGTGCCGGGCCTTGCTAAAACGCTTGCCGTAAAAACCCTTTCCAGATGTATCCAGACAAAATTCCAGCGCATTCAATTTACCCCGGATTTATTACCCGCGGACCTAATAGGCACCCTTGTCTATAATCCAAAAGACGGGGCATTCACTACAAAAAAAGGCCCTATATTTTCAAATCTTATACTTGCAGATGAGATCAATAGAGCGCCCGCAAAGGTGCAGAGCGCGCTTCTGGAAGCAATGCAGGAGAGGCAGGTTACAATAGGGGAAAACACGTATCCTCTGGAAGAGCCTTTTCTTGTTTTGGCCACTCAGAATCCGATAGAACAGGAAGGAACATATCCTCTGCCCGAAGCGCAGGTTGACAGGTTTATGCTGAAAATAAAAATAGAATATCCGGATAAGATTGAAGAAAAAGAAATTATGGAACGCATGGCAGGACATAACCCGAGCGAGGTGAAGGCTGTAGTTTCTCCCAGAGATATTTTAAAAGCGAGAGAGATCGTGAACCAGATTTACATGGACGATAAGGTAAAGGATTATATAGTGGATATTGTTTATGCTACGCGCACGCCGGAGGCGTACAATCTTGATATAAAAAATTTTATTGCTTATGGCGCATCCCCCAGGGCGTCCATATACCTCAATATAGCTTCCAAGGCTCACGCATTTATCCGCGGAAGAGGCTATGTAACGCCTGAGGACATAAAGGCGGTAGGCATGGATATTTTAAGGCACCGGGTCATCCTGACTTACGAAGCAGAGGCCGAAGAGATGACCAGCGAGAATATCGTTAAGAAGGTCTTTGATGAAATAGAAGTTCCATGATCCCGAAAGAAATCCTAAAAAAAGTAAGGCAGATTGAAATCCGCACCGGAAGGCTTGTGAATGATGTCTTTGCCGGGGAGTACGAGTCCGTATTCAAAGGCAGGGGCATGGAGTTCCATGAAGTCCGGGAATACGTGCCGGGTGATGACATCCGCTCCATTGACTGGAACGTGACCGCGCGCTCAGGCCATCCTTATGTCAAAAAATTCGTAGAAGAAAGAGAGCTTACGGTAATTATCATGGCTGATATGAGCGGTTCCGGAAATTTCGGCACCAGGAATAAAATGAAGACGGAACTGATGGCGGAGATAGGAGCGGTATTATCTTTCAGCGCTGTAAAAAATAACGATAAGGTGGGATTGCTGTTATTTACCGATAAGGTTGAAAAATTTATCCCGCCTAAAAAAGGCAGGCCGCATGTATTGAGGGTTATAAGAGAGCTTTTGTATTATAAGCCTGAATCAAGTAAGACATCGATCGGTTCAGCTGTTGAATATCTTGGGAAGGTTTTAAAAAAAAGAGCGGTGGTTTTTCTTATCTCTGATTTTATGGATACGGGATACGAGAAGCTCCTGGGAATCCTCAATAAGCGGCACGATATTGTAGGTATCTCTATCTCTGACCCGAGAGAAAAGGATATGCCTGATATAGGCCTTGTAAAATTTGAGGATGCGGAGACAGGGGAAATCCTGTATCTGGATACATCAGATGATTTGTTAAGGAAAGAGCTTGCGAAAAAAAGATCGGATCTCCTGAATGCAAGAAACAGGGCATTTCGGTCCATCGGAGTTGACTCTATAAATATATCCACCGACAAGCCGTACATAGATCCGTTGATAATTTTTTTCAGGATGCGGGCTAAAAGATTTAGATGAATATCGGAGTCCGACTCCCATAGGGAGTCGGACTCCGATATTCAAGGAGATTTAAATAATGAGAATAGAATTAAAAGTCATAGCCAGGGCCAAAAAAGAGATCGTAGAAAAGATATCGGAAAATAATTACAGGATAAAGGTATCCAGCCCTCCTGAAAAAGGAAAAGCCAATAAAAGGATGATAGAGCTTTTGGCGCTTGAGTTTGGGGTAAAAAAACAGGACATAAAAATCATATCAGGCGAAGCCAGTAATAGAAAAATATTAGAGATAAACATATGAATGATATAAGGCCTTTGAAAGATGTTTTTGACATAAAAGGGGCGTTTCCCGGTCTCCGGTTCATTATTTTAATTTTAATAGCGCTGGCTATCGCGGCATTTATTTATTTTAAGAAGAAAAAAATTGCCGAAGCAAAACCTATTTTGATTCAGAAATCTCCTGAGGGCATCGCGAAAGATGCCCTGAGGCTTCTCTTGGAAATGAATCTGATAGAAAAAGGCCTGATCAAAGAATATTATATAAGGCTTTCGGATATTATCCGCGCGTATATAGAAAACAGACATAAGATATCCGCCATGGACAGGACTACGTGGGAACTTTATCAGGAGATGAGGTCGAAGAGGATAGAACGCATGCGCGTAGACAATATAAATGATTTCCTTGAAGATTGCGACATGGTAAAGTTTGCAAAATATACGCCGGATAAAAAAGAAATAGAAGACTCGTATAAAAAAGCAGCGGAGCTTATAAGCATAACCGCCCCTAAAACTACAGCATGAGATTTGCTAATCCATTATTTTTAATATTGCTTGGCATTATTCCTTTGTTGGTCTGGGATTATTTCAGACGGGCTGGGTTACGCGAGGCGGGCATTGTCTTTTCAGACATAGCTATCCCGAAGAATATACGGCCCGGGTTTCGCGTGAAACACAGGCACGCCCCGATGGTATTAAGGATGGCGGCTATTTTTATTTTTGTACTGGCGCTCGCCAGGCCTCAGGCAGGACAGAAAGAGGAAGAGATAATCACGCAGGGCATTGATATTATGCTTACCCTTGATATATCAGGCAGTATGAAAGCGGAAGATTTCAGCCCGCAGAACAGGCTGGACGCCGCAAAAGATGTGCTGAGGGAATTTATAAAGTCCAGGCGTAACGACAGGATAGGGATGGTGGTATTTTCAAGATATAGTTTTACCCAGTGCCCGCTTACTCTTGATTACGGCGCGCTTTCAGGGCTTCTGGACAAAGTAGCTATAGGCATGATAGAAGACGGCACTGCCATAGGGATGGCAATTGCCAATGCCGTAAACAGGCTCAGGGATTCTAGCGTAAAAACCAGGATAATAATACTTTTAACAGATGGGGTTAATAATGCGGGTAAGATCGATCCTCTTACCGCAGCCAAAGCGGCAAAGGCGCTAGGAATAAAGATATACACCATAGGAGCTGGCAAACCAGGCGGCGCAATGTACTCGGTGGAAGATCCTGTTTTCGGGAAAAGATATGTGCATATGGATACAGAGATTGATGAAGAGCTGCTTAAAAAAATTGCCGATGGAACAGGAGGATTATATTTCAGGGCAAAGGATAAAGAAGTGTTAATGGAGATATATAAGACAATAGGCCAGCTGGAAAAAACAAAGATAGAGACTAAGGAATACGCAAACTACACAGAGCTGGCAGGGTTTTTTATATTACCCGGGTTTTTGCTGATATTGCTGGAAATAGTATTGGCTAATACGCTATTCGCCAAAATCCCATAACCTATAAATTCAACATTATCGTTTTTCTAGTTGTTTGACTTGTACGTAAGGAGCATGGCATGAATTGGGGATCACCGGTATATTTGAATTTTCTTTTATTTATTCCAGCGCTGGCAGTGTTTTTTATATTTATCGGGATACAAAGGAGAAAAAAGATAGAAAGGTTCGGGGATGCGAGCCTTGTAGAAAAGCTTTCTTTTTCAAAAAGCCATGCCAGGGAAAACCTAAGGAAGGTTTTGATAGTCATTGTTTTAAGTTTTCTTATACTGGCTTTGGCCAGGCCTCAGATAGGCGCGAAGCTTACCATGGCAAAGCGGTACGGGGTTGATATTCTGGTCGCGGTGGATACCTCTTCAAGCATGCTGGCCCAGGATATAAAACCAAACCGCCTGGAAAAGGCAAAGCTTGAAATCAGCTCTTTTATAGATAAATTCAAAGGAGACAGGGTGGGCATCCTGACATTTGCAGGTGATAGTTTTATGCAATGCCCGCTCACGCTGGACTATGGCGCGGCAAAGATGTTTCTGAGCGTGATAGAACCGGGCATAATGCCGAAACCAGGCACTGCGATAGGAGAAGCTATCAGCTCAGCTGTCAAAGGATTTTCCAAAAAAGAAAGAAAGTATAAAGTTATGGTGCTTCTTACAGACGGGGAAGACCACGATACAAATCCCATAGGCGCAGCTAATGAGGCAAAAAAAGACGGTATTATAATATACACGATAGGGATAGGCACTAAAAAAGGGGAGCCTATACCTATTATAGATCAGGCCGGCAATATCAGCGGGTATAAAAAAGATAAACGCGGGGAAGTCGTGATGACCAGGCTGGGCGAAGAAACGCTCCGGAAGATAGCGATGATTACAGGCGGAAAATATTACCATGCAACAGCCGGAGAGTTTGAGCTGGATAAAATTTACGACGACATAGCCAGGATGGAAAAAAAAGAGCTTTCGGACAGATTGTTTACCGAGTACGAAGACAGGTTTCAGTCTTTTCTGGGCATTGCTTTTATCTTGCTGTGTATTGAATTTATAATAGGGGATAGAAAGAAGAAATGAAGATATTTTTGGCATTAGTATTTTATATTTCTGTATTGGGCTGGATGTGGGGAGATTCGCTTGCCTCGAAGAATGCCCAGGGCAATAAGCTTTATAAAGATGGCAAGGTTGATGAGGCCCTGTCAAAATGGCGCGATGCCCAGATTGACAATCCGGATAGCGACAAGCTTCACTATAATATAGGTAATGGCCTGCACGTACAGAAAAAATATGAAGACGCATTCAATAAATACGAGAAAACCCTCGATTCAAAAAATAGTGAACTTCGGTCAAAGGCGTATTATAATATTGGGAATACGCATTACAGGATGGGCAAGCTGCAGGAGGCAATAGAAGACTATAAAAAATGCCTGGAGATTAATCCTGAAGATGAAGATGCAAAGTATAATATAGAATTTATAAAGAAAAAATTAAAAGAACAGCCCAAGAAACAAAACGATCAAAAGAAAGAATCCCGGCAGGAAGAAAATAAGGATAAAGAACAGCAAAGACAAAACAAGCCTTCCGAGCGTCAGGAAGAGCAGAATAAAGAACAAAAACAATCAGAATCCAAAGAGTCAGAAAAAGACAGCCGGAAACAAGAAAAAGAAAATCAGGCTAAGCAGGAAAGCGCGCAGCAAAAAAGCCGGGAAGAAAAACAAGAAGAACGAAAATCTTCCGGAGAAGAGAAGAAAGACGAGATGTCAAAAGAGGATGCCGCGAGGCTTTTGGACGCGCTTAACGATGACGAAAAGAATTTGCAGAAAGAATTAAGAAATCAGCCTGTAGAAGGCAGGTATAGAGTGGATAAGGATTGGTAGCATGAAATATCTTTGTATTTTTTTATCGGTTTTTTTAATAGCCGTAGTTTGCCGCGCAGAGGATATTACTATATCCGCTGATGCCGATAGGCAGGAAATCACTTTAGACGGACAGGTAACCCTTACTATAACAGTATCGGGTAATATATCAAATATACCTCAGCCCGATATCCCGGATCTTAAAGGCTTTACATCTTATTCATCAGGCAGATCGCAGAATCTCTCTATTATAAATGGCCAGGTTTCAAGCTCAGTCACCTTTACCTATATATTAGTGCCTAACAATATAGGGGATTATACTGTCGGCCCGTTCAGCATCAACTACAAAGGCAATACATATTCCGCGGGAGCTATCAATATAAAAGTATTGCCCGGAAATTCCCAGGCGCAGTCGCCTTCTCAGCCCAGCGTTCAGTCTTCTGAGCCTATAGATCAGGGTTCAAACCAGCCTCAAGCCGGAAAAGAGCTTTTTATAAAAGCATATGTAGATAAACTCAGGGCATATGTAAATGAGCAGGTAACACTTACCTTTGCCTTTTATCAGGCGGTGAGTTTATTTGACAACCCTGTTTATAATCCTCCTGTCACTACCGGCTTCTGGGCAGAAGACATGCCTCCGCAGAAAAAATATTACAAGGTTATAAACGGCACAAGATACCTGGTAACAGAAATTAAAACCGCGCTCTTTGCCACAAGCCCTGGAGGATTTACCATATCACCTGCCAGGTTAGAGGCTTCGTTGGAAGACGCAGGCAGGGTTTTTCCAAAGGACCCTTTTGATATGTTTAACCAGGATCCATTCGGCATGTTCAAGGCAGGCAAGCCGATAGCGCTTCAGACAGACCCCATAGAATTGGAGATATTGCCTTTGCCTGAACAGAATAAGCCTGATGATTTCAAGGGAGATGTAGGCGATTTCGATATCTCGCTGAATGTTGATAAAAATACAGTCGAAGAAAATCAGCCCGTAAGCCTGAAAATAAAAATAAAAGGAAAAGGCAATATTAAAACAATATCTTCCCCGGGTTTGCCTGATATCCAGGGCGCCAAGCTTTACGATTCTGGAAGCTCGGAAAATATCTCAAAAGATAATTATGTGGTCCAGGGAGAAAAGGTATTTGAAAAGATGGTCATCCCGAAAAAATCCGGCAGTTTTGCTATAGGACCTATAGCGTATGCCTATTTCGACCCTGTTTTGAAGGATTATGTATATAAAAAGCTGGATCCTATTGTCATAAATGCCACAAAATCCAAAGACGAGCCTTCCGAGAAAACAGATTCAATCCCGCTGGCCGCTTCCAAAGAAGAAGTCCGTCTCCTGAAAAGCGACATAGCTTACATCAAGACTCTGCCGCCGAGATTTTCCCCCAAAGATAATTTTTTATATAAAAACAAAATATTTTTATTGATGAATATATTGCCGTTTCTTATCCTTATAGCCGTTTATTTATTTGAATTGTACAAAAACAGGCTTAAGACAGACATAGGTTATGCAAGGTCTTTACGGGCCAGAGGCGCTGCTTCAAAAAGACTTAAAGCCGCCAAAAACCTGGCCAATAAAAATATGGTAAAAGAATTTTATACAGAGATTTATAAGGCGGTAATAGAATACATAGCCGATAAATTGAATATACCGCATCCATCCATTACTAAGGATTCACTGGGGGAGAAATTGACGGAAACAGGGCTTGCCGGAGAGATGATAGGCGAAGTAAAAATATTATTTGATGATTGCGATATGGCGCGGTTTGCGTCAGCGAAATTTACAAAAGATGACATGAGCCGCACCCTGAAACAGGCAGAGGGCATTATCACGGGCCTGGAGAGATATATATGAGAAAGATGTTTATTCTTTATTTTTTAATATTTTTTATATCTGCCGGAAGATTGATTGCGGCTGAAAGCCCGGAAGAGCTTTATGTAAAAGCAAACTCAAGTTATGAAGACATGGATTACAAAAAATCAGCATCTCTTTATGAAGAACTTTTAAGAACAGACAACATAAGCCCCGGGGTATTTTATAATCTGGGTAACAGTTATTTTAAATTGAAAAAGATAGGCTTGTGTATCCTGAATTACGAAAGGGCGCTGAGATTGGATCCGCGCGATAGAGATATTCGCCAGAACCTTAAAATTGCCAGGTCAATGGCTGTTGATAAAATAAGCGCCCCTGAAAGAGGTTTTATCCTTGGCGCTATACTTTTTTTATACGACAGGATGACTGTGAATGAACTCGCGGCAATGTGCTCGTTATTTTATCTGGCCGTGGTTTTATTTTTAATTTTATCAATAAAAGTTATTGCCAAAAGGCGGCTTATGTTTTATACTGCAGGCTCGTTTGGAGCCGTATTTTTCATCCTTTTTATATTTTTATCCGCAAAAATAGGCAGAGAAAATTTTACGAAAACAGGGATTATTGTGGCTGAAAAAATAGATGTAAAAAGCGGCCCTAAAGAAGATTATCTTTTACAGTTTACTCTCCACGATGGCGCAAAGGTAAATATAATAAAAGATGTCCAGAACTGGTATGAAATTGAGCTTTCCGGGGATTTGAAAGGCTGGGTCCCAAAACCCAGCGTCGATATCATCTAACCACTATATATAGGTACCGACGACAAAAAATATCAATATATTGTGTTTTTTTAACTTGACATATAATTGTCAAGTGATATACTTGTTTTCATGATTTTGGTAAACAGAAATTAAAGAGTTTTGTAAAATCCGGAGGAAAATAATGGAAGTAAAAAACAGGATTGAAAAAAAGTTGAGCATTTCAGAGAATTGCCTTAAGGTCCTTGAAAAAAGATATCTGCTGAAAGATGAAAACGGTAAAATCAAGGAAACGCCCGAAGAGATGTTCAGGAGGGTAAGCCGCTATATAGCCAAGGCTGACAAGCTTTACGGCGCGGCCGGCCCTGAGATAAAAGAGACAGAGAATAAATTTTATGAGGCCTTATCTAATTTTGAATTTATGCCGAATAGCCCCACATTGATGAACGCAGGTAAAGACCTGGGGCAGTTATCCGCGTGTTTTGTCCTTCCCGTAGGAGATTCGATGGAATCCATTTTTGACGCGATAAAAAACACCGCTATGATTCATAAGTGTTTAACTGCCGATACGTTGATTAAGACTAGTAATGGGATAAAAAAGTTGAAAGATGTAAAAAAGGATATGGAAATAGAAACAGAGGAAGGATATTTTCCTGTAAAGGAAGTCTATAATAACGGTAAGCAGATAATATTTGAGGTTAATACAAACCGGGGGTATTCAATAAAAGGCACAGCAGAACATAAACTTCTGGTCGTGGCTGAAAATGGCGAATATATGTGGCGCGAAATCGGAAGCATCAAACCAGGCGATTGGGTAGCAATGAAGCCTTGTAATAAATTAGAAGGAGGCAATAACAAGCTGCCAGTTTTTAAATACGTCTCCAAGCCAATTTTGAATTCAGGCCAATTTAAAACGCAGAAAGTAGATCTTCCCGAAAAATTAACCGTAGAATTAGCAGAGCTTATTGGTATTTATATAGGTGACGGTTCCAATCATAGAGACGGCATTAGATTTTCGGTTGGCAAAGATGATAGAGAAATGGTAGATATTATCAGCGGGATGTCAGAAAATATTTTTAATAAAAAAGCTATTTTCAGCATGACTTTTAGCGAAAACTATGAAGTCGCAATTTTAAGCACTGTAATTAAACAATGGTTCAAATTTCTAGGGGTAACTAAATCTTCTTCAAGAGAGGCAAGGATCCCAAAGATTATTTTTGACACATCCGAAGATATTATATGCGCTTTTCTGAGAGGTTTATTCTCGACAGACGGCTGTATCCGAGAGAGCGGCCATATAACATTAACTACAAGTTCCAGGCTTCTTTCGGAAGAGATTCAAACCCTGATGTTATATATAGGTATACCTACCCAGCGGACTTATTTTAAATCTACTGATAGTTTCCAGGTTTCAGTATGCGCAAAGAACGGATTTATGCATTTCAGGGCGAAGATAGGTTTTTTGCTTAAACGAAAGAATAATAGATTAATGAAAGTCAAAATCTCCTCTATTTTTAAGCGTGGCGAGGTTATTCCAAATCAAAAAGCTAAAATTAAAGAATGGTATGACGGCCTGGAAAATGTATCTGAAAGATATGAAGCGCGCAAATTTTTCGATGATATTATAAACAGGCATACTGACCAGAGAAAATTAACAAGGCAGAAAGTTACCGCTGTCGTTGAGAACAGTTCAACTATCCCGCAATTTTTCAAAACAATATTAAAAGAAGAATACTTTTTTGTAAAAGTTTCCGATGTAACTCCTGTAGGTATAATGGATACCTATGACCTTACTATCCCATTAAAGCATAGTTATCTGGCGAACGGATTTATTTCCCATAATTCCGGCGGAGGGACCGGGTTTAGTTTTTCAAGGCTCAGGCCGAAAAATAGCGTAGTCCGTTCCACAGGAGGAGTTTCCAGCGGGCCGGTTTCATTCATGAAGGTTTTTAACGCAGCCACTCAGGCGGTCAAGCAGGGCGGGACCAGGCGCGGGGCGAATATGGGCATACTTCGCGTTGACCATCCCGATATTCTGGAATTTATTAAATGTAAAGAAAATGACAAAGAAATAACGAATTTTAATATTTCCATAGCTGTTACCGAAGATTTTATGAATAAGGTCATTAACGACGAAGAATATTCTTTGATAGACCCGCATGATAAAAAAGAAGTAAAGAGGTTAAAGGCAAAAGAGGTTTTTGACCTTATAGTGGAATTGTCCTGGAAAAACGGAGAGCCGGGAATCGTATTTATAGACAGGATAAATAAAGATAATCCCACTCCGAAATTAGGTGAGATAGAAAGCACGAATCCATGCGGAGAGCAGCCGCTGCTGCCGTTTGAAAGCTGTAACCTCGGCTCAATAAATTTAGCCAAGACTATCTGCGGTAATGGCGCAAAACAGGTTGACTGGGATGCATTGAGAGAATTGGTGCATACAGGCGTGCATTTTCTTGACAATGTTATTGATATGAATAAATTTCCGCTCCAGGAAATAGAAAAAATGACCAGAACCAATAGAAAGATCGGCCTCGGCGTAATGGGCTGGGCGGATATGCTTATAAAACTGGAGATACCTTACAATAGCGAAGAAGCAGTGCAGCTCGGAGAAAAGATAATGAAGTTTATATTTGATGAATCAAGGGTTAAATCCCGGGAGCTTGCGGAAAAAAGAGGATCGTTTGCCTCTTTTAAGGAAAGTAAATTCGCAGAAGAAGGCCTGAAAGAATTAAGGAATGCCACGCTTACGACAATCGCTCCCACCGGCACTATCTCTATTATATCTAATACATCAAGCGGGGTTGAGCCTTTATTCGCATTGTCGTATTACAGAAATGTGATGGATAACGATAAGCTGATAGAGGTAAATTCATTATTCGAAGAAGTCGCGAAACAGGAAGGTTTCTATTCCAGAAAACTAATGGAGGAGATCGCGGCAAAAGGCTCTATTAAAGATGTAGAAGCCGTGCCTGAAAAATATAAAAAGATTTTTGTTACATCTCATGATATAGCCCCTCTTTGGCACATAAGGATGCAGGCTGTTTTTCAGAAATACACGGACAATGCGGTATCAAAGACAGTTAATTTCCCGCACGATGCCGCAAAAGATGATATAAGAGAAGTGTATATGCTGGCTTTCAAATTAGGGTGTAAGGGTATAACCATTTACAGAGATAAATCCAGGGAGGAGCAGGTGCTGAATATCAATTCCAATGACACAATAAAGAAAGAAGTGAGCGCGGATTCCGCAGTAGAACCAAAAGACAAAAAAAGCGTTGCCCCCAGGCCGAGGCCTGTTGTCACAAACGGCACCACTACAAAGGTTGCAACAGGATGCGGCAATCTTTATATAACCATCAATGTCGATGATAAAGCCCTGCCTTTCGAAGTCTTTATTCAGATGGGCAAGGCCGGCGGCTGCGCCGCGAGCCAGCTCGAGGCAATAGGAAGATTAGTATCTTTGGCGCTTCGCTCAGGAGTCGAGAATAGCAAAATAGTGGAGCAATTAAGAGGCATACGCTGCCCGTCGCCTTCATGGGAAAAAAGCGGAAGAATCTTTTCCTGCTCTGATGCAATTTCAAGGGTCCTGGAACTGCGGCTTGGAAACGGCAAAATGCATCATCAGGAAGAAGCCCTGGAAAAACATTCTCCTCATACCATGATAGAAGATAAGCTCGGCACTGTAGTGGGCGTTTGCCCTGACTGCGGAGCTGCGTTAAGGCATGAAGAAGGCTGCGTGGTATGCCGCTCCTGCGGATATTCCAAATGCTAAAACCTGATTCATGGATTAAAAAAATGGCTTTGGAGCGCGATATGATAAAGCCATTTCAACCTCAGCAAGTCAAAAAAAACAATATCTCTTACGGCCTTTCAAGTTATGGTTATGATATAAGGATCGCGGACGAATTTAAAATCTTCAAAGGCACAAATAAAAAAAATATTTTAGATCCTAAAAATGCAGGGCCTGATTTATTTGAAGATTTTAAAGGGGAAATCTGCGTCATCCCGCCCAATTCGTTTATTCTCGCAAGATCATTTGAATATTTCAAAATCCCGTCCAATGTCCTGGCGCTTTGCGCAGGCAAAAGCACGTACGCCAGGATAGGCGTGATAGTAAATGTTACCCCGCTTGAGCCGTCATGGGAAGGCTATCTAACCATAGCGATAAGCAATACCTCCGGCTCCCCCGCAAAACTTTACGCAAATGAAGGCATTGCCCAGGTGGTCTTTTTTGAATCAGATGAACAGTGCGATATTACCTACGCTGACCGCAAAGGCAAATACCAATCCCAGCAATCCATCACCCTATCCAAATAACTATTGAGGGGAGTCGGATTCCCATCAATCTACCGCATTCTTTTATTCCAAGGTCTTGACAAATTGAAAATTATCAGGTATACTAATAATAGAGTTTTTAAAAGAATTATAAGAGGGTTAAGCCATGGGCCTCTATGAAAGCCAGGCGAAAAACCTGGCATTTTTATTAGGTATTATGATACAATACTCGGGCATTGCCTCTTATTGAATAGGGCCTCTCTCCCATGGCGGGGTACGAAACCTATAAGACATACAGAGACATGCCCGGGTTTTTTTAATTTAATATGCTAAACTATAAAGATAAAAATTTCATTAAACTAGCGGCTCTTCTGTTAATCCAGGTATTTCTGGTTACAAGCGCAGCCTGCCCGGAATCTATATCTAATAATAATACATCTAGCGTATATATAAAAGACAATACGTTGAGAGTGCCTATTGATTCTACAAACGGCTATAAGAGGATGCAGGATGCCCTGAGCGCGGGAGTTCAAGAGTCGTTCTTAAAAGAAAATAAAGGATGGCAGAGCAGGCCTGAATATGCCAAGTACCTCCTGGATGTCAGGAACAAGATTCTGGAATTAAGAGGCGCGGCAATAGATGTTAAGGTCTATTATTATGCGGTTGGCGGAGGCTTCTCCAGCCCGGTTTCCGGGGTTGAGGATATTGATATAGTTTCCCCTCTCATAGCTACTGAGTTTACCCAGTTGATCGGAGCTGATGTTACAAAGGGAGATTATGAAATATTCAAAAGGAGAATAAAGAAAGACTTATCATCTTTACAGGTGATAGATCCGGAAAAAATCTCGTTCGGCCGCGGCGTCGAAAATATAGACGGCATAGGTTATCCTGTGTTTACCGCGAACTTCTCATATCTAGGGAAAATAAGGAAGGTGAAGATATATTATCAGTTGGATGCGGCGCAGATTTATCCGGATGAATTAAAAAGCGGCTATAATATATTATATTCAAGGGGAAATCCCGGCCTTATAGGAAAAATGAGCAAGGCTGTAAAATCAGGGCTTATCAATAGTTTATTTAAAAATAACAGTTTTATAGTAATGGAAAACCTGCCTAATTCAGATTTGAGTTTTGACGGATTTGAAAAGGTTTCTCTGGGGGATGTCAGCTGGGCAGGGGCAAGGAAATTAGATTTTTATACGAATATCTCAAAGAGTGTTATAAAGAAAAGAACAATGCCGCGAAGGGTTTTTATTTCAAAAACCGGCAAGGCTGCTATTGCCGCAATATTCACTTTAGCGGCAGGCAAATTGACATACGAATCAGGAGAATCATCTGATGCCGAGAAGCAGGAAGTCGTTAATTTAGGAAAACCAATGCATGGCGAAAGATATGCCTCAAAGGAGCAGTTTGAAAAAGAAAAGAAGGACTTTACCGCAGCCAGGGCATCCAAAAAAAATATCCTTAGTTCTGAAGATACCGCGAGAGTGGAAGGGTTTTTGAATCCGGAAAGGGTTAAGGCCATGCAATTCGCCGCGGATGAATGGCAATTGGAGCCTGCTTTTATAGCAGGCTTTTTATATGAAGAAAACGTCCATACAAATTCTCTGAATACGATAAAAGAATCCATCAAAGAGTTTCTTTCCAGGATAGCAGGTTTCTATGATATGAAAAATACAGTGGGCCTTGGAAACGTAAGCGCGTCTTTTATGCAGAATAAAGAATTCCTGGATTTTCTGTATGATAACAGTGATTTTATCATGAAGCAGCTTCTTGATACAGAAGCTGACAAGGCGGCATTTAAAGAATTTATAGACGGGACTGATGATACGCTCGGATATGAATTTATAAAAGACATTCAGGAGGATGAAGGCGGATGGAAGGGCTGGCTCAAAACAATATATCCGACGCTTAATAACCTTGCAAATAACGCAGAGCCTATAAATATTTTATTGGCCGCATACGCGATGAGAGTAAAAGCGGAAGAAATAGCCTGGAGAAATAAAGACGAGACAGATATCCCGGATACTTCTATCATGAATGAAAATTCCAGCTCATGGGTAGTAGGGCAATACAAGGAAATACCGGACGCTTTACGGGCCAGATATTCCGAAGCGTTTAATTCCAGTTATTATCCGCCGTACGCGTACCAGTATTTTCTTGCGGCTGATTATATGGGAGTCAGGTCGCTGACAGAAAGGGCAGTCGCCAAAGTAAAGGCCTATATAATGTTTTCCAATAGCGGCGTATTTACGGCAAGCGGGGCGGCGCATTTTTCTCTTCGTTCCAAAGATAACAGCCTTACCTCTAAAGCCGGGCTCAATACTACGGAAAGATTTAAAATTGGAAGAAAAGAATATGATGTTAATGACGCAGGCATAATGAATAAAATAGAAGTAAATACAGATAAGCTAGGGACAATAAAACCTGAATCGGGGTTAAGCGTAACTTTTACCATACACGGCCCTGCTGCGAGAGTTGGATTGGCGGATTATCTCCGCAATAATACGCCTATTTTACAAAAAGCCATGTCGCGCTCAGAATCCCTCCATAAGGGGTTATTGAGCCGGGACATTACAATAATATTAGCGGATAAATATGATTACCTGGCAGGAGACCATAAAGCAAATAATCTTATAATATTGAATGCCTCAGATCTTGAATCTATGCTTAATAGGGGAGAAAATCCGGTTTTTGTATCTGAGCTTGTGGCCTCTTTAATGTCAGAAGAGCTTGCTCACGAAAGAGGCGCTGACGGGAAAGCTGAGACAGAAGAAATTCTGGCCCAGAAAGGCAGCCGCGGTACCAGAGAGCTTATCGCAGAAGATATCGCGGGATATATTAAATTTATAGAAATCTATAGCGATGACTCCCAAGAAAACAGCGGCTACCTGGCCTATTTAAAGACAGAGGCAGTCTACGCTGATCTCGCGGAAGTCGGGCAGAATCTGTGGTTTGAATGGGACTATAAAGCCAGGGACCTGTACAAGATGATGGACCCTGCGTTATGGAATAGCTATGAAGTGGATCAGAACCCAGCTTTATTTTTAAAATATTTCGGCATAAAAAGATTAAAAGATATATCCGGGAGTAAGAAGTTTCGGGACGCTTACGCCGGATTAATGACTTCATACAGAACCTATATGGATCCTGACAAAAAGACCTGGGTCAGCGAGAATTATCCGGAACTGAAAAACAAACTGGCAGTCTACTCATCTTTTGAGTTTGGCATCAGCAAATTTACCCAAAACCTGCAGTCCGGCGGGCTAGGGGCTTTATCAGGCGATCACGTGAAAGAGATGAGCGATATGGGGTTTAACTTTATAGGAGTAGGCCTTGGGTATAAATATGGGTATTTCACGCAGCGGATTAATTCTAATGGCGATCAGGAGGATGTGTTTAATGACACGGATTTTTCCAGGATGCCTAAGCGGGAAGTGATAGATAAACAAAACGGAAAACCATTGCTTCTAGAGATAACTATGTATGATACCGTTGTTTATGTCAAGGTATGGGAGGTTATGGTAGGCAGAGGCAGGCTTTATTTGTTAGATACTGACATAGCTGAAAATGGCAAGGATGACAGAATTAATTGGAAAAGAAGGGTAACAAAATATCTTTATAGCAAAAGAGAGGGAGAGAAAGATCAGATAAAATTTCATCAGGCTTATATACTCGGTATAGGAGAGGCCTTTTTATTGGATAAACTCGGGATAAAGGCGGATTTTTACCACCTTAACGAAAGCCATTCCGGATTCGCCATCATAGGGCTGATAAAAGACTTGATGAAAAAAACCGGCCTTAGTTTTGAACAGGCGGCGGTAACTATGTATTATAAAAGTTTATTTACTATCCATACTCCGATACCCGCGGGTAACTGGGCGTTTAGCAAAGCAGAGCATGCCTACGCGTTCAATAACAATTTGCTGTCTGAAGAAGAGCATGAAAAGATCGCGGCCTTGGGGGATAAAGATGGGTTATTGAACATGGCCCAGCTTTTGCTGAATCTGTGCGGATTCAAGAACGGCGTAAGCGATGAACACGGCAGCGTATCCAGGGAACAGTGGGGCGGTTATGTGATCGGGGAGATATTGAACGGCGTAAGTATTCCGTATTGGCAATCTTCAGAATTACAGGAACTTATTGAAAGTAAGATTATAGATGTAAAAGCTGCTAACCAGGTATTGGGCGACGAGCAGATTTTAAACCTGGCAATTGACAGGATAACCGATAGCGAGTTATGGGATGCGCACATGCCTGCTAAAAAAAGATTAATTGAGTTTGCGCGAAAGAACGTTAAGAATCAGCGCGTAAGAAATAACGAACGCCCTGAGAAAATAAAAGAAGCGGATATCCTGTTTGACGAGAATGCCTTTACGATTGTGGTTGCCAGGAGATTTGCGGAATATAAGAGAAGCGATTGGGTGTTAAGCGGAGATTTTACAGGGATAAAGAGGATCTTCACAGAGGCCATTAACGCAAAAAAGCCAGTCCAGTTGATATTTGCCGGCAAGGCCCATCCGGAAGATGTGCGGGGCCAAATAATTATCAGGCGTATTCACGATTACATAAAACAGCTGGAGGAAAACGGCATAAAGAATCAGGTGGTATTCCTGGAGAATTATAATCTTGATATGGCTCATTATCTTGAGCAGGGTTGCGACCTGTGGCTTAGTTATCCGGAAGTAAATTATATACCGCAGGAGGCGTCAGCTACAAGCGGGGAAAAGGTCGCTGTGAATGGAATAATTAACGGAGGCATTCCTACGGGTTTTATGAGAAAAGACCTTGTTCATAACAGGAATGCGATACTTTTTAATAATATAGGGGAGTTTCATAATGAATTAGATTTAAAAAATCCGGAATCCGCGATAAATAAATATTATGGAAAAAACATTAAGCCTTCCAAGAGGCCTTCCGGGGAGTGGCTTAGCATGATGAGGGAATCCCTGAGGACAGGCATGCTCAGGTTTGGGACAGACCGCATGATAGAAGAATACGCCAGGAAATATTATACAAAAGAAGCGATGTTTTCCGGGCGCATGGAAGAGAATAATTATAAGCTGGCTAAGAAAGTAGCTGCTGCTCTGGAAGACCCGGAAGCCTTATTGAAAAAAATAGATATTAGCAATGTATCGCCTGCCGCATTAAGCGAGAGAGCATTTAAAACAGACGGCACATATGACCCTGTTAATGTAGAAGCCGACGTGAAATTTAAATATAATATCCCCCCCGAGGCAGCGGAGGTTTCGATAATATTTAAGCAAAATAACCGGCCTGACTATATACAGGCGTTTAGAATGGAACCGGTAGAAGATAAAGGCGGCGGCACATGGCGCTATAGAGGCGTTATTGATACGATTTTGAGGTGGGATTTTCTGAAAGATGTTTTTAAATCAGAAACAAGGGATTTTAGATTGGATAAAGCGATGGATTGTACATATCAAATAAGAGTGAGGCCTATAATAAGTTTCTCGGGTACTTCTAGTTGGGCTGAAAAAAGGAGCCAGGGAGAAAGCTATATCAGGATATTGCCAAACATTGATAATACCGCTATAAAACAAATTTCTTATCCACGCATGTCTGCAACGCAGCAAAGCCTATAATCCCGCTGTCAAACAAATATTTCTTTTGATTTTTCAAATCAAGTAGTGTATATTAAATCAGGTAGAAAAATAGGAGAGTCAAAGATATGGCAAATATGCGCCTGGTGCTTTTAAGGCACGGAGAGAGCGTTTGGAATAAAGAGAATAAATTTACCGGCTGGACAGATGTTGACTTGTCTGAGAAAGGCATGAGCGAGGCGAAAGAAGCCGGAAGGGTTTTAAAAAAAGAAGGATATGCGTTTGACGCGGCATATACATCTGTTCTTAAAAGAGCCATAAGGACGTTGTGGTTTGTCCTGGATGAGATGGATCTGATGTGGATACCTATATATAACTCATGGCGGTTGAACGAAAGGCATTACGGAGCCTTGCAAGGCCTTAATAAATCAGAAATGGCTAAAGAATTCGGGGAAGAGCAGGTGCTTATCTGGAGAAGGAGTTACGATATTCCTCCGAAACCTCTTGATAAAAAAGACGAGCGGTATCCCGGGAATGACCCGATATATAAAGGGCTGGCTGAAAAAGACATTCCTTTGACCGAAAGTTTAAAAGAAACAGTGGCAAGGGTTATACCGTATTGGAGAGAAACAATTTCCCCCAGCCTTAAGTCCGGGAAAAAGGTTATTATAGCCGCTCACGGAAATAGCTTAAGAGCGCTTGTAAAATATTTAGACAATATATCGGAAGAAGAGATAGTAAAGTTAAACATACCCACAGGCATTCCGCTTGTTTATGAGCTTACCAAAGACCTGAAGCCTTTGAAGCATTATTATCTAGGCGACCAGGAAAAGATCCAACGAGCTATAGCGTCTGTTGCAGACCAGGGAAAACCAAAGAAGTAAATCGCGCCTACCCTTGACGATATCGCAATCATAGGATATACTTTATTATTTAGAAAATGAAGCCCGTTTCTAATAGGCTTAAAACAAGGGTTCTTTGGGCGAAATACTGAGCCTGCTATTTTTTCTGTGGCGGGCGAATGTAGAAAGGGGGGTATGTGTATGGATTGGAACGCAATCGTAATTGAACCAGTGAAAGCCATGCTGGTGAGAGCGGCCACATTCCTGCCTACTTTAATAGGTATAATTGTTATACTTATAGTAGGGTGGATTATAGCTGCGGTTCTGAAGAATATAGTGATAAAACTGTTGAAGGCGATACAGTTTGATACTGCCAGCGAAAAATCAGGGCTTGCTGATGTCCTGAGAAAGGGAGGCATAAAGAACACTCTTTCAGAATTAATGGGCGGGCTTATCTATTGGGTGGTAATGCTCTTAGTATTCATGGCTGCCATGAATGCCCTTGGCATGACAGTTGTAGCCGGCTTATTGGATAAGGTTATACTTTACATACCGAATGTTATCGCAGCTATCTTTATAATTTCCCTCGGTATATTTTTCGCAAGTGTTATAGGCTCGATCGTGATGACTACTTGCGTAAATGCCGGGATGAAACAGGCAAAATTAATGAGCCAGGTAACACAGACAGTAATAGTGATATTTGCGGCCATCATGACGCTTGAACAGCTGAATATAGCCACTGCAATATTGAATACAACTGTTACGGTAATACTCGCAGCTGCAGGACTGGCGATTGCGCTTGCGGTAGGCCTTGGTTCAAAGGATATTGCCGGGAAGCTTATGCATGATTTAGTGGAGAAACTGAAAATCAAATAAGTGCATGCATAATTTTTTAGTTTGTTTGCGCCCCGTCCGCCTTAGGCGGACGGGGTTTTTTATTTGCAAATCTTAAGGACGCTTTGTATAATAGGGGAAAATGAGGGAGAATGAGGAAAGATAAAGGCGTTGCATTAATACTTGTAGTAAGCGTCCTGGCTGTCGCCGGCATCATGGCGATATCGTTTGCATTTACAATGAGGCTGGAATTAAAGGCCGCGGCTAATTATCTGGAAGCCACCAGGGCATCCTACCTTAGCCAGGCAGGCGTCACATACGCGCAGCAGATTTTAAAAGAAGACCCAAGAAATATAGATAGTTTTGAAGATAAATGGCATACTGTTTTTACAGGCAGCGATGTTGATAATGACGGTGACGGCCAGCCTGATTCAAAATGGATTAATGTTTACAATGACCAGGGCGAGACAATAGGAAGGTACGCTGTCCTGGTCAGGGATGAAACGGGTTTTATGGATATTAATGTAGCCTATAAGCATAATCTTTCGCCTTTAAAGGTTACGGAAGGATGGACCCCGTATGAGCTGGATCTGCAAAAATTTATAAATTCTTCAGGTTTAAAAGATCCTGATGAAGTTTATGAAGATATCCTTAGTTTCAGATACGGGTCTGATGGTCAGCCGGGAGAAATGGGCGTAGATGATAACCATAATCAGAGGATACTGGATTCCGACGGCATAGACAATAATTCAAACGGTATCATAGATGAAGCGAGCGAAGGCATAGACGAGCCCATGGAATACGATCCGTTTAATCTTCGCGGGGATGACAGGGCGTTTGAAACGCCTTTTGAGATAACTAAAATAAAATCTATCTCAAAGCAGGAACTTTATAAATTATATCCTTACATAACTACTTATTCGGTTGATAGGAATACGGATGCCCAGGATAGATTAAAGAATAATATCAATACCCTGGACGCCCAGACTCTTAGTGTATTACTTGAAGACGCGGGCGTAAGCGATCCATTCCAGAAAGCAGTCAATATAATAGACGCGTGCGATGACGATTTTAGCCAGAGTGTTATACCAAAATTATATACCAGGCTTATGGCGATTAATAGAGGCAACATGGGAGACTGGATATGGAAGGGGAGTTCGTACCAGAGTGACGTGGAAAATGGTAAGCCGTTTACAATTACCTGGAGCAATCTTCCGGAAGGCGAATATTACATAGGCGTGTTTGGCATAAAAGATGAACTGGTAGGCGATGTCACTGTAAACGGCATGACCCAGAATTACGTGAAACATGGGGAGCTGTTGAGGATAGGGGCGGTTTCGTTTGATAATAAGATCTTGAATCTTTCTATCAAGAATAGTACCGGTGCTGTTTGTTATTTTTCCTATCTTGAATTGTATCCAAGGACGGGGCAGAAGAATTTCAGTTCGAGCGAAATAAGAGGTGTAGAAGGCATCAGGATAAACGAGATAATGGTAAGGCCTGTTATTTCCAGAAACACTTTCAGCGGTCAGGTGCCTGGCGGAGACTGGACGTGGCAGAATTCATATTATCAGAACAACGAACCAAAGGGCGGAAAGCTAGGAGAGGGGGAATGGACATGGAAGGATGTGCCGAATGGAAAATATTATATCAGGTTATTTAGCGGCATAGCTGATCAGGAGGTAGGAGATGTGGAAATAAGCGGTACTCATTCGGAAAGCATCAAAGACGGGGAATTGTTCGGCGGCGGCAAAGCGGTTACTGTTTCGGGCGGGAAACTTACTATAAGGATAGAGAACAACCGGCAAACCGGATCTACATATTTTAAATTAATAGAACTGAGCCAATCGCCTGACGGGGAATATATAGAGCTTATAAATCTTACTCCAAGGGATGTTAATCTGAGCGGATGGACTCTGGAAGGCCCCAGCAAAGAAGGCTGGCCGGCAACTATTCCCCTTGGAACCGCGATAGGTCCGCATGAGCACCTTGTATTAGCTATTGATAAAGACGATAGCCAGGCAGGGATAAGCAGTAACGGGATTTCTTTTATATCAATATGGGGAAAGGAAAAGTCTGCAGCCCTGCATTTTTTAAGATCGATAAGCCCTAATTCAGATCTTTTAAGCGATACTGCTTTTATGGGAGGCAATATCATCACGCTTAAAGATTCTATGGGCCATATTGTGGATAGACAGGAGTATCTCAGCGGCAATGTAGCTGATTATAAGGCCTTGGAAAAATCAGACCCGAGTTTCATAATAGATTCGAATAACAATGGCGTACCTGATAATTGGTATTTATCTACTGCGAAAAAAGGCGCTACGCCTGGTCTGCCTAATTATAATGACGGGATGAGAGAAAAGATAGGAGAGGAAATAATAGAGCATTATGATACTGAGGTCAACGTAAAGAATAAAAATTTTTCTTCCGTTGGGGAGATTTTTTTCATTCCTGTCAGTACAGACGATTGGAAGAACATTCCCATAGAGGATGTTGCGAAGATCGCAGACAGGCTTACCATATCCGGCATAAGGCTGGAAGCGGAAAATAAAATTGTAAAAGATTCTGAAGGGCATTGGAAGGTTGTGCAGAGAGCAGCTCCTTTTACAGACTGGTGCGAAAACGGAAAGCTGGATGACATAGGGACATGGAAATGGGATGTAGCGGATGGTTTGAAAAACGGATATTATAAATTAAAAATATTCGGTGAAGAAAGCGAGGCAATAGCAATTTCAGTACATCTGGAGGATGATACATGGACACCTTTTACGCCTGCCCTTACCCCTGGCCCTGACAAGGGGATTAATTTTGGTAATATAGAAATAGGTACCGGGAGTGTTGTTTCTACCCCCAGCAGGGTACTGGAAATAAAAATAAAGAACAGTTCGGATACAGGCGCTGCTCATTTTGATTTTATAAGACTGGATCCTGCAAATAATTTATACGGCAGGATAAATATAAATACAGCTTCTAAGAGAGTTTTAACTACTTTACCGGGCATAGATGATGTCTTAGCAGATAACATTATAAATAACAGGGTTTTTGGGAATAAAGCTAGTCTTAACATGGGCATAGGCGACCTTATCACCACCCAGGTGTTAGGCTCAACTGATACGGATAAGAAAAACAGGTTCAGGCAGATTTCCAATCTTATTACAGTCCACTCTGATTGTTACAGGATTATAGTCACGGGCCAGGCTCTGGAAAAAGGCAAGGTCCTGGCTGAAAAGAAGATCTGGGTGGTCTTCGAGCGATAAAGCATGATGGGAGTCCGTCCGCCTAGTCGGACGGACTCCCAATTAATCTCAAAAATTATCCTGTCATCCCAAAATGATAATGTCCTATTATACCAATTTAGAAATGTCCTATTCTAAAGATGCTATAATGCACTCTTTACAAGGAGGTCATTATGGCTGGAAAGGACATTATCATGGCTACACAGGACGAGTTAAGGGCTTTACATGTAATCCATAAGGCGATCGATAAGGTTATTACACAAAAGGATGCTAGCGAGACTATATATCTAAGCGAGCGTCAGATACGAAGGAAGGTAAAAAGAATCAGGGAAGAAGGCGATAAGGGTATAATCCATAGGTCTCGAGGCGTATCATCGAATAGAACCACGCCTGATAAAATAAGAAGCAAGGTTTTAATGCTATTTAAAGATAAGTACCCGGATTTCGGCCCGACATTGGCAAGTGAGAAGCTCTTTGAAAGGGATAAAATAAAAGTAAATGATGAAACACTGCGCCTCTGGCTCATAGACGAGAGTATCCCATATAAAAAGCGTAAAAAGAGGCCTCACCGCCAGTGGCGTGAGCGTAAAGAATGCTATGGCCAGATGGTCCAGATGGATGGATCCGAGCATGACTGGTTTGAAGGCCGCGGCCCTTACTGTGTCCTTATGGGCTACATAGATGACGCTACCGGCAAACCCTTTGGTAGATTCTATGAATATGAGGGCACTGTCCCAGCCATGGATAGCTTTAAGCGGTATATAAAGAAGCGCGGCCTTCCTCTAAGTGTTTATCTGGATATGCACTCGACGTATAAATCTACCAAGAAGCTGACTATAGAGGATGAGCTTAAAAACCAGGAAGCGTTAAGCCAGTTCGGTAGATCTCTTAAGGAATTGAGCGTTGAGTTTATCTACGCCCATTCAGCTCCTGCCAAAGGAAGGATAGAGAGGCTCTTTGAAACCTTCCAGGATCGCCTTATAAAAGAGATGAGGCTTGAGAATATATGCGCCATAGACCAGGCAAATGACTTTTTAGACTATTATCTGCCTATCTATGCCAAAAGATTCGCTGTAAAAGCGTCTAAGATGGAAGATCTTCATCGACCTATACCCAAGGGCATAGACCTCGACAGGATACTCTGCATAAAAACAGAAAGATCTCTCAGGAACGACTTCACCGTAGCGCATAATAAGAAACTCTATCAGATACTTGATAATGTGAGGGCAAAAAAGGTGTTTATCGAGGAACGCGTTGACGGCTCAATGGTGATACGCTATAAGGACAGCGAGCTAAAGTATAAAGAGATAACGAATAGGCCAGAGAAGACGGAGACACAAAAGACTTATGAATTCAAACTGCACAAGATATATGTGCCTCCGGCCAATCATCCATGGAGGAAGCGTTATCCACATAATTCACAGTATCAACAAAAAGAAGAAGTCGCCCAAGAAGAAAAAGAACTACTACTAACTGTAACATAAAAATAGGACATTTCTATTTTGGTAACTATAGGACATTTCTAATTTGGCTTGACAATCTCAAAAATTATCCTTGATTTTTTATTTTTTTGCAGTACAATTGACTTAAATATGTATTGGATTAAAACAGAAAGATATTTTATATCAAAGGCCGTTGTGTTTTTTATAGCGGCCTTTTTTGTTTTTTCAAGTTTTGTATACGCCAGCATATCCAGTAGTAAAAATTATAAACTGCATACCGCTCTGGCAGACGGAGGAGGTTCGAGCGGGGTTTCAAAGAGCTATAACTCAGAAAATAGCATAGGTTATCCATTAAGCACCAACGTTGCCACAGGCACCAGTTATAAAATATACGGCGGGTGGCTTCCCGCTCAAAACGCTATCCCTGATATAAGTATATTGGCATATAATGACGGCCAGGCTACGTTTGATAATCCTCTTACGTTGAAATGGGCGGTTACAGACAAGGATCAGGATCCTCAGCGTTATTATCAGGTGCAGATATCCAAGGATAACTTTAAAACAATGGACGCTGATTCCGGTATTATTAAAACCAATTCCCAGCATTACACCACGCCTATACTCCCTACTACCGAAGGCTATATAGACTATAAGTGGCGCGTTAGGGTGAGCGATGGATATGATTACTCAGGATGGGAAACAGCTGCCAGCGGATTTAGACTTGGAACAGGCAAAGTCGATATGCCTATTATATGGGCACAGTCTGCGCCAGGGGGCAGCGATATCCCTTCAAAATTATGGCAGGGATGCGGAGATCCTTATATGTCATGGGAATATCCCGTGACCGGAGTGAAGCCCATAGGGTATAGTTATGCCTGGGGAGATCTACCTGATAATAAGGCTGACACTCAAGGCACTTTTTACCAGACCCCTTCTGATCTTCTGGGGGACGGCGTCAGGGTGTTTAATCTTAAGTCTGAGAATTCAGCCGGCAACTGGGGCGAGATGGCTTCTTATGAATTATGGATAGACAGGGGAAGCCCTGTTATAGGGAATTATTCTCCTGCAAAGGGGTCTATGCTCGCATCTGACAGGCCTACGATAACAATAGCAGCCAGCGACGATAAGAGCGGCGTGGATCCGAACGCTATCAGCATGAAGATAAATAAATCTACCGTGGACGCTGCATATGATGAGAACAGCCAGAGCATAGTCTATATTCCGTCTACGCCTCTCAGTGAAGGCAGCAATGTGGTATCCATTGAAGTGGCTGATTTGGTAGGCAATAAAACCTCTCAGGTTATCTGGAGCTTTACTGTTGATACAGAAGGCCCGACAGGTTATATAATAATAAATAATCAGGATGCCGTTACCAATTCTGTTTATGTCAATCTTGTGTTTGGCGCCAGCGATTCTACTACAGAAGTAGCGAGCATGGTGATTTCAAACGATGGGGTTTTTGACAACGAGCAATGGGAGCAGCTTAAGACCAAAAAGGAAAACTGGATGCTGACTCCTATAAGCGGCACGCGTAAGGTTTTCGTAAAGTTTAAAGATACGGCAGGAAACGAATCAGAGGTCTTAAGCGATACCATAGAACTTATAATAATAGCGCCTGATACCATAATCACAAGCGGCCCGAGCCTGTTAACAAAGTCAAAAGAGGCGCTTTTCACTTTCAGAGGCACTATAGATGATTGCGTGTTCAGGTGGAAATTTGATGATGAGGAATGGTCTATTTGGTCTAAGGATACCTCGGTGTCCAAAAAAGACCTGAAAGACGGAAATCATTATTTTAAGATTCAAGCTGCGAAAGATGTGAATAAGAATTCCAAAGTAGATATAGATGAAATAGACCCTACCCCTGCAGAAAGGACCTGGACTATAAGCGAGACAGGCGTTATAAAGCCTACCCTTGAGAAAAAGAGGCCTTTTAAATTCTGGAAAGAAGAATAGTCTAACCTATTTATTTTCAAATAGTTACCTTATATAGTGTCTCTTGCCCCTTGCCCCATTTTTTTGAGCTGCCCTTGACAAATACTATCAGATAGTATATAGTTATACCACTCCCTATCAAGCTATATAATTTTTGCGGTAGGGTTTTTGAGTCTATATGAAGGTAAAGGCCGAATTAAAAAAAGTTCGGCCTGAATCATCTAAGAGGATAAACATGTTATTAAATAACGAGGTGACATATATGAAAGAAAGATATTATTCCGCAGAAACTGCGGCGCAGCTTCTTGGCATATCCAAGCAGACGCTGATAAGATATGAAAACAAGAGGTTGTTCCCTGCTGCCAGAAGAAATGCCCTTAATGGCTGGCGGGAATACACGGAAGATGATATTAAAAAACTCAGGGCTCTAATGGGAAGGACCAGGTAAATGGCCAAGCTAAAGGCAAGTTCAATAGCCTTAGATATAGGTACACATTTTATAAAGCTGGTCGAGCTTAAAAAAGAAAAAGATAGCATTGTCCTGACCAGGATCGGCATAAAAGAAATCCCCAGAGACTCGAAGATTGACAGGGATAAAATCATTAGCCAGCTCATCTCTGAATTATTATCAGATAATAATATAAAGCCGAATGCCGTGAATATAACGATAAGCGGGCAGTCTGTTTTTGTAAGATTCGTAAAGCTCCTTCAGGTGAAAGAGGATAAATTAAAACAGACTATGAAATTCGAAGCGCAGAACCAGATACCTTTCAGCATGAACGAGGTCATGTGGGACTGGTCTCTTCTGGATGAAGGCAAAGATTCGTCCAGGAGGGCGGTCATAGTCGCGATAAAGAAAAACCTGGTGGAAGAAATAGTTTCCAGGCTGAATTCCGTTAAATTGTCCACAGAGTTGATAGATGTCGCGCCCATAAGCGTATATAACTGCATGGCATTCAACGAGGACTTTAACAGCCAGGACCTTGGGGCCATACTTGACATAGGCGCGAAATCCACCAATTTCATTATATTTAATAAAGGTAATATATGGATAAGAAGTTTTCCTATAGCCGGGGAGAGGATTGAAGAGGCAAAAGAGCAGGGCGTAGAGGAATTTCTGACAGAGGTAGAAAGGTCCCTGGAATATTATTTTATGCAGGCCGGAGAAGATGCCCCTCAGGAAAAAAAGTTAACCCAGCTTTTTCTGACAGGCGGCGGAAGCGTTATGGAAAACATAGAAACTGCGCTTATTTCCAAACTTGGCATAAAGCCTAATATCATGGACCCTTTTAGAAAATTAAGGGTATCTAAAGATGTATTTCAGAAACTTCAGGCGTGCGGGCCTAAGAATCAGTTTTCTACGGTTGTGGGCGCTGCGCTGAGGGGGATAGCTGACCTGAAAATAGAAGTGAATTTTCTTAAAGAAGCTCTTTCGGAAAAGAAATCCTCAATGCAAAAACGTATTTATTCCGGCATTTCAATGGCCACGGGCGCTCTGATAGTTATAAGTTTTTCCATTTTTATGCGCCAGGACTACTATATAAAAAAGATCAAGCTTGATAAGGTGGAAGAGATGATGGAGACATACAGGGCTTATGAGCCCAAGATAAAGAAGATACGGGAAGAGGAAAGTGCTTTAAGAGAGAAAATAGACACCCTGTACCAGACAGCTTCTTCCAGGGCTGTGTGGCTCGGTATATTCAAAGCTGTTTCAGAGATACTTCCCAAGGATATATGGATTACAGATTTATCAGGGATAATATCGATTGAAAAGAGCAGTCTTGGAAGAATGGACATGAATGGAAAGGCCTTGTCCTATCAGTCGGTTAATAGTTTTGTGTCGAGCCTTAAGGCATTGCCGAGTTTCAGCGATGTGCGGCCCGTGTCGTCTTCCGTGGAAAACGACAAGGATACGGGGGAAGAGATAGTTAAATTCAGCATTACCATGGATGTTGTTCTCAGCGGGAGTTAGTATGTTAAAAACTGCAAAAGAAAGAACTATTTTAAAACAGGGGCTTATAGTGCTTGCTGTATTGGCAGGCATTTATATATTTTTCCTCAGTCCTTTTTTGAAGGAAGGCCGCTCAATAATGGATGAAGAACTGGAGCGCAAAATAAGCGAAATGAAAAAATTTATCACGCTTACGGGTGCAGTGCCTTCAAAAGAAAGTTTTACTAAGATGGAAAAAGAGAGGGATTTGCTGGAAGATAAATTTTCCAGTCTGGCGAATTTCACAGATCCGGAGAAAGCTAGGGTTTCCGAAAAGAACTCAGAGGCGGGTCTTTATTTTATAGAAAAACTTCATTCTACGATAAAGAAATTTGAAATAGAGGCAGGGGCAAAAAATGTAAGGCTTCCGGAGAATCTCGGTTTCGGAGACGGGCTTCCCAAAGACAGCATGGTGTCTTTGCTTTTGAGGCAGCTTGAGATAATAGAGTTTGCCGTAGGAGAGCTTTTAAAAAGCAATAGCTCGGATATCTATACCTTGAAGCCGCTCAAGCCCATTGAATACATAGAGCCTGTTTCAAAGAAGCTCTTTTATACTGAACTGCCAGTGCAGATTTCTATAAAAACAACAACAAGCGCTTTTGTGAATCTTTTGCTAGCGCTTAAAAATGCCAGCCCTGTGATCAGCGTAAAAGAATTACACGTTAAAAGCATTGAGTCCGGTTCAGGGGACGCCGAGATAAGTCTGGTATTGAGCAGTTTTATGGTTGTGAGGAAAGAAAAATGATTACAAAAGAAAAGATTATATTTCTGGCGCTTTTGCCCGTATTGATAGCTACTCTGGTAATAGGTATAAAAACGCAGGAGACTAAAAAGAAATCAACAGGCGAGTTTTTAAAGGATATTGAGTCCGTAACTGAAAAAGCAAAGGCCAAAAAAAAGGCAGCCGGGGATAGCTGGGATATTGACGGGTTGAAGAAACAGGAAACAATAGAAGACTATCCTCTCTTAGCGGAAAGGGATATTTTTTCCAGGCCTGTTTCTGAAGTGAAAGAGGAAATCAAAAGAGATGTTGTCCCTTTGAAGGAAGAACCAAAGAGGCCTTTATTTGTTTACAAGGGCAGGATGACGCTGGGTGTCAGGGTTATAGTTATTATAGAAGACCAAAACACAGGAAAAAGTTTTTCTGTTAAAGAAGGTGACTCCGCAGGGGAATTTGTAGTTGTTGCTATCGGCGACAAAGAAATACTTCTCAGGAAAAACAGCGGAGAAGAAATTGTTATTCCCACTGCTAAAGAAGAGAAGAAAGAAACTAAAGCCGAAGGCGCAGAGGATTTAGATGGGAAGAAATAAAGGATTATATTATATATCATTGATAATGGCGGCATTTATGATGCTGGAGTGTCTGCCTTCCGGCGTATTTGCGTCAGTGGATTATTCCGCGAAAACCGTTGTAGCATCAAAAGTGAATCTCAGGAAATATTTTGAAGAGGCCATGTCCCTATTCGAGTCAGGCAAATACAGGGAAGCCATTATAATATTTGAAAAATTGATTGATGTGGAAAAAGAGGGCAATCAGGCGTATTTTACGCCTTTTGCGGAAATATATATTGAAAAATCAAGAGCGCGCATGACAGAACTTATGATTATGGAAGAGAAGAAATGGGAGAGGATTAAAAAGGATGTGGTGGGGGAGGCAGAGGCGCTTGCAAGGAAAGAAAGCGAGAAGATTGCCCAGGAAGTCGAGCAAAAGAAAAAGTTAATGCTGGATTCAAAGAAAAAAGAATTGTACGAAAAAGAGCAGAGTATAAAATCTGCATTTGGCAGGGCTGTGGCATATTACAGGTCCAAGGATTATCCTTCAAGCATAGTGGAGTTTAAGAAGGTAAAGGAAATGGCCCCCGGCAGCCAGCTTTCCAGCCAGGCAGATTCTTATATCCGGGATATGCAGCAGGCGATGAAGAAAACTGAAGAAAAGATACTTTTGGTTAAGATGGAAGAGGCGAAACGCGCCAGGGCAGAGATGGAAAGAGATGCGGAACTCAATAGAGTAGAACTGGCCAGAAAAGAAAAACAGAAAGAAACGCTCAGGGTCATATTCGAGCAGAGATTGAAAGCCAAGGAAGCCAGAGACAGGGTCAGGGCCCTGGCAGAGTCTATGGACAGTATAATAGGAAATATAAGGGAAAAAAGATTTGAAGAAGCCGAGGTCCTGGTCAATAAAGCAATGCAGGAGTTCCCTGAAAATGAGAAATTTAAAGACCTCGTGCATTATATAGATATGCAGAAACTGAAAGTGGAAGAGGCTGCTTTGAAAAAAGCCAGGGAATTGACGGAAGAAAAGATGATGCTGGACGTGGCAGAGAAACACATTATTCCGGAAGAAAAAACAGCTAAGCTGGAGAATGAAAAAAAGATAATTCCCATAGTGAAAGTGCCTGAAATAAGAAAGAGGCTCAAGATCCCCATAAGCATTGATTTTAAAGACGTCAGCCTGGATTATGTCTTGGGCTTTTTGTCAGATACCACAGGCGTGAACATGATTTTTTCCACAGAGATAGATATGGCTGAGAGAAAGGTGACTATGAGGATAAAAAATATGCCTCTCGAAGAGGCATTAAGGTATATATTGAAATCCCAGGATCTGGTTTACAGGATAGAAGAAGACGCTGTCTGGGTGGCTACAAAGGAAGAGATTTCTAACGAAAAAATAGATACAAGGGTTTATTTTTTAAACCAGGGCATAGGAAGATTCGCAGAATTCACGACTCAATCCTCTTCTTCAGGCGGAAACAGGAGCGAAAGTCAATCCAACGCAGCCAGCTCTTCTTCAGAAGTGAAGACTGTCAAAGATATTCTTGAGAATGCCGTTGAATGGCCCAAGGATTCAAAGTTGACGCTGGATGAGCGTACCGGCGCGCTTATTATAAGCAACACGCCAACAAACCTGGAAACCATAGAGAATCTTTTATATAACCTTGATATAACCCCGATGCAGGTTTTGATTGAAGCCAGGTTTTTGGAAGTCAAGGTGAGCGATCTGGATGACTTTGGGGTGGAATGGAAACTGAATGGCATGTGGGCTATGGATAAAAACAGGGCCGGCAATAACGTGTACGGAGTCAGTCAGAACAGCGGGGTGAATTTTTCTGATTTCAGCCGTTCAGACGAAGGATTTAACCTTACATATCAGGGCATATTGAGCAATCCGCAGTTTCAGGCAGTCATGCATGCGCTTCAGGAAAAACAAAATGTGAAGACGTTATCAGCCCCAAGGATAACAACCCTGAATAACCAGACAGCCACCATAGAGGTTGTGGATGAATATATATATCCTACAAGATACGAGGCAAGCCTTGTTCAGTATGACATAAACGGCGACGGGGATTTTGACGACGCCGGAGAAACAGAATGGGTGAATGTTCCCCAGGATTTCGTGACCAGGAACGTGGGTATACTTTTACATGTCAAGCCGAGTGTGGGGGTTGACGGGAAGAGCATTACGCTTGCGCTGACGCCGGAAGTCAGCGAAGACGCGGGGTCTTTCACGTATTCAGGAAACGTCAGCATTCCTAATTTTACCACCAGGAATCTCAGCACCAGCGTGGTGGTTAAAGACGGGGAAACGATAGTGCTCGGCGGGCTTATAAAAGAAACAAATACGAATGTAAAAACAAAAGTGCCTGTTTTGGGCAATATCCCTTTTGTAGGCGGCTTGTTCAGGAAGAGTACGGATTCCAAAGAGAGAAGGAATCTTTTAATATTTGTTACCGCTACTGTGATGGGCAAAGAAAAAGATAAAGTCGCAAGCACCGATGCTGCAGGAGAAAGGTCTTTAAAATAATAAAATGATAATGAGCTTTTTGATACGCATATTATTATGTATAGTTTTATTTTTAAGCCCCGAGGTTTCATTTGCCTATGAGATGAAGTCTGTCAAGGGAGACGATAGCATGGGAAAGGATTCCGCCGTTGTGGATATACCCGAGATAAGAAAAAAGCTAAAGATGCTCATAACCGTAGATTTTATGGACGTGGGCCTTGATTACGTTATAGATTTTTTATCAGAGGCCACGGATGTTAATATAATCCCTGGCAGCGGAGTCAAGCTTTCGGAAAAAAAGGTTACCATAAAGGTCAAGGACATGCCTCTGGAGAGCCTTCTGAAATATGTTTTCAGAAACCAGGGACTTATATACAGGATTGAGAAAAATGCCGTATGGGTGGATACCGTGGATAACATGGACAATGAAACGCCTGAGACCAGGATGTATTTTCTGGACCAGGGGCTTGCCATGTTTACTGAGTTCAGCGGGACGACAGGCGGAGCAAGGGGCAGCATGGGCGGAGGCTCGGCAATATCAAAGATAAAAACTATAAAGGATATACTTGAAAACGCTGTAATATGGCCTTCTGATTCCAAAATCAATCTGGATGAGCGCACAGGAGCTCTTATAGTGACGAATTCGCCCTCGAATCTTAAGATTATTGAAGATATATTATATAATTTGGATATAGATGCCACCCAGATCCTGGTGGAGGCGAGGTTTATAGAAGTGAACGTGACAGATCTCAGTGAATTAGGCGTTAATCTGTCCCTGGATAGTCCATGGGCTATAAATAAACAAACAGTCGCTGGGACTGAGAACGGGGCAATTACCCAGATAGGTTCTGCAAGCGGCTCAAAATTTTCAACATTTACAGGTTCGCCTGATGAAGGGTTGAATCTTACTTATCAGGGTGTATTGACAAAGCCGCAGTTTTCCGCGGTGCTGCATGCGCTTGATAAAAAGACAAACCTTAAAACGCTTTCCGCGCCTAAGATAACTACATTGAATAACCAGACAGCTACAATAGAGATAGCGGATGAATTTGTATACCCCTCCCGGTATGAGCCGACCCTTATAAAAGAGGATTTAAACTCAGACGGGGATTTTTTGGATACAGTAAGCGGCATAAAAGAGACCCGTTTTGTAAATGTGCCCCAGGGTTTTGAGACAAGGTCTGTAGGAATCCTGTTGCATGTGACTCCCAGCGTAGGCAAGGATAAAGAGACCATAGCCCTGACGCTGAATCCGGAAGTGAGCGAGGCCACGGCTAATGCGTTTGAATATAGCGGAGAAGTTAAGCTGCCCAAGTTTACCACCAGAAACCTTAGCACGAATATAGCCGTGCAGAATGGCGATACTATAGTTCTGGGAGGTCTCATAAAAGAATCCAGGACTAACACCAGGACAAAGACGCCGTTTTTAGGGGATCTGCCGATACTTGGCATGCTTTTCAGAAAAGATTCTGACTCTACCGTAAGAAAAAATCTTCTGATATTTGTAACGGCTACTATCTTAAGCCCGGAAGGAGAGATGTTAAAATGAGCGTAAAAAATATTAAAGACGTGGCGCGAGAGGCCGGCGTATCGATAGCAACTGTTTCGAGGGTTGTAAATAAATTAGGTTCTGTAAAAAAATATAACAGGGATAAGGTGGATCTGGCTATCAAAAAATTGAAATTCAGGCCTAATATGAGCGCCCAGCGCCTGGCTTCCAAGCGCAGCAACAACATAATAGGTCTTGTTATTCCCAGGTACACAAATATATTCCATTCATTTTACGCCCTTCAGATATTACAGGGCGTAGGGGTTAGTGTGGAGCGGATGAAGATGGATTTATTGCTGCACATAACCAATGGAGACTCATTTTTAAATATCTCCAACGTGCAGGGAGTGATATTTTCTGATATTATAGGCAACGAGGATCAGGTTGACGGGGTGGTGGAGGCAGGGCTTCCGTGCGTTATAATGAACTATAACACCAAAGATCTGCCTGTATCATGCATATCGATAGATAATTTTAATGCAGGGCTAGATGCGGTTGAGTATCTTATAAAATTGGGGCATTCCAGAATTGCCACTATTACAGGCGCGCTGAAAACGCAAGTGGCAATAGACAGGTTCAAGGGTTATTTGACAGCTCTGGAAAAACACAAAATCGACAAGAAAAAAGATTATATAAAATACGGGGATTTCGGAAGGGAATCCGCCAGGATACTGACAAAAGATCTTATAAGAATGAAAGTCCCGCCTACAGCAATATTTG
The DNA here is from genome assembly GCA_002771475.1 of Candidatus Omnitrophica bacterium CG22_combo_CG10-13_8_21_14_all_43_16. Taxonomy (GTDB): domain Bacteria; phylum Omnitrophota; class Gorgyraeia; order Gorgyraeales; family Gorgyraeaceae; genus UBA10183. Next base: position 1,284 of record PCTH01000078.1, on the reverse strand, counting down.
CGGCAAGTGATGAAATGGCTGTCGGGGCTATACAGGTATGTCTGGAAAACGGGGTTAGTGTTCCAGGAGATATGTCAATTATAGGCTTTGATGATAATCCACTGGCATTGAGTTACAGCCCTGTGCCCCTTACTACCATAAGGCAGCCTTTGCATAAAATGGCCTTGGTTGCCACGCAGACGCTTAACCAGATCATTCAGAAGAAAATAAGGTCTAATAAAAGAATAGTGCTTTCTACGGAGCTGGTGGAAAGAAGCTCCTGCCAGGCATTGAGTTAAACAAGGAGGGATATGGTTATTCTGAAGAGGGTATTTATATTTTTTATAGGATTTTTGTGCGCCTGGATAATTTTTTCAATCGGGTTGAAAAAAGGCGCATGCCAGACGGGCATACCTCAAAACGTTTATTTTTCCGGAGACAGCTCTAACCTGTATTTTTTTGACAGGGACGATGCCAGGGTATATAAATACAATACGCAAGGCAAGTTAACCCGCGCCTACACAATCAAAGAATTGGGCAAAGACCTCGCTTTAAAATAGCGTGTTTCGCTTACTCGTATCGGATAAATCAGGCAAAATATTTGACATCCCGGAGCTGGAAGCCGCGGGCATGAAGGCTGGTTGTTTTTTCAGGCCTCACGGCGAAGAATTTATTAAGATGCCTTATGCCAGCAGGCTTTTTATGCTTCCCGGAAGAATGCCTGTGGGGTATGACGGGGACAGCGGAAAATTCAAGGCACTGGAAAATTATTTCGCAGTGGCCGCGTTTATAGCGCCTGCTTTTACAGGCACCTACAGCCCGGCTTTCAAAGAGATTAATAATCCAAAAGCACTGCCGTTTTACTGTTATACCCTGGCCGGTTTTTATAAAGGCGGTATCTATGTTGCGGCAATAAGGGTTGATAAGTCCTCCAGGCATGACCCGAAATTTATAAATATCGATACCGTCATAAAAAATACAATAAAGATAAAAAAAATGTTCCCCGCTAACAGGCTTATAAGGCATCTTTCGGATTGCGCCCTGGTTTACGGTTGTCCCGGCGGCCAGAATTTTTTCTTATCCAGGGAAGAATGCCCCTTGCCTACATCTCCTTCCTGCAATGCCAATTGCGCAGGGTGCATCTCGCTGGAGACCCAGCCCAGGATAAAATTTACGCCTTCTCCCGAAGAAGTCGCAGAGGTAGCTTTGTATCATGCGCATAATGTGAAAAATGCGGTTTTTAGTTTTGGCCAGGGCTGCGAAGGCGAGCCTTTGCTGGAGGCGCAATTGATCGAAAAATCCATA
>PCTH01000006.1 GCA_002771475.1 Candidatus Omnitrophica bacterium CG22_combo_CG10-13_8_21_14_all_43_16 | reverse complement strand
ACTCTAGTTGTTTGGATTATTTCTTATTCTTTTTTGATATGAGCGGAAAAGTAGCTGCCTGTTAAGGCGTCAATATCTGCGGTCAGTTCCTGGAGCCTTAGTTCTTTTTCAAGGCCCGTCTTAAAATCCTTTGGAGGGGAAACCAGTAAATCTATCTGAAGCCTCCTTCTCTCGAAATATGTCCTGGTGACCTCGTTCATTATATCGTCCCTGAGTTCGGCCATCAGCTTTGACCTCGTGTCTATCGATGTCTGGTCGCTGTTCCAGATAAGCTCGCTCATGTCCCAGGCCATCTTTAGATCCCACGAAACAGCGTCTTTTCCTTTTTGCAACGTATCCGGGTTCGTGCCTGAGTCCCAGTGCCAGTAATCAGTGACATACCTGTCTAATCCTATTGAGACATTCGGGAGCAGCGCTTTTTTTCTTGCAGATTCCCTCCAATGCTTAATCTTATCGGGATGGACTTCCGCGTATTCAATGGCGGCATATTGAACGTCTCTTATGCCTGGTTCATTTTTAAAGCTTTCGAGAATCCTGCCAATTTCCTTCCCCAGGCCTGTATCAGGACTAAATCCCGATGCAGGCTTGAAAAAGGATGGAATCTTAGTTTTATACAAGCCTTTACCGGTAGCTGCCCACAAACAATTCTCTTTGTCTATAGCCGCTCCTCCGATGTTTTTAGTGTCCATGCCTTTATATAAATTTTGCCACAGTTTATCTTTATCTGAAAAAATAAAAACGCCTTTATTCGTTATCGCGCATAAAACATCTTTGAATAAGACCCGTTTTATCTTAAGGGACATCAGCCCTGCGCTGACAAAGTCCTGCCAGGTCTCGCCTTTATCCCCGCTTATAAATATTCCGGAATCAGTAGCTAAAAATACATTATCCCCGGCAATGGCTATGCTATTTACAGGTTTTGCTGCCGCCGGGGATTCATCCGCAGTTTCTGCATCATATTCCGCATATTCTCTGGCGGTTACAAAAGTCCTTTTCCAGCCTTTTCCTGAATTTTTATACACCCCTTTTTCTGCTGCGACAAATATTTCATCATTCAAAAACTCTACCCATCTTAAACCAAGCCCTGCGCCTCCCATGCCATCCTTTGACCATTCCAGGCCGCCGGAGCTGCTTATAAAAAGTCCTGCGCCCGTAGACAAATACAGCCTGTTATCTTTTGAAAATGCTACATGCAATACATTGTTTTCTTTGCTCCCCATACCCTTAAATATCTTTTTCCAGGCTGTTTTGCCATCACTGCTCGCAAACACCCCGTTGTTTGTGCAGACAAAAATACCCTGTTCCCGGGCGCTGACAAAATTAATCCTGTCGTCATTTAGCTGCGCAGAAAATACAGCAGCCCAATTATTCCCACTATCCTCTTTCCTGTACAAAACTTTTTCATCCGCCGCATAAACAGTTCCTTTGCTATCTATGCAAACTTCGTCCAGATCAGAGCCCACGAGACCAGGCACTGATTCCCAGACATCGTCGCAAAGACCACAGGTATTAAAATCAAGGGCGGCGAATAAAAATAACAACAGAAAAGATAGTTTGCGGATATTTAACACGGTAAAATCAGTATACTATGCTGGCAGGAAAATAATCAACAGGCAATGGTTCACGTAATTGTGCCTGACAGGCACAAAGATCAGGCCTTTGGCTTTTTCAATAAGGAAATAATGCCTTGTATTATTAAGAGGGCGCAGAATATAAGGGTCAGTATAGACTTCGGCCCTATATTATTTCTGGCCTTTCCAACTATTATATCAAACATTGTTATAAACATAGCGCCGAGAGTTCCGAACGCAATCAATGCAACCCCTTTTGCTTTTATTCTCATACGCCCTCCTTTTTTTATATTATTGCCTTAATTCTATATAAAATCAAGAAAATTATAATCTATATTTTTTAAATGCCATAACTCTTTATAAACATTAAAGTTATAAACTATGCCAGACTTGAATAGTTGCTTCTAATATGGTATAATTATAGTAAGAGGAGATTAAGATGCTCAAGCTAAATGCGTTCATAATAGCGGGCTTTATCCTGATACCTATGTACGCATATGCAGGCGCAGATTCAAGCCCTGTAACGCCAGGCACCGCATCTTGTTCTTTTTCTGAATGGGTTAACGCCAAGCCGTCCGGCAATACAAACGACGAAACCAGGGGAAAAATTATCTTAAGGGAACAATGGGAAAACCAGCTTGGAATAGATGTTTTCTATCCTTATTTCAAAACCAAAGAACTGGAAACAAAAGTAAGGGAGAAAACAAGCGTGAGGGTTTTTAAAATAAAGGGTAAGCCGGAATTTAAAAGCGATGAAGCTAAATATACATTCACTATAAAGTTTTAATCCCTGCCTTTTTTCAGAACCTCTATCAACACATCCGCAATCTTAGGATCAAATTGTTTTCCGCTATTTTCTTTTATTATCCGCAATGCCTCTTTTTTAGGCAAAGCTTTTCGATAAGGCCTGTCTGATATGAGCGCTTCATAGACATCTGCTATGGCTATAATACGCGCGCCTATGGGTATCTCGCTTCCCTTTAATCCAAAAGGATAACCTTTTCCATCCCATCTTTCATGATGATGAAGAATCAAAGGCAAGAGGCCGTGAAAAAATTGTATAGGCCTTATTATATCAACGCCTATCTTAGGGTGATTTTTTATCTTATTAAACTCTTTCCTGGTAAGAGGCCCTTTCTTTAAAAGGATCTTTTCGCTTATGCCGATTTTTCCCAAATCATGCAGCATTGACGCCTGCTCTATCAGTTTTATATCTTCCGCAGGCAATCTGAGGCGCTTGGCAATCTCATTTGCATAATAAACAGTTCTTTCAACATGGTTGCCTGTATAATGATCCTTAAGCTCTATTGTTTTTGCAAACGCAAAAATCGATTCGACAGAACTCTGGTTAGACTTTTTAGTGAGTTTCGCAAGTTTCTGTTTCAAGTGCTTAGTGGTTGTTATTTTATCATGCGCGAAACTGCCGTCTTTCATGTCCGAGACAGTGCATATCCTGTCACCGCCAAACTCCTTTGCCTTATTCAGTATCTTATCCGCAATCTCAATAAATTCCGAACTTCTGGACATGCCGTCTTCAGGATAGGAAACAATGGCCATGCTCACCCGCAGCCTGACTGTGTTTTTCCCTCTTCCAAAAACAAACATCTTTATAGAATTAGATATCCTTTGACCAAGTTCCAGCGCGCCCGACTTACTGCTGCCAGGCAATATAATAATAAATTCCTCATCCCCAAACCGCACTGCATAATCATGCATCCTTACCGATTTTTTCAGCCTATCGGCAAACTGCTTTAATATAAGGTCTCCAAATTTATAGCCATAAGCGTCATTTACAGATCTGAAGTAATCTATGTCAATAAAAATCATGGAAAGCATCTGATTATATCTTTTAGTCCTGTAGAATTCAGTCTCTATTATTTCCTTAAAATACCTGTGATTGTAAAGCCCCGTGTGAGGATCTTTAATAACAAGCCTCTTTAGCTTTTTATTTGATTTTAAAAGCCCTTTATTTAATTGGTTTAAATTTTTTTCGTATTTCTTCTTTTCGGTTACATCCCGGGCAACCTCCAGAATGCCCCGCATTTTATTAGCCTTATCCCTTACCGGCATGCCTTTTATGATCCACACCCTTCCGTCAGGCGAAAACATTTCCTTTTCTTCTATGTTGCCTGTTTCCTGAGACCTGACTACAGGACAATTTTTGCAAGGCTCGTCAATATTATGAAAAGCCTTATAGCAGATTTTTCCTTCCAAAAGCTCTGAGGTGGTATTGAACGCATCGGCTGTTGCCTTATTCGCCCAAATAATCTTATTAGTTCCGTCTTGGTATACAACCAGTTCATTCATATTATTAAGAAGAAGGCTCTTTTCTTCGCTTCCTTTTTTCAAAACCTCCAGTGTCCTATTGCGTTCCTCCTCAACGCCTATTGCAAAAGCAATAATACCCATCAACCTCTCTTCTTCGGTAGTAGGAACAAAATCCTTCTGGTAAACCACGCAAAGCGCGCCCATATCTTTGCCGTTAAATTTCACTGCGTGGCCTATATAGGTTTGAAGGCCGTATTTTTTTACATTTAAATCAGAGTTTGCGTATGGGGTATTTTGGAGGTGGCGTATAAAAACAATATCTTCTGTCGCATACCTTATGACATCGTAACAGATATGGCCCTCTGCCCTATCAATCAGACTGTAATCCGAAGGCGCATTCCATTTGCCCACAGAGCATAAAAGATCCCCTTCGAGGCGGTTATAAAGGGCGCACGTAGCCCCCATTAATTCTCCGCACAGCGCTACAAGCCGATTTATATTTTTGATTGGTTCAGAGCTGAAGGAAAGAAAACATTCACTAAGCTTTAAAAAATGATTTTCGATTGCCTGGTATTCCATGCAGATGCTCCGCATTAAACTGAAAAATATTTGATGTGTTTCGCTTATAAATCAGTATTATCCAATGCTCTCAAACAATACCCAACTCTATAAGCCATGGCGTGCTTTAAAACGTAGGCCCCTCTCTCTTAGTAAACAGGATACCACAGATAACGTTTACTTTCAAGGGTAATATTAAAGATAGTTTTAGAGCTATTATTTCTTACTGAGGCCTGTTAACTCAGCTTTGGAAAGCATATGTTCATCCATAGCCTCTTCCAGCTCAGCCTTGGTAACACCTTCTGCAAGATTAAGCACCGCATCTAGGGCATATATTTTAAACATATAACGATGGGTGCCAAACGGAGGACATGGCCCGTCGTATCTCATTCTGCCGAAATCAGTTATGCCCTGTTTGCCCGGCGTTGAATCCTCTTCTATCCTTGAAACAACAGGTATATCAAACATAACCCAGTGAACCCAGTCTCCGCTCGGGGCATCAGGATCATCTACTATAAGCGCAAGGCTCTTAGTCCCTGATGGGATACCTTCTATAATTAAGGCGGGGTTTATATTTTCCCCGCGGCACGTAAATTTTTTAGGGATATATTCTTTATCCTTAAATTCAGGGCTTTTTAACTCCATAACACGGCTTTCTCCTGCCATTGCCAGCTGCCAAAAAATAAGAAAAACTCCCAGAAAAACAGTAATCTTTTTCATCTGGCTTTAAATAGTCTATTCAAAAGCTCCTGGCCTTTTGATGCGATCAGTTTCTGCAGTATGTAGTTGAGGTCAGGCATTACAGCCACGCTGGGCAACTTGCCCTTTATTTCAAGAGGCATTGCTATAAGGCCTTCCTTATCTGTAAGATATGCAAATTCAGGCGTAACTTTAATAAAAGCCTCTGAAAGATCTTTTGGTATAGATAAATTAGAACGCATCTCCAGGCTTTGATCTATCATACCGATAGACCCCTTGCTCGCGAGATAAAAAGCATCTGATTCCACAAAAAACTCGTTAAGATAAATCCTCGCGTCTTTTATTTCAAAATCCGCATTTATAGGTTTAAATATAGTGTAATTTTTATCCAAAAGAGTGCTATATTTTTCAGGCAGGTTGTTTTTTAATTTTTCAACAATGCCAGGCAACATATTTAACTGATCCAGGGCCGCCTTCAGGACATTCATGTTATCCAATATTGCATTTGTCAGCCTTGCCTTTCCTTTCGCGCTTAATGTTTTAAGCATGTCATCCTGCGACAAGCTATTGATTAAAATGTCCACTTTTGCATCTACCGCGCATCTAAAAACAGGGCTATTGGCTCCTGAACCGGCATTTATTTCCAATTCAGGTATAAACAGCCTTTTTACCTGTATATCCTTTTTCAAAAGCGGGAGGATTTCCAGGTTTACATTAAACCTATCAGCCTTTAACAAAAAATCGCTCCAAGGCTTTAACCTGTCTTTGATTACCACGCCTTTTGCCTCCAGGCCTAATCCGCGCAAAAGATTAACGGAGATACTGTCTATCCTGACATCCCTATCCATTGATTCTTCCAGCTTTGTTATTAGGCTGGCCTTGTACCGGTTAGCATCAAACGTAAGCGCTAATACAGCTATCCCGATAATCAGTAATCCTAAAATAATAGCTATTATTATAAAAAAATTTTTCATTTAAACCTCTTCACAAATGTCATTGCGAGCGAATGAAATGAGCGAAGCAATCTCATAAGATTGCTTCGGCCCCGACAAGTCGGGGCCTCGCAATGACGAAGCTGTCCTAAAATCCCACCTTCCATCCTGTATTAAAGCTGACGTCCGGGCTGGATGCGGAATTAATATTTTCAGTGAACGCAAAATGCCAGGACACATTTTGCTTCTCTTTCCAGATATAATTGAGTCCCAGGCCCACGTCAAACGCAGCTTCGTCCAGCGCGTTCGTGCCGCTGGATGGATAAGGCGTTGAATTTCCAGCAACCTGCACTACCATGGAAAATCTTTGCGTAAAAAGATACTCCACTCCGATAGCCCCGGAAACCATATTGCGTTTCAGATTCAAAACGCTGAAAAAATCCGGTTTTTCTATGATTATAAAATTACAGCCCGCGTACACTGTTATCTTTTCTGAAAACGTCTTATCTAAAAGCAGGCCAAACCCGTAATCAAGCTCTCCGCTTCCCAGTAAAGATTTTTTATCTCCTGTGGGAAATTTAACAGCTGTCCGAATAGACATATTAGGCAAAAACCCGTAACTATCCTCTTCCAGTATCTGATATTTTGCCTTTAATACAATATCGCCTAAACCGTCTGAGGCGTTGGTCCTTTTTATTAAATCCTGATTATTGTAAATAAACGAATAATTGTAGTTATAAGACCCTTGGCGCGTCCTGGACCGCGGGGTTGTGGCTCCTACGGTTTTTTCAAATTCTTCTACAAAACCATCCAGGTATCCGCGCGACAAGCTTAAATACGGGATCTCCAGCCCGATTTCCGCATTTTCATAAATCCCGTATCTCAGATCCAGCGTTATCCTGGCAATCTCTGCGTCGATATTTATATTGTAAAGCGAAGAAACGGGCGTAAAACAGCTGACGGTGACATTTGAAACAGTGTAATCTGCGTTGATATCAAGTTTATTTTGTTCTACAGTGCCGGCTTTATCAGGCTCCATTTGTAGATAAATTAAGTAAAGCGGCATCTGATTACGTATTGTTATGGGTCCGGATTTTGCAAAGGCGTTGGTTACAAAAGATAATAAAAAAGCCAGTATAAGCGCGCCCAGGATATGATATTTCTTCAATATACTTCCTCCTCTCTTGCTTGAAAAAAGCGTTTTTATATGGTATACTTATTATAGCCGATAAGGGCAAACCCTGAGAAATCAGGGGGCGCAAAGCCTACGGGCCTAAGTTATTCTGACAAGCCGTAACCTTAGCGAACGCAAAGGGTTAGTGAGGCAGTCAGGAATAATATGGCGGCTGGGTTGCCGAGCGATGAAAAGCCGAAGCTAAAAGCCCTTCATCGGCTTTTTTCTTTTTTATGCCTTTGATCTTCCGATTATCCTATCTAATATTTCAGTGAATTCGCTCTCCAAGACAAACAAAGGCGTTACGCTGCAACCCGTCAGGCTTTTTATTTTAGCCAGGGCTTCCATATTCTTAGGGTCCAACATTGCCAGAAGTAAAACATTTTTATCTTTTCTTACAGGCAAAACCCCGTAATCTTTCATTATATCAAAAGATATCTTGGAGATTATTTCTTTAAGCTCTCCGTTTTCACTTAAATTTCTGATATCAAAATGCGGCACATTGAACTGCGATTCCAGCGCTCTTGCAATATCGCCCGGGCTGGCCATGCCAAGGTTTATTATGCTCTGGCCTATTTTCTGGCCTGTGGTCCAGTGCCTATTAAGCGCCTGCTCAAGCTGCTCGGAGGTGATTATCTGAGACTCCAATAATATCTGGCCAAGCGGCCTATGCTTAAACCTCTCTTCTTTGCTTATCCTGCCGGGTTCTTCTTTTACAGGTTCGTCAATAAATACCTTCTTCTCAACCTGTCTGCGATTTACAAGAAAATTACTGCCTGGCAATGTCTTTAAATAACTCTTTATCTCAGTGATAGTCTCCATCAGCTCTACCATATTTTTTATGGGAAAATGCTTGTTGTTCGCTATGGCTATAGAAATGCTCATGAGAGGCATGTTCATCGCATTCCCGCGCCTGTCTTTGGAAACTATATAGGTCCTATCCCTGTCATCTTTTGAATAGTGAAAATGCATGGCCCTATTAAAAGCGAGTATCGACTCGGATGCTATCAGGCGGTCTTTGTCAGGAGTCGTAACCACCACAAAATCATCTCCGCCTATGTGCCCCACAAAATCATTCTGGTTGCCGTACCTTTTAACTGTAGTGGCTATGATATAAGCCACATGTCTTATTACGCTGTCGCCTTTCATGTAGCCATATTTATCATTGAACGATTTGAAATTATCTATGTCATAGTAGGCTACTGAAAAAAGCTTTTTCTCGTCCATCCTAGTATGTATCGCCTTCTCTATCTGCTTGTTTCCAGGCAGCTTTGTCAGGGCGTTCGCATAAAGCTGGTGGCTGGTCCTGCGCAGGGCAAGCTCCATGCGCACTTCTAGATCTATCGGGTCAGGCGGATTGGCTATATAGTCATCCACGCCCTGCTCGATCTCCAGCATCTTTTTTCTTATCTGTTTTTTGTCTATAAGGACTATGATGGGAATATGCGCGGTGAGAAAATCTTCCTTCAGAACCTTGGATACCTTGAGGCCGTCCATATCAGGCAGGCCCCAGTCTATTATTATAATATCAGGCTGTTCCCGTCTTACTGCATCTAAAACAGCCGAGCCTTTGGCAATAGTGACTATGTCATAATCCCACGACTTGATAAGATATTGTATTATCTCAGCAATGCCCGCCTCGTGCTCAGCTAATAATGCCTTCTTTCTTCCAGGATTCATTTGGATTTATTATATCTCAAAAAAACACCATGGTCAATCAGTGTTTATCCGTTATCATATCAAGGAACATCTTTGTTTTTGAATAATCTTTTTGAATATTTTCCACTCTTTGAAACGCTTGTTTTGCCGGACCTGGCTGGCCATCCTCATAATATGCTACGCCCAGCTGATATAGTATCTCGATATTTAAAGGATATCGCGCGGCGCCGTCGCCAAGGACTGTTATCGCGTCTTTATGCATCTTAAGATTATTATAAAGCCCGCCCAGATTGGCATAGGCTAACGCGTAATTATTCAAAACGATGCTTTGTCTGTAATATGATACGGCTTCTTGTATCCTGCCTTCCCTTGCGTATATAACCCCCAGATTATTATAGGCAATGTCATAACCCGCGCCGGGGCATACTTTGTTAGATAAGATAAATTCTTTCTTTGCGTCTTCCAACATACCGCGCCTGAAATATTCCACGCCAAGATTGCAATGCAATAAAAAACTAGCCGGTTCTTTTTCCGAATCCCTCTTATATAAGACAAACGGATCCCCCCACTCCTTATTGCGCTCCACAATCTTTGCCGCATAAAATATCGCAAGAGATACGATAATTGCCGCAAAGACATATTTCTGCCGACGCGATATCTTTTCCACTATCTTAAATATCGCCATGGACATCAATACCGCAAAACCCATAGACGAAAAATAACCCCAGTGTTCTATGAGGGTCGCGTGGAGAGGCACTCCCAGATTGCTATACGGTGCCAGCCCTATCAAAAACCAGCATGAAAAAAATATTGCGTGTTTGGTGGGTTTTAAAAATTTCAATATCAAAAAAAAGATTGCTGCTAAACCCGGCACACCCATCCACACATAAGGATCCCTGAAGGCATGGACCACGAAATTATATTCGCTTTTTAAGCTAATCGGGGCGACGATAAGCTGTATGTAAGTCAGGAGTATCCTTGGTAACGTATATACCCTTTCCAAAAAACTTGCCTCGTTTATCAAAGACAATGTGCCGCGTAAAGGACTCCCGAGAAGAAAATACCTGAGGACAGGATAAGCAAACAGAATCGCCATTAACACTGCCAAAGGCAGCATTGTTTTTCGTCTCTTTTCTTTTTCTAAAAACACAAAGACATAGGCAAGCATTATGAAAGGCAGCATCAAGGCGCTTTCTTTAGTGAAAAGGCTTGATATAAAAAGGAACGCGCTGGCTAAAAAATAAGCCTTTGACCTTTCTATACCATTTAAAAAAGACAGGATATACAATAAAGATAAAAAGCCTAAAATAAGCTCTATCCTGCCGGCTACCAAAGCTACAACATGGCAATTGATCGGAAACAAGACAAATAATAAACTTGCCAGCCATGCTATGTTTCTTCGCAAACATAGCTTAACAATAAGAAAATAAAGCAGGATACCGTTTAAAACATGCAGGAATATATTGAAAAGGTGGTATCCGATCGTATTAAGCTGCCAGATGCTGTAATCCAGCATAAAAGAAAGCGCATATACCGGCCTATAAAATCCGCTTGAGCCGATCGGGCCTCCGAAGATACTGGTTTTAAAAACATCCGGCAGGTATTTCCAGTCCTTTATAATAGGATTGCCTGCGATCATTACCTCCTCATCCCATATAAAAGGATTATGGATTGAATTCAGGTACGGGATAACAGCCGCAAGGATGATTGTAATCAACACCAGGATGTTTACATATCTTTTCATATAGCCCCTATTTTACTGCTGTAACCCACATATTCATAAAAAAATACCCGGCATGGATTTTCTCTTTTGCAAAACCTGCTTCCTGTAAAATAGAGACTATGTCCCTGCGGCTATAAGCATATTTATGCTCTTCTATTTCAACAGAACTGACCAAATTCAATGCTGCCATAAAGTTAAGCAAAGGCCTGGCGCAAACTGCCGGCGTAGTCATAACGCATATCCCGCCCGGCCTTAAAATCCTGCGAATCTCCCTAAACCCCTGCGCCACCTTTTTGCGCTCAATGTGCTCTACAACCGCAAGTATCGTCACTATGTCGAAAAAACCGCCCTCGAAAGGGATCTTTTCCAATCTTTCCAGGTCATGATTGACGAATGTGATCCCGCGGTCCTGAAAACGCTTATCATAACCTTTTCTTATAATCTTATCCAGGCCGTACTTTTTAGAACACGCGGTATTAAACAGGAAAAACGGAAATGTACCGCAGCCTATATCCAGGATAGAGCCTTTTTTGTGGGAAAAAGGGATCAAGCTGTTAGCTAATTTACTTCTTTCTTTCGCTAAAAACTCTTCCAGCAGGCCATTGCCCCTTGTCACTTTTAGTCTATGCATATTTTTTCTTTCCGATACCATTTTACTGCTATATAACCTGGTATGCAATTATAAAATGCGCTACAAAAAATATACAAGTTGCAAAAAATCACGGTTTCAGATATACTGCCTTTTATGAAACTTTCCATTCTGATCCCGGCATACAATGAAGAAAAATCAATAAGCCAGGTAATGCAGGAGATAAAATCGCTGAATTTGTCTTCATGCGGAGTAAATGAAAAAGAAATCATCCTTATCGACGACGGTTCCAACGATAAAACAGTGGAAAAGGCGACGTCGGTAATTCCTTCCACCAGGGTAATCAGGCACGTCAAGAATCAAGGCAAAGGCGCGGCTCTTATATCGGGAATAGCGCACGTGACAGGAGACGCGATTATAATTCAGGACGCTGACCTGGAATACAGCCCTTCGCTTTACCCCTGCCTTTTAAGGCCTCTGATAGAAGAAAACAGGGATATTGTATACGGCTCCAGGTTCCTGGCAAACCCGCATCCGGATGGAATGAAGATGTCTTATTTTTTTGCGAACCGCTTTGGAAATTTTCTTACAAATATACTATGCGGCACAACCCTCACAGACTGCATGACATGTTTCAAGGTTTTTAAAAAGTCTTCTCTTCAGGGCATTGTCCTGGAATCCAGGGGATTCGGGATAGAGCCCGAGCTGACTGCAAAGTTAAGCAAAAAAGGCCTTAAGATAAAAGAGGTTCCCATACCTTACAAGGCAAGGACCTTCAAGGAAGGAAAAAAATTCAAAAGGATTTATTCTCTCGACGTCCTGTGGGCTATTATAAAATATTCCTTATTGAGCGAATTCAGGTAGGAAAAAATTGCCGCTAAAATTATAAACAATATAAATAATTTAGCAGTTTTTGGCATGTTTAGAAAAATAGGCCTTTTGCCTTTATCTTTCCAGCAGCTTTTTTATAATCTTCGAAGTCTATGAATATCAGGTCCGGCCTTTTTTGTTTTATTTTCTTTATCTCGTGAAATCTGGTTGCGATGTATTTAAACTCATTTCCACATTTCGGGCAAGACTTTGCTAGAGAATAGTTTATGCCCAGCTCCCTGCAGCTAGAGCAATCCCCGCTAACCTCGCCGGCTACAAGGAGGTGCTTCTCTATATCGTTAATATCCATTTCTTTCCAAACTCTTATAAGATCCGGCATAATGTTTAATTAAAAAGCCCTCTCGTCATAAAATGACGAGAGGGCAAAGATAGCTACTTGGTCAAGTTTATGACAACTTGGTTACGTTAGCTGCCTGTTCTCCTTTTGGTCCCTGGACAATCTCAAACTCTACTTCCTGGCCTTCTTGCAGGGTCTTATAACCTTCCCCCTGTATGGCGGTATGATGCACAAATACATCTTTACCATCTTCAGGAGTAATGAAGCCGTAGCCTTTTTGATTGCTGAACCACTTCACTTTTCCTTTCGGCACTTATGCTGCCCTCCTTCCATAAATTTTGTTAAATTATACACTACGATTCTTTTTTTGTCAATACTCGATAAGGTTATTTGTCGTCAGGAAGCTCCTCGGCCGCCTTTTCTTCGTAATCATGAAAAATGGGCCTGGCTTTTATATTATGGTCTTTTTCAATTGCCCCGAGCCTCTGCTCCAGCTCATGCTGCATCTTGAGCATTATCTTCACTACATCTGCCACGGGATCCGGCAGGTTCCCGTGTTCAAAATCCAGTTCTAATTTTTCAGCGGTTTTCTTTTCGACTATCTTGCCTGGAACCCCTACTACGGTTGCCCCGCTCGGCACATCCTTTATGACAACTGACCCGGAACCTATCCTGGCACCGTCTCCTATTTTAATAGGCCCCAGCACGCAGGAATTAGACCCCACGACGACATTTTTCCCGAGCGTAGGATGGCGCTTGCCTTTTTCAAGGCTCGTCCCACCCAGCACAACGCCTTTATATATAAGGCTATCGTCTCCCACCTCTGAAGTCTCGCCGATAACTACACCCATACCGTGGTCTATAAAAACACGCCTGCCTATATTTGCGCCGGGATGTATCTCCACTCCCGTAAGAAATCTCGCAAAATGAGAAATAACCCTGGCAATAGTGTACATCTTTCTATTGTAGAAAAAATGCGCAACCCTGTGAAACCATAGCGCATGAACGCCGGGATAGCAAAGCACTATTTCCGATACGCTCTTTGCCGCAGGATCCTTCTTCATTGCAGAATTTATATCTTCTATCATTCTATCTAAAAACATATCGGCCTCTTTATTGTTAGTTATCTTTTGACGGCTGCCCGTCAAAAAACAATCCAGTTTCCTCCGTAATTATTTTGGCAGCGTAAAATAAAACTGGCTCCCTTTGCCTAATTCGCTCTTTACCCATATCCTGCCTTTATGCAGGCTTACTATATCCTTTGCTATAGGAAGGCCTAAACCCGTGCCTTCTTTTTTTTCAGCCGTAACGCGCGTAAACTTATCGAATATCTTATCCATGTCTTCCTGCGCCATGCCCTCGCCCGTATCGGATATCTCCACCATTATTTCTGTTTCCAGGTTAACTGTTTTTATTATGATGGTGCCGGACTCAGGCGTGTATTTTATAGCATTGCTTAAAAGATTCACAAATACCTGCGTCGCCTTATCCCTGTCGGCGCTGATTTTTGGCAGATCGCCGGCAAGACTTTTCTCTATTTTTTGTTTTTTGTCTTTTATTATTTTATCAAAAATAACAAGATTTTCCTCTATCGTCTTGTTTATATCAACAGCCTCTTTTTTTAATTCCATTTTCCCTGATTCTATCTTTGATATATCCAAAAGATCGTTTACCAGTCTTGCAAGCCTGTTAACTATATTTATAGCGCCTTCCAGCATTTCTTTCTGGCTGGGGGCTACGCTTCCAAGCCCTCCCTTGTTCACGAGATCTATATTGCCTTTTATTATAGTAAGAGGCGTCCTGAATTCATGCGCCACATTTGCCACAAAATCAGACTTTATTTTATCCAGCTGCTGCAATTTTCTATTTGCCGCTTCCAGCTCCACCTTCTTGGCTGCTATCTCTTTTTGCAGCCTCTCTTTTTCTTTCGCGGCGCGAAACGCTGTCAAGGCATTATGTATGACAACAGGCAGTCCTTCTTCAAAGCCCTTTTCTCTTATCATGCAATCATACGCGCCTTCACGTATTGCCTGGGGCGCAAATTCCTTATCCCTGGCTTCTGCAGTCATTATGATAGGGCCGGAAAGCTCCTTATACTGCAAATCCATCAGCACCTCTAAGCCGTTCATGTTGGGCAGATCATAGGATATAATAATAACGTCGAATTTTTCCTCTTCGACTTTTTTAAGTATGCTTTCCCCTATCTGAGGCCAGGATATTTCATAGGATGTGCCTGATATTCTGGAAAGCGCATTTTTTATCTTGGATAAATTAGCCGGAGCGAAATCCACTATAAACACTTTAATAACCTGCTTTTCCATGCTTTTTACCTTATCCCCTTGTCTTTGGGAGTCCGACTCCCGCAGGGAGTCGGACTCCCAAAGACGTTAAATTCCTATGTTGTTAAAGCCCTGATCTTATCTATATTCCTCAGGGTTTCCTCTTCCCCTATTCTCACAAACTGCTTTATAAGATGAAAATCTATAGAGGTGGCATTGCTTAAGACGGGATGGAGACTCACGTCAGCCCTGCAGCAGTTTATTTCAGCTATGCTGTATTCCATCGCCTGCATACTCGTCATTATCACATCAAATATATTGGGCGTAAACATCTTTCTGAAAAATCTCGTCAGGTGGACGCATATCTTCTCGTCCAGCGAACCCTGTCTCAACACATTCTCCTCTTCTTTTAGAACCTCTTTTAAAGCCATATTTCTTTCGTATATATTTTTAGGGCCCGGCAGGACATTCACGGCTATAACTTTTTTCGCGCCGCTTTTAAAGAGGATATCAACTGGCACCGGATCCAGAATGCCTCCGTCTACAAACATCCTTCCGTCTTCCATTATAGGCTGAAAAATCCCGGGCACAGCAATGCTTTTATATACAGCGTCTAAGAGCCTGCCTTTATCAACTACCACTGTTTCCCTGTTTGCCAAGTCGTAAGCTATTATCTTAACCGGCACCTTTAAATCATCAAATGTGCTTTCCCTGAGTATGGCTTTTAAAAATCTCCTCAATCTCCTGCCTGCCAGTAAGCCTGATATGGGAAATGTAAAATCTAAGAGCCTTATGATATTAAGTTTTATTTTTAATCTCTCGGAAATCTTCTGTATTTCCAAAGAACTGAGGCCTATGCCCCACATCGCGGCAATCAACGCGCCTATACTTGCCCCCGAAACAATGCCTATAGGAATCTTTTCCTTTTCCAGCACATTCAATACGCCTATGTGCGCCATGCCAAAAGCAGAACCTGAACCGAGCGCCAGGCCTATCATGTTTTTATTTTCAGCATTATCCATAAAAAAAGAAGCCGATAAAGATTGATCGCCTTGCGCGACCCGGCTTGGCCTTATATCAGGCGCCATCCTTCTTTAACTTTATCGGCTTCATTAGAAAGTATAGCACATTTTTCAATAAATTCAAGCAGCGATTCTAACTTACAATCTTATAAACAACATCGTGTTCCCTGACCTTTGCTTTTACCTTCAGGCCTATCTCCATATTCTTTTCCGCATTCTGAATAGGCTCGTGGTCAAGCTGGATAGAATTCACTTTTTCTTTAAAATCAGATGTGTGGCCTTTTATGACGATCTTATCCCCTATAGAAAGCCCTGATTTTGTAAGCTTTACAACAGCTGCGTCTACTTTTGGAAAATAATGAGTTATCACGCCCACTTCTTCTAAGGACGCTCCGGCGGGTATAGACGTAACCTTTTTCTTTTTTGCCTTTACTGCTGGTTTTTTAACAGCAGTTCTCTTTTTTACTTTTTTTACAGTCTTTTTCGCTGGCTTCTTAACCTTCTTTTTCTTCATGCTTCACCTCCGATTTTTTATATAAAAGCTCCCCGAACATTTTGCTGTGCTTTGTCCAGCTGGAATCAGGATCGCTATATGTCTTTACAAAATGCCTGAACCCGTTTATTTTTGCGTCCAGGTTATCGATGTGATGCAGTATAATAGCTTCGAAACACATCGGCCTTTTAGGCGATCCCCATTCCTGCTCCCCGTGATGGCTAAGCATTATGTGAAGAATGAGGTTTTTTAATTCTTCCGGAAATTCCGATATATTATCAATTGCAGCGTTTACGATATTGACTCCAAGGACAATGTGGCCTATCAGCCTGCCTTTATCAGTATAATAAAAACTTCTTTTGTATGAGAGCTCGTATATTTTGCCTATATCGTGAAGCGCGGTGCCGCATAAGAGCAGATCAAGGTCTATGTCCCTGTATTTTGAAGCCAAAAGCCTTGCAAGCTCAACACACGCCAATGTGTGCTCAAGAAGACCGCCTATATACGGGTGATGAAAATCGCTGGCAGCCGGGGCAGTTTTGAATTTTTCAGAAATATCTTTATCTGTAAATACGCTGTTTATCAGGGCTTTTAGATAGGGGTTCTTAACCGATTCCATTTCAGATAAAAAATCCCTGAACATCTTGTCCCTGTTTTTATCAGATACGGGCAGGTAAAGCGAGATATCCACTGATTTATCGTCTGTTTTTTCTATTGAATCTATCTTTAATTGCGGGTAATTCCTGAAGAATTCTACCCTTGCCTTCACCTTAACAAAATCATCCACGCTGAAAGAGTCAAATAATGATTTTAAGGCATCCCATTTCCTGCAATCCACCATGCCTGTTTTATCGCTAAGCTCAAGCGCGATATACGAATCGCCTTTTTTGGTAATATCAAAGGACTTTTCTCTTACCAGATAGATGGACTCTACTGTCTCCCCTTCTTTCAGATCGTTGATGAATCTATGAGCCATGTCTGGATTATATACCTAACATAATTTGTTTTCAACTAAAAATATACTCCGTGCGCTGGCTTTGCCAGGCCTACGAAAAGACGCTCGTCCGCCCCAGCGAGGCGGACTTCGCTCCGCGCCGATTCTCGCCCTTCGTCGCTTTGCTCCTCAG
>PCTH01000065.1 GCA_002771475.1 Candidatus Omnitrophica bacterium CG22_combo_CG10-13_8_21_14_all_43_16 | reverse complement strand
GGTTTAAAAAAAAGAAGGGGGTGTGGCAGTGAAGAAGATAATAGGTTTAGCAGCGCTTGTAGCGTTTGCGGCGGGACTTGTGTTTATTTGTAGCGATACAGCTATTGCAGCTGCTAGGGATAAAAAGACTACGGCTAAACCAACAGTAACGGCACCGATACCAGCACCTGCGGTTCCTGAAGGAAAAGTGGTATGCAAATTCAAAGATAAGGACCAGATGGCGGAATTTGAAAAGCTTTATGTAGCCAAGCAGGCAACGTTCGGCAGGATGAGCGTATTACAGGCATATTTTTCGCTTGAGCAGAGCAATCTTCAGGAAATAGACAAGCAGCTGGAATCAAAGTTTAAGCTTAAGATGGATCCCAGCAAAATGTACGATCTAAATAGAGATGCCATGGAAATAAGAGAAGCGGGAGATATACCGAAACAGCAGCCGGCAGCGCAGTAATAGTTAATAATTAAAAGGCATAAAGAATAAGATTGCTTCGGCCCCGACAAGTCGGGGCCTCGCAATGACATTGAGTAAGCGTCATTGCGAGGAGTCCCGATTTATCGGGACGACGAAGCAATCTTTTTTATTTTATTTTTTTGAAAGAAAACTGCGTTTTAATGTGTCTGGTTATTGGTCATTATATTATGCCTGAAACAAGGTAGCCTGCATATTTTTGGTATGTTATTATCAGAAATATGTTTGACGACGTCCATGAACTGATAGAACGCTGCATAAAGCGCGAGGAAAATGCCTGGCTGGAGTTTATCCGCAGGTTTTCAGGGCTTGTATATTATTCTGCCAGGGAAAGGCTGGCGAGGAATGGCTTCAGGTTCAACGGCGAAGATATCCAGGATATTGCCCAGGATGTATTTGCAGAGATGTGGGAGAAGTCAAGATTAAGCGAAGTGAGAGATAGGCATAAGATAAAAGCGTGGCTTAGCATAGTGAGCCAGACAAGGGCATTGAATTATATGCGCAAGAAAAAAGAAAGGCTTTTAGCCGGGGATGAATTGTTTAAAGTAGAAAACATAGTTTCGGATGACGGCGAAGCGAACAGGCTGGAACTGGCGGAAGAACTGGAAACGGCGATTGAGCCGTTTGAACCGAGAGAGAAAATTATATTGAAATTGAATATAATACACGCAAAGACGCATAAAGAGATAGCGGAGTTTATGAAGATACCTATAAATACAGTCTCTACGATTATCAGCCGTAAAAAAGAACAGCTAAGGAAACTCTTGAGAAAGGAGGGGATATGAAGTGTTTAAATGAGAAGACACTTTCTTCTTATCTGGATGAGAAGCTTTCTGATGTTGAGCGGAAAGAGATAGAGAGGCATATTGCGGATTGCAATACCTGCCTGGACATGCTCCTGGTGGCATACGAAAGCCTGGGCCGCGGCAAGAAGTGCCCGGCGGCATTAAAACAAAGAATAAAGAACAATATTGGAGTAGCGGAGCGCAGCTCCGCGTCAGATGCTGGCGCGAAGCTCGCTAAAACTCGATTCGCTATTCCAGAGAAGAAAAGACTTGGCTTAAAGTGGCTTTTTAGTGCCATTTTTTTCTTTACTCTATCTTTTGCATTCAGGCATTATTTTCTGCAATTTCTCGCGATAGCCGTGATTTTAGGGTTTAAGTGGGCAATGGAAGGTGAAGGCGTTAAAAGGGTTATAATGATTTTTAAGGGGATTCCTGAAAAAGAAAAAAAATTTGAAAGAAAACCGCCTCCGGATGTGTCTAATATAGCAGGAGGTGATAGATATGGTAAACCAGAATAACGGAGTGGAGGTGCTGAGGTTGCATAGACTCAGCGGGGAATCAAGCCTGAAAGCCTTTGCGGATGTATCGTTCGCAGGAGTTTTTATAGTAAAAGGCATCAGGGTTGTGGAAGGAAAAAACGGGTTATTTGTAGGCATGCCTGCCAGAAAAGGCAAAGACGAGAAATGGCATGATACAGCGTATCCTTTGACCAAAGAATTCAGGGAAGTATTGAATGAAGTGGTGCTGGGGGCATACGAAGAAGAGAAATAGTGAATCAGGCATGTCATTGCGAGGGCGGAGCCCGAAGCAATCTCTGAGATTGCTTCGCTTCGCTCGCAAGGACAATAAAGAGGTCTTGACAAGGGGCTTTTTAAAGGATATACTTTGTGAAAAAGGAGCGAAGTATTATGTCCAAGACCTTTAAGATAGCCCTTGTATTATTGATAGCAGTAAGCGTTGTTTCCGCAGCCATGGCTGTAATAGGATTTATGGGCAAGGAGAGGGAATACATGAAAAGGCTTATCGTGGAAGATAAGCTTGCCATGACCTTGAAAGGAAAAAGAGCGATTGAAAAGGAACTAGAAACAGTAAAGTCTGCCAAGGAACAGAGCGAGGCGAAAATTACAAAATTGGAAGAAAAACTTAAAAGCGCCACAGCGGATATGAACGACATCAGGCAAAAGGGAGAGGCAGCTATTGCTGAGCTTGAAACAAAAAATACAGAGCTGGCCAAAATTAAAGTAGACCTGGATACCGAGAAAAAGGAGAAATTGATCATATCAAAAAAACTGGACTCGCTTCAGTCTGATTATGACAAAACAAAAAGAGAAGCGATAAGGCTTTCTAATGAAAAAATGGACCTCGAGAAAAGGATGTTGGAACTGAGGGAAAAACAATCTGTAAGCCTGGATAAAATAGTCGTTAATACAAACGAAGACAGCCCGGCTCAGAAGCCTGTTATGCAGGGCAAGATCCTGGTGGTCAATAAAGAATACAGTTTTATTGTTACTGACATAGGCCAGGATAAAAATGTTCAAAAAGGCATGAAGTTTGATGTGATGGACGGTGCGAAATTTCTTGGTCAGGCAGAGGTGGACAAGGTCTATGATACGATGTCTTCAGCCGCAGTGCTTGCAGGCGCCAGGATAAATGACATGAAGAAAGGTAATGTGATTGTTGAAAGCCGTTAGTATAAAAGTTCCTTCCGATAAATCAATATCTCACCGCGCTGTAATGCTCGCATCTGTATCAAAAGGCACCACCCATATAAAAAATCTGTTAATAGCCGAGGATATAAAACGGACCATAGAGGCTTTTCGCGCTATGGGTGTGGAAATCAGGGGCAATGGAGTAAATATAGCAGTGCGTGGCGTTGGTATGGCCGGGTTAAAGAAGCCATCCGGGCCGTTATATTTAGGTAATTCCGGTACAACCATGAGAGTATTACCCGGCATTTTAGCAGGCCAGGATTTTGAAGTTATTTTGACAGGGGATAAATCATTGTCCGGACGGCCGATGAAGCGTATTGTAGGGCCGCTGACGCGAATGGGGGCATGTATAAAGGGGCAGGGAAAAGAGGAGATGTATGCACCTTTAAAAATACATGGAGGAAAGTTAAAAGCGATAAAGTATAAATCAAAAATTGCCAGCGCGCAGGTAAAATCCTGCATTTTACTTGCAGGGCTTTATGCGGATGGCGTTACGAGCGTGAGCGAGCCTGAAAAATCTAGAGACCATACTGAACGGATGCTTGAGATGTTTGGATGCAGAGTGAAGAGTAACCGTAGGGCAGGTTTAAACCTGCCCTACGGTATTGTTCGAGCGAGGCCGAAGGCCGAGTCGAGAACTATTAGTTTAAAAGGGCCGGCGGAATTAAAGTCCCCCGGCGCAATTGAAATTCCGGGAGATATATCCAGCGCGGCATTTTTTATTGTAGCCGGGTGCATTTTACCCGACATAAAAATTGTATTAAAAAATGTAGGGCTAAATCCTACCCGGACAGGGGTGATAGATATATTGAAAAGAATGGGTGCGGATATTGAAATTGTTTTTTGCATGTCATTGCGAGCGAAGCGAAGCAATCTCAAAAAAAGGGATTGCTTCGCAATGACAAATTATACATATGAACCGTA
>PCTH01000040.1 GCA_002771475.1 Candidatus Omnitrophica bacterium CG22_combo_CG10-13_8_21_14_all_43_16 | reverse complement strand
CGAGCCACTCAACATAGTTATAATATTTTTTGTCGCAGGTCACAAGTTTCAGATTATCTAAAACCCTTTCCTCGCCCATATCCTTGAGGCCCCAGAGGAGATTACCTGAATAATCCAGCATGATTCTGGGATTTTTGCCCTGGTCCGCAAGCTCTCTTATAAAATCAGACATCCTGGTATAGCAATTCAAAAATACAGGCGCGTTGTGATTATCGCCTATATTCTGATGCTCCATCATATACTGCAGATTGGAAATAAGCCTGGCGGACTTCAGGTCATCGCCTCCTGCCGGAATCACAGGCTGATGCATATGAAGCGCTATGCCAAAACATGATTGTATGCTCATGCCACGCCCTCTTTTATATTCGCCCGGGTATAATACCTGGCGCATTCCATGTCAGAAAAAATATTATCCCTTGATTCAACCTCTTTAAGCCATTCTCCGTCCACAGAACCGGAAAGCATATTATTATAAATATGCGTAAATCTGTTTATGTGAAGCTTCACTCTCTTTTCTGCGTACTCCACCATAGTGCCTGTCTTCATTATAAAAGGCCAATCGCTTGCCTGCGCCAGGAGAAGTTCTCTTGCTGCCTGATTCAGCGCCCGCCTCGCAAGGTCATTGGCGCCTTTATCCATGCAATTAGAAAATTTTTCAGCCAGCTCTTTCATCCTCTCGCCTGCCACATGCAGATGCCTGTATATCCAGTCATTGGAGCCTTCCAGCCAGACCTCGTTATAGCCTTTATACCCCCAGGTGGATGTCGACGGGACAGACATCTGGTTTGCGGGATATTCTCTAAGGTAATCTGACGGCGTGGCAAGTTTTATCGTTTTCTGGTCATACGCTATTTTACGTATCAAAAAATCTATCCACATCGGGCCTTCAAACCACCAGTGGCCGAACAATTCCGCGTCATAAGGAGAAATAATCATGGGCTTTCTGTCCATGTGATACGCGATGTGCTCTATCTGTTTTTCGCGGTTAAACATAAAGTTCCCTGCGTGGGAAGCTGCTTTTTCCTTTGCCCATTCAGGCACATAAGGCTCTTTATGGTCGGTATTTCCTGTGATCCTCCAGTATTTAAGGCCTGTGTTTATCCTGAACCCTATCGGGTGTATGTAAGGTTTTATATATTCATATTCTAATTCGTGCCCTATATCCTTGTAATATTCCCTGTAATCAGGGTCTCCGGGATAGCCCTCTTTTGAACTCCATACCTGTTTGGAGGATTCCCAGTCTCTGCCGAACGCGGCGACGCCTGAGGGGCAGTATAAAGGCGCGTATACGCTGTACCTGGGTTCAGGGTCCGCATTTACGATGCCGTGCGAATCCACGAAGAAATATTTAATGCCCGCTTCTGCCAGATAATTATCAATGCCAGGCGCATATCCGCATTCAGGAAGCCAGAATCCTACAGGGTCCCTGCCGAATGTCTTTCTGTAATGATCCACTCCTACTTTTACCTGAGCCGACGCATCCGTCGGGTTTACGCTCAATATCGGCAAAAATCCGTGAGTGGCGCATGAAGCGAGTATTTCAAGAAACCCCAGGTCCTGGAATTTTTTAAACGCCATTACCAGGTCTTTTTTGTATCTATCTGCGAATATCTCTTTGGATTGTGTGAATTTCCTGTGATACATCAGGGCCAGGCTGTGATATTTAGGGTCAAAGCCTGTGCGCTGGACTTCCTTGTCAGCAAGTTCTATTAATTTATCAATATGCCTGATATATCTATCCTGAAGGAGCTCGTCCTGGAGCATTGAGGCAAGGGTAGGCGTAAGAGACATTGTAATGCGGAAATCCACATGGTCTTCCACTAATTTTTCAAAGACCTGTATAAGAGGTATATAGGTTTCTGTGATAGCTTCGTAGAGCCAGTTTTCTTCGAGGAAATTTTCCTCTTCAGGATGCCTGACAAATGGCAGGTGCGCGTGAAAGACTAAACAAAGATAACCTTTATGCATGGGAAGTTTTACGCCCTATGTGTGTTTTTTATCCGGCTGGACAAATTCGCTCGAGCCGCCCTGAAGGTTCTCGCTCGCGCCCAGGTACGCAAATTCAGAAGCGCCTATCATAACCTTTCTGCCGAATTTTGCGTTATGCAGCCTTTTAAAATAAAGCAGGTCATGCCATTCCTTGCCTGACATGCCTGAATATAAATATCTGTACAGCCTTTTTCTGGAAATCCTGGAAAACATCATATCCCTTAATGAAGGGGAAAGCCTTGAGTAATAGGCCTTCAGGTCTGATTCTGTGAGAAAAATCTTTCTTTTTTTGGATACGGATGAATAGCTGAACCTGCCTGCTGCGTCGTATTGGATCCCTCGACTTGGCTCGGAGCGGGCAGCTCCATAGGTTCTATTATCGTCTTTTGGCCGAGAGACTGCAGCGTTAGGAATATTTTTTTTCTGAGCCAGGTCCATCCATATCTCTTCAAACCTGTTAGACGAACCGGAGCGCGGGGTATGCACAAAATTAGACCTTGCCATGGGAAAAAATCTTCCGGAATGATGTGCTATCCCTATCTCTCCCAGATAAGACGTATTGTCATTCCAGATGCTTATATACCAGTTGTTGGAATGGCGCCCTACCTCTACATCAAACCAATGATTAGCGTTAAAACCGTTAAAATCTTTATATGTCACATCATACATGCGGACTACAAACCTTGCGCCGTCCAGATTACCGCCTAATTGGCGCTTCACATCTTCTACTGAACTGTCAGCTATTTCCCAGTAAGCGTATATCCAGAATGGGTCCTTAACTATCAGAGTAATCCTTGTTGTAGCGCTATAGGTAGGAAGTCCGTAATCATTTATCGTTATAGGTTTAGATCCGGCCTTGCGCTCCTGTATTGTGCAGAGGGATTCCTGGCTGGCAGTAACCGGCGTCAGAATAGCAGGCTTTTTATTTTTTACCTTTTTCTTGACAGCCTTGACAATAGCCTCTCTGCCTTCTGTATAAACGCGCTCTATAGGTTCTCTTTTTTTAATCTTTGTTTTTTTATCTGGCATATACGTCCATGACCTGGTCAGCTACTACGTCCCAGGAAAAAGCGGTTTCAACTGCGATCCTGCCGTTAGCCCCCATCCATCTCGCGTGATCAAAATCTGAAAATACCGTCCCTATGCCCCACGCTATTGACTCAGGGTTTGGATAAACCTTTAATCCTGTAATGTCATGCCATATTATTTCCCCCGGCCCGCCGTTTGAAGTGGCTACCACAGGTTTTCCCGCGCTCCACGCCTCCAATAAAACTATACCAAAAGGCTCATTTCTCGAAGGCATGCACACAACATCCGATGCTTTATAAAGATCAGAAAGCTTCCATCCGTTGCTGAAACCTATAAACCTTGTGGCGTGATGAACCCCGATCTCTTTTGCCCTGTCTTCCACGCCCCAGCGCATCTCTCCGTCACCTACAAAAACAAATTTTGCGTTATTGTAATATTTTAATATGTGAGGAATAGCCTCTATTAATAGATCCGGGCCTTTTTGATAGACAATCCTGCCTACAAAAAGCACCATCGGGTCCAGCGGCCCGATATTGTAATAATTCCTGACTGCCGCAGGGTCTATGTATCCGTCGAAATTCCTGTAATTTACGCCATTATACACCACGTCCACCTTCCAGTCAGGCGCATTGTACATCCACTGTATCTCAGCCTTAAGCGCCCTTGATACAGCTATCACATGGTCAGCGCAGTACGTGCCGTGCCTCTCATGGTCGCGGATCCTCGCGGAATTGCCGTCATTGAAATTATTCCCGCACCTGCCGTATTCTGTTGAATGTATTGTCAGGACAGCTTTGGAAGGACGCTCCTGTTTTATCCAGACTATTGCGTTTGAGGTAAGCCAGTCATGGCTATGGATCACGTCAAAAGGCCCTGTGACATTTTCTGTGCTGAAAAAAGTATCCACAAAAGAGCGGCACATGTTATTTATTTCCTCTATAAAATCAGGGTTCTGGTCAAAAGGGCACCTGTGGTAATGCACTCCCTGGATGCGCTCATACCATGGCTGGTTAGGCCCGCCCACCCGCGTAAAAACATGGACTTCGTTGCCTTTACGTTCAAGGGCTGCCGCCAGTTCTGTAACGTGCACACCCACCCCGCCCACGCATATAGAATGCATGGATTCCCAAGAGAAGATAGCTATCCGCATATTTTCCTTGTCCCTTGTCTCTGTTTTATAATTCTATAACCGAATTTTCTGATCCGAAAGTATTTGCTACGAAGAGATTATTCAAAGGATCTCTCTGCCACTGTCCGTCAACTAAATATTTATACTCATAACGGCCGGATTTTAAGGCTAACTCTCTTTTCCATATTCCATTCCTGGACTTCTTAAGGCTGGCACTTGACGCGTCCCATGAGTTGAAATTTCCTGCAAGGCGGACATCCTTTGCGTCAGGGGCGCTTATCTTAAAAGTCACCTTCTTTGTTGAACTTTTCTTTATAGCCATGCTGCACCTCCCTTTCTTTTATAGGCTCAAATGATACCAGAAAGCCCTGTTTATGTAAATAGGTACAAGTACCTATTCCGATAGGCTTTTTTTCTTATACACTATATAGCGGTTATACCCTCTTTGAGTGCGTACCTGATGAGGTCTGCCTGGCGATGGATGCCCAATTTCTGCATTATATTATTTCTATGGGCTAAAGCGGTTTTTAAAGATATCTTAAGGTGTGTGCCTACTTCTTTATTGGTATAGCCTTCTGCTATGAGTTGAAGGATCTCTCTTTCTCTATCAGTAAGAGAGACTATCTTTTTTTCCCCTATCTTTTTGCCTCTTGAATCAATATAATCCTGTATAACAAAGGTCGATATCCTCGGGCTCAGGAAATATTCGTCTTTGTAAATCGCGCGTATGGCCTGGATAATTTCATCAGCTGCTGAATCCTTTAAAACATAACCTCTTATGCCCAGGCTCAATGCCCTTTCGATGAATGCCCTGTTGTCATGCATGCTCAATATGATAATCCTGTTATTGGGATTAATCTGCATTATCTGGCTTGAGGCCTCAAGGCCGTTTAATATAGGCATGGTTATATCTATTATAAATATATCCGCGGAATCCTTTTTTGCGATATCCACGACCTCTTTGCCGTTCGATGCCTCTGCGACAACCTTTATATCCTGCTCCTGGGATATTACAGCAGCCAAACCCTGCCTCACTATCGCGTGATCGTCTGCCAGCACCACTTTTATATCCATATTTACGCCTCTTCTATTATCGGAAAAGTCACGTTTATCTTTGTGCCCTTTCTCGGTTTAGACTGCAGAAAAAATTTCCCGTTCAATAAATCCACCCGCTCCCTCATACCGCGCAAGCCAAACTTGTCCATATTGGCCTCTTTGAAAAACTCCTCTGCGTTAAATCCAATCCCATCGTCTTCTATTGTAAAACTTATCTCCCCTGCCTTGAGCAATAAATCTATCTTTACATTTTTTGCCCTGGCGTGTTTCACTATGTTATTAAACGCCTCCTGGATAACCCTGTAAAGGGTTATGGCCACTTCGTCTTTTATATGGATACTGCCTATATTTTCCCTGAACTTTATATTTAATGGATATGATTTTGTGTAATGCGCGAAAAGCTCGCGCAGTACCGAAGGAAGCCCCAGCATGCCCAATTCCGCGGGCCTGAGGTCTATAAAAAGCGTCCTGATTTTTTTTGCTGTATCCGCCAAGAGTGTTTTTGCGTCTTTTATTACGCGGAGGGCGGTATCGAGATTGCGCTTCGTTATTTCTTTTTCAATTACGTTCAATGCTGAGCCAAGGGATACCGAAAACTGGCCTATCTCGTCATGAAGATCCCTTGATATCCTGTGCCTTTCCTCTTCCTGGATAGTGAGGATCTTTTTTGAAAATTCCCTTGCCTCAGCATCTTCCATAGATTGATTTCCGTTCGCCGAACGGAGCAGTTACTCCGTTCGGCGAACGGAATAGGTTACTACTACAAACCTTTACCGACTATATACTCGATGAGGTCAACAACCCTGCATGAATAACCCCATTCATTGTCATACCAGCTGAGCACCTTTACCAAGCGCTTATCCATTACATAGGTAAGCCCTGAATCGAATATCGAAGAGCGCGGATTGCCGTTGAAATCCTTTGACACCAAAGGCTTGTCGCAATATTCAAGGATGCCGTTAAGTTTCCCCTCCGAAGCTTCCTTCATCGCCATATTGACTTCTTCTTTAGTGGTGTCTTTTTCGACCTCTACTACCAGGTCAACAAGCGATACGTTAGGCGTAGGCACCCTTATCGCGAGGCCGTCAAGCTTGCCTTTTAATTCGGGAAGCACCAGGCTCACTGCCTTTGCGGCGCCTGTGGTAGTGGGTATCATTGAAAGCGCGGCTGCCCTTGCCCTTCTTAAATCCTTGTGCACCAGGTCAAGGATCCTCTGGTCATTTGTATAAGAATGGATCGTGGTCATCAAGCCTCTTTTTATCCCGAACTTTTCGATTAAAACCTTGGCAACAGGCGCGAGGCAATTTGTCGTGCAGCTCGCGTTTGAAATTACGCTGTGCTTTGAAGGGTCATACACCCTTTCGTTTACTCCCATTACGACTGTAAGGTCTTCATTTTTCGCAGGCGCCGTAATTATAACCTTCTTTGCCCCTGCCTGTATGTGCTTCACTGCCTTTTCCTTCTCCGTAAATACCCCGGTAGATTCCACCACCACCTGGACGCCCATACTCGCCCATGGAATCTCAGCAGGATCTTTATAAGTCATTATTTTTATCTCTTTTCCGTTTACGACAATAGCGTTTTCTTTAGCCTCTATATTTACCTTCAGCTCTCCAAACGTAGAATCGTATTTCAACAGATGCGCCAGTGTAGCCGGAGGCGTAGGTAAATCATTGACTGCGACAAAATCGATATTCCTGTTTTCGATCGCTGCCCTGAAAACGTTCCTTCCAATCCTTCCAAACCCATTGATGCCGACCTTTACTGCCATTTTGTTACCTCCTTAATTTAATTAGGTTTTACTTTGCTGCGCAGGCTTCTCTCAAACACTTAGCGGTTATTTCAGGCGAGGAGGGGTTTATATATAGCCCTGAACCCCATTCAAAACCAGCCACATTTGTCAATTTCGGCATTATCTCAAGATGCCAATGATACTCTTCGTATACGCCATCCCTTATAGGCCCTGTGTGAATTATAAAATTATACGCGGGATCATTCAGCCTCAATTTCAGCCTCGAAAGAATTTCTTTTAAAGCGCCTGCCATATCATAAATCGCAGAATCATCGATAGATTTAAATTCAGAGTTGTGCGTTTTCGGCAATAACCACATCTCAAACGGAAAACGGGACACAAAAGGGCAAAATGCTATAAAATGCCTGTTCTCAAAAATTATTCTTTCTTTATCCTGCTGTTCCTGGGCTATCATGTCGCAAAAAACACATCTTTCCCTATGTCTAAAATAATTCTGGGCTCCTATTAGTTCTTCCTTAACCCTTTTTGGAACAATAGGCAGCGCCACAAGCTGGGTATGCGAATGCTCCAGGGACGCGCCCGCAGATTCTCCGTGATTTTTAAAAAGCAGGATATATCTGAATCTTGCGTCGTTTTCCAGGTCTATGCTCCTTGATTTATATTTTGATATCACGTTGGTTATCTCATCCTGGGTCAGGTCAGCCAAATCTTTACTGTGGTCCGGGTTTTCAACTATAACTTCATGAGCGCCGATGCCGTTTGACATATCAAACATGCCTATGGCCCGCCTGTCTATATCGCCTTCTATCTTTAATGCGGGGAATTTATTCGATACCACCCTTACTGTCCATCCCGGCGTATCAGGCCTTGTTTTAATATCCCTTACAGCCTCTATTTCCGGCGGGGTCATTTTTTCGTTTCCCGGGCAAAAAGGACATGTCCCGCCTTTTTTGGTCTGCGGTTTCATGTCAAACTCGTCGCATTTTTTAGGGTTTGAAATAGCCACTTCCACCCATCTTCCTGTTATAGGATCTCTGCGCAATTGGCCCATTATAAAGTTACCTCTCGTAAATATTTAGCCGCTTCTTCAGGAGGAGTCGGGTTTATATAAAATCCTGATCCCCACTCAAAGCCGGCCACCTGGGTGATTCTCGGCATAACTTCTATATGCCAGTGATAATCTTCTTCTATTGTATGCCAATAACCCGGCCTCTTTGACCGCCTGAAAGGAGCTGTGTGCAGCATATAATTATACGGCGGATCATTCAATGCCTTTGAAAGTTTTGCAAATACCGTCTTTAAAACATCCGCGAGATCTTTTATCTCATCGGCCTGCATGTTCATAAAATCCGTCCTGTGGATCTTGGGCATTATCCATATCTCGAAAGGAAACCTCGAGGCAAAAGGCGCGATCGCCACCATGGTTTTCGTGTCCATTATAACCCTTGCGCCTGCCTCTATTTCCTGGCGTATAATATCGCAGAAAATACATCTTTCTTTATATTCAAAATAAAATCTCGAACCCCTGAGTTCTTCCTTGACCCTTGTAGGGGTAACAGGGGTCGCGATCAGCTGGGACCTGAGGTGTTTGGTTTTCTTGCTGCCGCCTGCTTTTAATCCGTGATTTTTAAATAAAAGGCAGTATTTAAAACGAATATCTTTTTCGAGTTCGCTGATGCGGTAAATAGAGGTATTGATGACATCCTGTATTTCAGATTCTGTCAATTGATATATATCGGTAAGGTGCCCGGGGGATTCTATTATCACTTCGTGCGCGCCTAATGGGTTCATGACATCATACATCCCTACCCCGCGCCTATCCATTTCCCCTTCTATTTTGAATTTCGGAGAGATACTCGGCACTACCCTCACGTTCCAGCCCGGCGTATCTTTTTTTGTGCCTGGTTTTCTTATTGCGAAGATCTCCGTGGGGGTTTTTTTCTCATGGCCTTCGCAGAAAGGGCATTCCATCTCAGGCTCGTCCGTATGCTTGATGTTGAAATCATTAGGCCTTTTAGCCCTCTCAGTGGATATTATGACCCATCTTCCTATTACAGGATCTCTTCTCAGTTCCGGCATAAAACCTCTTTAATATTTTAAAAATGCGAATTCATTATACCATTAAATATCATCCGCGCAAGGAAAAAAATACGCTTGAAGAAAGTTGCTTGTGCCCGGCTATAAATTCTTCGGTGGTCATCCTGCGCGAGCCTTCCAATTGAAGCTCTTGTATGTTTAAAATGCCTCTGCCGGTTTTAACAAGCATGCCTTTCTTATTAAATTCCACAATAGCGCCGGGTTTGCCAGGCAATTGGATAGATTTTTCTATCTCTGGCATTGCCTTGCATATCTTAAGTATTTTCTTATCCAAATAAGTAAAACATCCCGGCCATGGCGCAAATGCCCTGACGCGGCAGGAAATTTCCTCAGCGCTCAGATTCCAATCAATAAGCCCGTCTTCTTTTTTAAGTTTTGGCGCATAACTTGCCTTTTTATTATCCTGCGCAGTAAATTCTATTTTATTCTCTTTGACTAATCTGACTGCTTCCAGTAAAAGCCCTGCGCCCTTTATCGAAAGTTTTTCAGACAATATAACCGCATCGTCCTGGCCCGTTATAGGTAAAACCCCTCTAATCGCGGCATCGCCCTCGTCCATCTTTTCATTCATGCGCATAATAGTCACGCCTGTTTCTTTTTCGCCGTTCGCTATCGCCCAGTTTATAGGCGCTGCGCCTCTGTATTTCGGCAGAAGCGAGGCATGGATATTAAGGCAATACAATTTTGGCAAGTCCAATACGGCTTTTGACAGGATCTGCCCAAAACTAACCACAACAAATAAATCCGCATTAAACTTTTTAAGAAACTCCACTGATTCTTTTGTATTTACTTTGGCAGGCTGGAATGCCTTTATCCCGAGTTCTTCTGCTTTTGACTTTACAGGAGTAGCCGCTATTTTAAGAGACCTGCCTTTTTCCCTGTCAGGCTGGGTAACAACCAGCATAACATCCTCGCTCTTAACGAGGGCTTCCAGTATGGGCACCGCAAAACCGGAACTTCCAAAAAATACAATTTTCATATTAAAGCTCCATGCAGACTTTTGCGCCGAGCTGCTTGATGATTTTTTTGCGTTTCAAGAATCCTATTTTATCTATAAAAACTATCCCGTCCAGATGGTCTATCTCGTGCTGTAGTATCCTGGCAAGGATCCCGCCTGTATTTATTTCTAGCTCATCCCCGTCAAGATTAAGCGCCTCTACTGTAATGAATTCCGGCCTCACCACATCATTGGAAATTCCTGGCAGGCTCAAACAGCCTTCGCAGAATTTCGCCTTGCCTTTTTTCCGGGTTATTTTAGGATTGACTAGCGTCAAGGCAGCGCTGTTATCGCCTTCAACATCTTCGACGACTATAATGCGCTTGCTGATTCCCACCTGCGGAGCTGCCAGGCCGACTCCATTGCTGGCGCGCATTGTCTCTATCATATTATAAGCGAGCCTGCGCTCATCATCCCCCGCCTTTCCCACCAGCCTTGCTTTTTTCCGCAGCGCAGGGTCCGGGTATATCTTTATCTCTAGTTTTGCCATGTTTTTAATTTTACCACACCTCTTCTGTCTTGACAATCATATAAGATTATTGTAAACTTATTGCATATGATGACCGAACAGGAACTGAAAGAATTTCACAATAAAGGCCTTCTGGCATTCGAAAAGCAAAACTACGATTACGCCGTTGAAATTTTTTCCAGGATAGTTTCCTTTCAATATGACAACCTGGAAGCCAGGCGTTACCTGCATCTATCTCTCCGGAAAAAATTGGAAGGCTCCAAGCCGTCTATTACAAGCCCTATCAGCAAGTTATTCTTTACAATGCAGGCGGATGGCATGTTGAAAAAAGACAATATCCCCGGCTCCCTGGAAACACTTGAAAAGATAATAGCCTCTAATCCGAATGATTCCGAAATATTGAAAAAAATAGCTGATATATTTTATAAAAAAGGTATGGCGCTCCACGCGATAACCAACCTGGAAGAGGCAAGGCTTGCTAATCCCAAGGATATAGACGTGCTTAAAAAACTCGGCGAGCTATATGTTAAAAAAGAGGATTACCGCAATGCTAAGGCAATCTACGAATCAGCCCTGAAAATAAACCCCAGCGATGCGGAAGTCCTGAGGTCCTTTAAAAATCTTGACGCCCTGGGGACTCTTAAACATGAATTCGGAAATTAAAAAATACCGCAGCAGAGGCTTTACGCTGGTAGAAGTCCTTATAGTAGTTATAATTATCGGTATATTAGCTTCTATAGGCACGCCCCAATTCGCAGCTTCAATCGAGAAAGCAAAAGGCGGCGAAGCAAGGGCAGGCATGGGGCATATTCAGACAGGGGAAAAAATTTATTACGCGGAAAGAGAATATTACACGACCAATTTGTCGGATCTTGATATAAACCTGACTCAGACATACTGGTCATTTGTTATAACCACCCCCACATCCAACAGCTTTATAGCCACTGCTACCAGATTAGGCGGCACTTATAGCGGCCAAACCATAATAATGGACGAAAGAAGTAATCTTACCGGCAATTGGATCTACCTCTAAGACGGGTCCACATCCACTGTTATGATAATCCCCTGGATTCTGTTCTTACCTAACACAGTTTTCAAAATGCATGTAATATCTTTTACCGATTCCGCTCTAAGAAATATATTCCATCTATAAAAACCTTTAATTTTTGAAATCGGAGAAGGCGCCGGTCCGAGGATTTTTATATTTTTAGACCTGTCCGCCTTTTCAATATCAGCTTTCAAACTATCGCAGGCATTAAAAACCCTTTCCTCTCTCCTTCCCTTGAGGGTAAGGCTGACCATATGGCAGAACGGCGGCAGATTCAATTCTTTGCGTAAGTTTATCTCTTTGTCATAAAACGCATTATAATCATGCGTCTTCGCAGCCTGTATTGAATAATGCTGAGGCGTGTAGCTCTGTATTATCACCCTGCCTCCCAGATTGCTCCTTCCTGCCCGGCCCGCAACCTGGGTCAATAAATTAAATGTGCGTTCAGCTGACCTGAAATCAGGCAGATTCAAGGCTGTGTCGGCTGATATAACCCCTACAAGAGTAACCTTTGGAAAATCCAGGCCTTTGGCTATCATCTGCGTCCCTATAATAATATCTATATGCCCGTCTTTGAATCTCGAAAGCACCTTATCGTGACTGCCCCTCTTATGGGTAGAATCCGTATCCATGCGCGCTATGGCGGCCTGGGGGAAAAACCTGTTGAGCTCGCTTTCAACCTTTTCAGTCCCAAGGCCCCAGTATTTCAGATAAGCCGCGTTGCACTCAGGGCATATCTGGGGCGGTTCCATATTGAAATTACAATGATGGCATATTAATTTTTTCTTATCAAAATGATATGTAAGGCTGACGCTGCAGCGCTTGCATTTAATGACATAGCCGCATTTCCTGCAATTTATAAATGTCGAGAACCCTCGCCTGTTTAAAAAAAGTATGACTTGTTTTCTCTCGCTGATATCCTTTTCTATCCATTCCCTGAGCTTCTGCGAAAATATAGGCACCTTTTTGGCCCTGGTCATTTCTTCGCGCATATCCACTATATCAACCGCAGGCAAAAGCCTGGAATCTATCCTTTCGGAAAGTTCTATAAGGGTAAATCGTCCGTTCTTAGCCGCATAAAAAGATTCCAGTGACGGAGTGGCGCTCCCGAGTATCACGATAGCCTTTGATATCTCAGCCCTTTTTATCGCCGCGTCCCTGGCATTGTATCTCGGGGCGTCTTCCTGTTTATAGGACGTCTCGTGTTCCTCGTCCACTACTACCAGCCCCAGATTTTTAACAGGCGCGAATATAGCTGAGCGCGCGCCTATGACTATCCGGGCTTCTCCGGAATTTATTCTATGCCATTCAGAAGCGCGCTTGGAGCCGAGAAGCCTTGAATGCAGCACTGCTATTTTATCTCCGAATCTTGATTTAAAACGCGCCACGGTCTGCGGGGTAAGCGAAATCTCAGGCACGAGTATTATGCTGGAGAGCCCGAGCTTTAACGCGTGGGCGATTGATTGGAGATAAACCTCTGTCTTGCCGCTCCCTGTCACTCCGTGCAGGAGAAAAACCCTGTGGCTTTTGGCATCCATTGAACCCATTATGGAATCAAGCGCCTCTTGCTGCTCCCTGTTGGGCATAAGATGCGTATCAGAACCGTCTATAAATTCAAATTCGGGCGAGCCTTCTTCCTGTTTTTCTTTTCTATGCCTTTTTATGGAGATGCCTTTTTTAAGCACGCCCGGCACAGCGGCTGATATCGCCTCCCCCCAGGAGGAATAATAATAATCTGAGATCCATTTTGTAAGTTCCAATATATCCGGGGTCAGGCACAGTTTTTTATCTACAAGGCCGCTGATCGGCTTGATCTTTTCTATGTCGCATTTATCAGAAAGCCCCACCACATAACCTATAACTACCTTATTTCCGAAAGACACCTCTACTACGCTTCCTGCTTTAACGTCATCTTTAAGGGATCCCGGGATAGAATACGTAAAAGGCCCTTCTATGGGCCTGTTAATAACTATATCGGCAAACTTATAATTACCCATTCAGCGCTTCCATTATTTTTTTCATGTCTTTCCAGACAAGTTTCTTATCCGCTGGATTGCGCAGAAGATACGCGGGATGATACGTGGGCATAAATTTTATGCCCCTGTATTCATGCCAGCTGCCTCTTAATTTGCTTATGGGGATTTCTATGTTCAGGAGGGTCTGGCTTGCAAATTTTCCAAGCCCGCATATTACCCTGGGCCTTATCATCTCTATCTGGTTATAAAGATAATCCATACACGCGGAGATTTCGTCAGGCAGAGGGTTTCTATTGTGCGGGGGTCTGCATTTTAAAATATTGCAGATATAGACATCCTCTCTTTTAATGCCCATCGCTTCTATTATTTTTGTCAGAAGCATGCCTGCCTCCCCCACAAAAGGTATTCCATGGACATCTTCTTCATGGCCGGGCGCCTCTCCTACAAACATAAGTTTTGCGTTAATACTGCCGGATCCAAATACGCTTTTTGTGCGCATCTTTCCCAGAGGGCATTTTTGGCATCCGGATACCTCGTTTTTAACCAAATTCAGCCTGATATCTTTAGGCTTCGATGAAAAAAGATATTCGGATACGCCGCTTTCCTTTTCCATCTCCAGATAGCCTCTTATGGATTTTAAAATATCATCTTTCATTTTTACGGCCTCGGGTGGAACTTTTGATGAATCGATTTTAACCTGTCCTTGCTCACGTGCGTATAAATCTGCGTGGTGGAAATATCAGAATGCCCCAGCATTTCCTGCACTATCCTCAGATCAGCGCCTCTTTCCAGTATATGCGTGGCAAAAGAATGCCTCAGGCTGTGAGGCGTGATCTTTTTCTTGATCCTGGCTATTTTTGTGTATTTTTTGATAATCTTCCAGAAAGTCTGGCGGGACATGGGCTTGCCCAGCCTGGTTAAAAATAAAAAGTTTGAGATCTTTTTTTTAAGGAATTGCGGCCTGGATTTTTCCAGATAACGCTCAATGCTCTCTTTCGCTTTTTTTCCGAAAGGCACTATCCTTTCCTTTGAGCCTTTTCCGAAGCATTTGGCGAAACCGACCCCCATATTGATATCGTCCATCTTCAGGTTCACCAGCTCCGAAACCCTCATGCCTGTGGCATACATGAGTTCCAGGCATGCCTTGTCCCTCATCTCCATGGGATCCCTGACGTTCGGGGCATTCAATAAAACCTCGACCTCGCTGATGCTCAAGGTAAACGGGAGCTTTTTCCATAATTTAGGCGATTCGATAATAGTCGCGGCGTCTTCCTTTAATATATTTTCCTTCAGGAGGAATTTGAAAAAACTTTTTATGCAGGCGAGCTCTCTTGAAATAGAGTTAGACCCCAGGCCTCTTTCTTTTTCCGCCATCATGAATGCATTGATCAATTGCCTGGAAACCTTGTCTATGGAATCGATTTTTTTGGATTTCAAAAAATCAGCGAATCTGGCAAGGTCCCTTTTGTAAGAGCTGAGCGTATTATTCGCCATGCCCCTTTCAACGGATATATAGCTTAAAAATTGTTCGATCAGTTCATTCATAAATCATGCATAAGACACCGCGTAGGTGGGGTTTAAACCCCACCTACGCGGTGGAGATGGTTAGATAACAAATGGATTACTTGTTTTTTCGTTTCCTATTGTTGAGCTCGGCCCGTGCCCGGGATAAATAACATAGTCATCTTTCAGCGTAAATAATTTTTCTTTTATAGAATCCATTATATCTTCCTCTGAACCGTACGCGAAATCTGTCCTGCCGATGCCTTCGCAAAAAAGCGTATCCCCTGTAAATATGACGCTCTCGGCTTTGAGGCAGATAGACCCGGGCGTGTGGCCCGGGGTATGGATAACCTCAAGAGAGTATTTGCCTATATTCAAAATATCCTTGTCTTCCACTAGCCTTGATGCGGTCTTTGTTTTGAGAAAAAATCCGAATGCGCCTGACAGGTTTTTGGAAGGATCCATCAAAAAATCAGCGTCCAGCCGGTGTATCCACACAGGGATGCCGAACTCCTTATTGGCGCCTATATGATCTCCATGGCCGTGGGTATTGATAACGGCCTTAGGCTTCATGCCGTTTTTATCTATAACGCTTTTGATTTCCCTGTAGTCTCCGCCCGGGTCTATTACAAAGATCTCTTTCGTGGCTTCATCCCCGAAAAGATAGCAGTTTGACTCCAGCGGGCCTACGATTATCTTTTTTATAAACACTGTCTACTTCCTTAATTCCAGAAAATCCTTCACTTTGGTATAGGAAAATCTTTTATCTATCAGCCGCTTTGTTTTTTCTAAAACCTGGGTAATCCGGTATTGCTCGCTGCCTCTAAGGTCGATTTTTTTAACGGCTGGATCCACGGATTTTATTTCTGTTATAAAAACTCCCAGCTCATTGTATTTCTGGTCATTAAGATATTTCTGCATCTCAAGCAGATTTTGCATCAACTCGTAATAACACTCTGTCCTCTTTTTATAACCGTCCCCCATCCTGTCGATCAATTCACCCTGCCATGATTTCCAGAATAAAAACCTTTTCTTGTAAAGTTCGTCCACCCTTTGCTCTTTTGCGTAGTCGTATGTCGTGACAATAGGCAGCGGCTTCTCTTCCTGTTTTTTCTTGCGGGCAAACTTTCTCTGCATCCCTGCGCACCCCGCGATAGACGCGCATAATAAAATTATTGCCGCATATCTCCAAAATTTATTCATATATCTCTCCCTGCGCCCGCAATGAGCTTTTTAAATTCCTGTTCGTTTATGATTTTTACGCCGGACTGCTTTGCTTTTTCAAACTTGGAGCCCGGGTCTTTGCCCGCCACCACATAATCTGTATTTTTGCTCACGCTTGAAGAGGCATTGCCTCCCCGGCTTCGTATAAGTTCTTCTATCTCGTTTCTTGAAAAGCCTTCCATGGAACCCGTGACGACAAAAGTCTTTCCCTCGAGATCCTTAGACTTTGAAGAAACGCCTCTTTCCTCCGTATTCACTCCGTTACGCTTCAACTTCTCGATAAGTTTTTTATTTTCTTCTGTCCTGAAAAAATTATATATGCTCTCAGCCATCACAGGCCCTATTTCATTGATACCCTGGAGCTCTTCCATGCTTGTTTCTGCCAGCCTGGCAAGGGTCTTAAATCTGGACGCGAGTATCCACGCGCTTCTTACCCCCACATGCCTTATGCCCAGGCCGTATACCAGCCTGTTCAACGTATTGGATTTGCTCTTTTCTATAGCGCTGATAAGATTTGCGGCGGATTTATCAGCCATCCTGTCCAGATCCGCCACTTCTTTATGTTTTAAGCCATAGGCATCCCCGTAATCTTTTATCATTTTATTATCCACCAGCTGGGCCACTATACTATCGCCCATCCCTTCTATATCCATCGCATCTCTTGAAGCGAAATGCCTGATCCTTTCTTTTAATTGAGCGGGACAGCTCATGTTTTCGCACCTGAGCGCCACCTCATTCTTGAGTTTTTTTACAGCGCTTCCGCAGGCAGGGCAAATTTTGGGCATAAAAAATTCTTTCTCAGCGCCATTACGCTTATTTTTTACCACGCTGACTATCTGAGGAATAATCTCGCCTGCTTTTTCAATCAGCACATGATCCCCTATCCTTACATCTTTACGGCCGATCTCATCCTGGTTATGTAAAGACGCCCTGCTTACAGTAGACCCAGCCAGCTCTATGGGCCTTAAAACCGCTACCGGCGTCAGCGTGCCTGTCCTTCCCACCTGCACAAGTATATCTTCCAGCACAGTCTCTTTTCTTTCAGCCGGGAATTTATACGCTATCATCCATCTCGGGCTTTTGGATGTCTCGCCCAGCGCCCTCTGATGCGAAAAAGAATCCGCCTTTATGACCATTCCGTCTATGTCATAATCAAGCTTGCGCCTCTTCTCCTGCCACTGGTTGCAATATTCGATTACTTCTTTTATTGAACTGCATTTTTTAATGTGCGGATTCACGGGAAAACCGCTGTCTTTTAAAAAATCAAGCGCTTCAGACTGAGCCTTAAATTCGCCCCCTTCTATATAGCCGATCCCGTATATCCACATATCCAGATGCCTCGCGGCGACCATTGAACTGTCCAGCAGTTTTAAAGATCCGGCTGCAGCGTTCCTGGGATTCGCGAAAAGCTCCTCCCCTAATTCTTCCTTTTCTTCATTAATGCCCGCGAATATCCTGCTGGGCATATACACCTCGCCCCTTGCTTCAAATAATTCAGGCGCTGATATGCCTTTTTTAAATTCTAATTTAAGCGGAAGGCTTTTTATGGTCTTTAAATTCAGGGTAACGTCATCGCCTTTTACCCCGTCGCCCCGCGTAGCGCCGCAGATAAATCTCCCTTTTTCATAAAGAAGCGATATGCTGACCCCGTCTATTTTTAATTCGACCACATAACCCAGTTTATCAACCTCGAGGTTCTTTCTCACGCGTTCGTCAAACTCTATTATCTCCTCGGAAGAATAGGTATTATCCATACTGAGCATGGGAACCCTGTGCTTTACTGTTTTAAATTCCTTCAGCGCTTCTCCGCCCACTCTCTGAGTGGGGGAATCCTGGGATATAAATTCAGGATGGGCCTCTTCCAGTTTTTTAAGCTCGTCCATAAGCCCGTCATACGCAGAATCAGGGATCTCAGGCTTATTATCCACATAATATTTTTTATTATGGAGGGCTATCTTTTTTCTCAGCTCTTCTATTTTTTTCTTTATATCTTTTTTCATATCTAAAATCTTACATCAAAATCTTTAAATTTGCCCGTAGGTTTTTCCCATGATAATTCCGTATCTTTGATATAATGGCCGAGCTCGCCTTTTGAAATCTCGTCCAGGAACTTTTTAATTTCCGCTTCGCTTCCTTCCGCGATTATTTCCACACTGCCATTCGCCAGGTTTTTAACCCAGCCTCCTAGGCCAAGGTTCGTAGCAAGATACTGGGCGCTATACCTGAACCCCACTCCTTGCACGCGCCCGTGATAAAACACATGCAGCCGCTTCATGATTTTTTAAGATATTCTTCGAACTTTATCCAGAAAGGATCTATCTTCGGATGTTCCAGTTTGCGTTTACCGGATTTTTCGATAATATTGATGCCGCGCCCTTCTTCAGTAACCTCTCCCGCGATACTGGCTGGGATAGATTCATCATTCAGCGCCTTAACCACATCTTTTGCCTTCTTCTTATTGACCGTAGCCAAAAGCGTGCCTTCGCTTATCGCTTTATACGGGTCTATATCAAAACATTCGCAGGTCTTCTTGACCTCATCCTGTAAGACTATTTCGTCCAGATAGATATCCATTCCGACATTGCTATGCATTGCCATTTCATAAAGCCCTCCGAATATCCCGCATTCAGTGGCATCGTGCATGGCAGTAATCCCGCCGACCTTTGCCGCAATCAATGCGTCTTTCACGGTAGACATCTGGTAATAAATATCCTGCGCTTTTTTTACAAAATCTTTTCCGTATTTTTCTTCAAGGAATTTCGGGAAATACGCTGACATAAGGCCTGTCGTCTCAATAGCCGGCCCTTTTGAGATCACAATAGCGTCGCCCGGCATGCACCTGGGTGCTATTAATTTTTCTTTTTTATCGATCCCGAATACAGTAGCCCCTCCGACCATGGGATAATTACAGCCTGCGTATCTCGCTGTGTGGCCCGTAATTATTGTTATCCCTAATTTTTCGCATTCCTTATGCACGGTATCCCACATCCTGGTAAGCTCGTCTTCTGTCATTTCCGGCGGAAGATTCAGGTCCACTGCCAGGTATTTAGGCGCTATACCGCTTACTGCCACGTCAGATGCTAAAATATGTATCGCAAACCACGCCGCCTTTTCCATGCCCAGTTCTTTTGCTATGTAAAAAGGGTCTGCTGACAATACCAGGACTTTATCCCCGAGGTCAATAACCCCGAAATCCACCCCGTGCTGAGGCCCGACCATGACAGACTTATCTTTTTTGCCTAATCTGGGATATATGACCCTATTGAAAAAATCAGGGTGTATTTTTCCTAATTCAGGTAATTTTTCCATTTTAACTCCTGCGATAAGAAACCCGGTATGCGGTTTATTTTAATGCTTTGGCTATCAATGCGGCGCTTACTATCTTGATTACATCGCCTGCTATAAAAGGCGCTACGCCTGCGTAGGCTAATTGGCTGAAATTCAGAGGCGCGCCTTTAAATAAATAAAGCCATATATTGAGTTGAATTATGCCCGGAAGATAGATCAAAATAAAATTAGCAAACATCAGGATCCCGAGCATCTGGTAAAATCCCTTTGACCGGTTATATTTATCCGTAACGTACCCTACAAAAAGCGCCGCCAAAACAAAGCCCAGTAAATAACCGCCCGTAGGCCCCATGATAGCGCCAAATCCCGCGAATAAAGACACGTAGATTATCTGGCTTATCCCGCCCCAGTATCTCCCCAGGACAATGCCCGCCAAAAGCACTGCGAATGTCTGGCATGTAACAGGCACAGGAGTCCCTGGCAAAAACAGCTTCACCTGCGCCAGTATCCATGTCAGTACAGCCATGCCAAACGCCAGAATAATTTTATTTGCCAATGATGCTTCTTTTACCCTCTTTAACGCTAAACTCACTGCCTGCATAAATCCTCCTATTTTTTCTTGCCTCTCTTTTCCTTGATCAAAACAATATCAGCTAGGTCTATGGCCCTGGCTGATATTTTTTTCATTTTTTCAAGATCGTTTAAAGATGCGATATAAAAATTAAAACTAGCTCCTTTTATTTTTTTCGCCCGCTTTAAAAGACGATCGAACCCTTTTTCGCTTTCAAAGAATATATCAATAAACTCCATGCCGCTTTTATCTTGCAGCGTTACCCACTGGCCGATTAACAAATGCGGCCTGTCTATAATACTAAAGATATATTTATCACGGCTTAAAAGGCCTTTATTCTGCATCACTGAAAAAAGTTTGCCTGCCGTATCTGCTTTTGCCGGCACTACAATATCTATATCCAGCGTAGCCCGAGGAATACCGTGCAGCGCTATAGCCGCGCCTCCGACAATGACAAACGGGATTTTTTCTGCGGCAAGCAGTTTAAGAACTTTTAGCGGAACTTTTGGAACGGGAAAGATGTTTTTTCCAGCCATTTCGCAATCCTTCTGCGTATCTTTTGGAATCCTTAGGCATAATTTGCCATAAAGAATGCCCTGCGTTAAGCGCCTGCATAAGTTGCTCTTCCGGCGCCAATCTCGAAAACTGCTTAAAATGATTATGCCTTATCTCACGCGCAGTACTCATATCTTTTCATCCTATCGTAAATTCCCTTTAATTAA